>QHRA01000247.1 GCA_003221295.1 Verrucomicrobiota bacterium | reverse complement strand
CGCGCGAATTGTAACTGTTGTCGGTCGTTATTTCGCCATGGACCGCGATCGCCGCTGGGATCGCACCAAAAAGGCGTGGGACGCAATCGTCCTTGGCCGGGGTGAACAGATAAAGACATCGCCGGCCGAGGCGGTGGCGGCAAAATACAAGGAAGGCAAGACTGACGAATTCATGCCCCCGCTGATCTTTTCGCACGCCGGCGAGCAACGGGTGCGCGATGATGATGTCGTTTTATTTTTCAATTTCCGCGCTGATCGCGCCCGTCAACTTTCGCAGGCCTTTCTCCTCGAAAAATTTGATGGCTTCGAGCGTGGAGTTTGGCCGTGCGTCCATTTCGTAACGTTGACGCAGTACGATGTGACCTATCCGTCGCCCTATATTTTTGCGCCGGAAAATTTGGTGCACATTCTCGGCGAAGTCGCCAGTGCTGCCGGCAAGACGCAGTTACGCATCGCGGAGACAGAAAAGTATCCGCATGTCACCTATTTTTTTAATGGGGGAGTTGAGCGCGCATTTCCGGGCGAAGAGCGCAAAATAGTGCCCTCGCCCAAAGTCGCGACCTACGATTTGCAACCGGAAATGAGCGCGCTGCAAGTAACCGACGAAGTTTGCGCGCGAATGGCGAACTACGATCTCATCATTTTAAATTTCGCGAATCCGGACATGGTCGGTCACACCGGCGTTGTTGAGGCTGGGATAAAGGCGGTTGAAACAGTAGATGCCTGCATTGCCCGGATTGTTCCGGAGCTGCTCGCTTTCGACGGGAAATGTCTGATTACGGCAGATCACGGCAATTGCGAACTGATGCGAAACCCTGATGGCTCACCAAACACCGCGCACACGACCAACCTCGTGCATCTTATTTACGTTGCCGCGGACGCCGCCGAGTTTACATGTCGCGATGGTATTCTCGCTGACGTTGCCCCGACCCTTTTGTTTCTTCTCGGAATGCCGCAGCCCTCGGAGATGACCGGGGACAATTTGCTCGTTGCTGTTTCGAATCGCTAGCTGTCGCTGAGGATGTGAGAACGAAATCTCCGCGCCTTTACTCGCCCGTGTCACGCAGCGGAACGCTCTTCCGGTAAAGATCGATGTTTGACTCAAGCCGATCGGCCAACGCGTAGTTTTCCTGCTCGATGGCCAGGTGCGAACCGCGCTGCGCGGTTTGTATCGCCTCATCAAATTGACCATTCTCCGCATAGGCCGCAGCCAGCAACCGGTAGATCCGTGGATCTCTTTCACCGGAAAGGTGCAGCGCGCGTTCAGCCAGACTTATGGCTTTCGTCCCATTACGAATTGTGTCGTCTGGGAATGTCGCGAAAATCCAGGCCAGATAAAAGTGCGCGTTTAGATCGTTCGGCTGCAGCTCCAGAGTTTTTTGCCATTCACCGATTGCTAGATCGATTCGCCCCTCCTGCGACCACGCGAGGCCGAGTTTGTTATGTGCCTCTGTGCTGGCGGGGTTGATTTGCAGTTCTTTTTGCAAATGCTCAATGGCTTCGTCGCGCTCGCCCTTTCGCAGGAGGACGACAGCTGCGTTGTAATGAACTTTCGGTAACCGCGGATTCACCCGGAGCGCCTTCTGGAAACGAACGAGAGCGTCATCAAGCTCGCCTTTGCCCATAAGCGCAATGCCGAGGTTATTGTAAGCTTCCGCGAACGCGGGCTGGATTTGCAATTCTCTTTCATAATGCAGAATCGCCGCGTCCAATTGTCCTTTCTCAGCCAAGACGGTGGCCATGTTGTAGTGCAGCTTTGGGCGGTCCGGCTTTATTTCTAAGACCCTTTGGAAATGAAGAAGCGCCAAGTCGATTTCGCCCTTCTGGGAAAGAGCAATGGCAAGATTGCTATGAGCCTCCGGGCTATTTGGTCGAATTTGTAGTGCCATTTCAGCCTGTGAAATCGCTTCATCGATGCGGCCTTTTCGAACGAGCGCATCGCAAAGCTGCGTATGAGCGGTGTCGTTATTGTTCGTGACAGCCAGAGCATGCCTCCATAGCGATTCGCTATCATGCCACACTGCAGCCTGACGCCATGCCCGCGCCGCGAGCAGCGTCAGTGCAATTGCCGCGGCGGCCACGAAAAGAGAGCGACGATACAGCCACGACTTCGACAAATCGGAAATCGCCCAGCTGAAGGCAACAATGAGTCCGATTTGTGGCAGGTAGGTATAACGATCCGCCCGCGCTTGCGCACCGGCTTGAATCACGCCAATGACAGGCATGAGCATTCCTAAAAACCACAACCACCCGACAATAAAATAGGGAAACGAGCGTCTTCCAGCGACAGCTACGACCGAAATGAAGGCGAGCAACGCTGCCGCGCCCACCACCACCAGCCACGGCAATTGTTGCGGATATGGATAAAAAACAGCCAGGTTGTGGGGCCAGAATGTTTCCCAAAGGTAAGTCGCATAACTTACCACCGCATTGGCGACCCGCGTGATGATGCCGATCTTCGCTATTCCAGCAACGTCGCCGCTTTCTTTCTGGATAAAGAAGGTGATTAGACTCCAGACGACCGCCAGTAAAACAAATGGTATTTTCTCCCAGATCAGGCCCCGGACAGCGCCGGACACTCCCCAGTTGTGTTTGGTTGCTCCTAATGGCATCCGTCCCAGGGGCCAATAATCGAGAAGCAACAAGATCAACGGCAGCGTGACGATCATCGGCTTCGAGAGAAGTCCCAGGGCAAAAAAGAGTAGAGCGAGCACGTACTGCCCCCTGGATCTCTTTTCCGCGTAGGATGCATAGGCGTGCAGCGTCAACAAAAAGAACAGGCTGCACAGCACATCTTTGCGTTCCGCAATCCACGCGACTGATTCGACGTGCAGTGGATGAACAGCGAAGATGGCCGCGACGAAGGCGCTCTGCCAGATCCCCCGCGTCGTCCGCCACAAAAACAAGAACAGCAACAGTACGTTGACTGTATGGACGGCAACACTCGTGAGGTGATGGCCGCCAGCCCACGGTCCGTAAAGTTGGTAATCGAGCTGGTGCGAGAGCCAGGTAACCGGATGCGGATAACCCGTGTACCCGGTCGTAAATGCCCATTTTACGTCCGGGCCGTTTATACCTCGGAGGACGTGCAGATTTTCTGCAATGTAGACATTGTCGTCGTAATTGATGAAGTCGTTCCATTGCACGCGCCAGTAGAGCGCGAACGTGACTAGTGCCAGCGCTGCGCAGATCAATGCCAAGGCGCCCGCTTTCCTGTCTGAGCGGTTTTTCCGTAACCGCGCTAGGCGAACTTTATTTTCCACATCGCGTACCACGCCATCTGCAAAAGCAGCAAACCGTGGCGGAAACGGCTAATGTTTGTAATTCCATAGGTACGCGCGAGATAATGAATTGGAATCTCGACGATTTTTAAGTTCAATTTCGCTGCTCCGAAAATCAAATCAAAGTCGCCAAACGGATCGAAGTCGCCAAAATATTCTCGACTGCGAGCGATTTTCTCATAATCGGAACGCAGCAGAACCTTCGTCCCGCAAAGCGTATCTTTAAATTTCTGATCGAGCAGATAGGTGAATACGATGCTAAAGAACCGGTTGCCTAGAAGATTCAGGAAACGCATCGCTTCATTTTGGATCGGATAAATCAGTCGGGAACCGTGCACAAAATCTGCCCTTCCTTTGGCCAGCGCTGCGTAAAACTTCGGTAACTCCTCCGGTGCGACGGTTAAATCCGCATCCAAGATCATAAGTATTTCACCGGTGGCTTTGTCGAATCCGCGGCGAATCGCGTCGCCTTTTCCGCGACCTTCCTGCGCAACGAGCTTAATGTCGCGATCGCGACGTTGCGCGATCGTGCGTTCAATTTGTTCTCGCGTGCCGTCGGTCGAGTTGCCCTCCACAAAAATGATTTCCGTGTGCTTGCCAAGTTCGGGAATACGCTCCACCGCCGGCTCTATGTTTCCGCGCTCGTTACGGCAGGGAATGACGATTGTGCAGGAGAGCGGTTTCTCCATCACGACGGGCCGCGGGCGTGCAACAATGACGCGCAACAGTGCCAAATGTCTAAACACTGGCAGATTTACGAGAATACGATTACAAAGAGCTGAAAGCACCGGCAGATAAACCGGCAACAGCAAACGGGAAGTGCTCCGGATTGTTTCGAAGTCGGCAAGTTCAAGCAGGTTTGCGACATCGTGAGGTGTAAGCCAGTTTAAAAGTGGCTGTTTCGCTTTCCGCCCGAGCCTTTCAGCGAGATGCAGCACAGGCTCCCACAAAAAATGCTGGTGCGTTATCAAAATCCGCGTCGAGCGGTGGCAGACGCGATGCAAATTCTCAAAGCTGCGCTGCACATCACTTAGGAACCCAATAAGGTCCGAGAGAACAACATAATCGAATTTCTCGTTTGTTTCCAAGTTCTCCACGTCGTCAGTGCGAAATTCAAGATACGAATAGTTCCGCCGGGCGATGTCGACCATCGCAGGACTAATATCAATACCGAGGCCTCGCGTCGGCTTCAGCAAATCGAGGAGGACGCCGGTCCCCGAACCTATCTCGATCACAGAGGAGCCTGCCGGAATAAAGAATGAAAGCGTCCGCGCCAGCTGATCGTGGTAATACCAATTCGTTTTGATCCAGCTATCGCGCATTGGCGCTACCGAGTCGAAGTAATCAAGCAAGAGCGTTTGATCCGGCGGCTTGCCTAGTGGATTTGCGTTTTCCGGCATGGGGCAGGAATCAGGGGTCTATTTTCCGCACGCCTTCGACGATAACATCTTCACGTGTGGTCACGCCATTTCATCAGGCGGCTTGGCTGTCGATAGGCCTCGGGCGAGATAACAGCACTGGTGAAAGCGGAATCCCATCGTCCGTGGCTGTTATAAACCCGCTCGAGAACGGCTGGAAAGCACCTCTTCGAATGAGATTCTGAACTCTCGATTCAAGCTCCGCGTTCCTGCGGCGGCGATTCGTTCCAAAAAGTGAATTCGATTCTCTGGAGTTGTGTTATGCCAAGTCGGCTTGCCCATCAGCGTAAGCGTGCCATTCGACTCTACCAGCGCGCCCCATCCAACTGGAATTTCCGAGGCACGAAAGAGCTCGTTAGGCAGAACGAGGAAACACAAATTAGCGCAGCCATAGCGAAGCAGTTTTTCGAACTTCGTACAGCCGGAGAGCCGACTCTGTAACGCGTTCAACTCGCGCAACACCTGGCCATAATTATGATGCTCGATCGCGGCGAAATTATGCGAATCGAATTCCGGAAAGAGTGAATTTGTCACCCGCAAATGTGGATAGTGCACCCGCAAATGTTTTTCCAAAAGGAGGCGACGGCGATGAACGGTCTGCAGGCGTGCACGTAATTCTGCGCTGCAGCCATTGTCTCTTCGCAAATCAGGTAATGCTTGTTTGCATTCGAAAATAGCGGTCGATCCGGCCGCTTTCGGCTCGGGTCGATACGCAACTATGTCGGCTCGGTAACGACATTGCGGGAGCCTGACTTCGATCGCACAGATGGAGTATCCATGCGCTTGGGCCCAGATCAGAGCCAAACGTTTCAAACCGGCATGAGCTGCGGTTTCCCCGCGTTGCGATTTCAGCTCTTCAGCCATTCCATCAAGTCCAACGCCCAATAGCTGACAATGAAGTCTGCGCCGGCGCGCTTAAGTGAGGTCATGATTTCAAGCACGGCTGCGCGCTCGTCCACCAGGCCCTTTTCCGCGGCCGCTTTCACCATTGCAAATTCTCCGCTGACATGATAAACGGCGGTTGGTCGGCCAAAGCGCTCCCGAGCCCGCCACAAAATATCGAGGTAGGGCAAGGCCGGTTTCACCAGGACAATGTCGGCGCCCTCAGCCAGATCGAGTTCCACTTCCCGCAGCGCTTCGTCGGCATTGGCCGGATCCATTTGATAGGAACGCCGATCACCAAACTGCGGAGGACTTTCCGCCGCATCGCGGAACGGTCCGTAAAAAACGGACGCGAACTTTGCCGCATAACTCATGATCCCGGTCTGGTCGAAACCGGCCTGATCGAGCGCTGCCCGGACTGCGCCGATCCGGCCATCCATCATGTCGCTTGGGGCCACCATATCGGCGCCGGCCGCGGCGTGTGAAACCGCGGTCTTCACGATCAACTCCACGCTTTCGTCATTCAAGACATGAAAATGCTCCCCATCGAGGCGAGTCACACCGCAATGACCGTGGCTGGTATATTCGCACAAACAAACATCAGTAATGACCGTCAAATCCGATGTGCGTTTTTTGATTTCCCGGACCGCGTTTTGGACGACGCCATTCTCGGCATACGCGCCACTGGCCTGTTCGTCTTTCGACTTCGGAATTCCAAAGAGAAGCACCGCTTGCACTCCCGATTCGTGCGCCCGCTGCGCGATCGCGGCGATTTCCTTGCCGCCGTATTGGTGAACGCCGGGCATACTCGGGATCGCTTTCGCGCCCTCTATTTTCTCGCTGACGAATAGTGGCAGCACGAAATCGTGCCGGCTAAGATTTGTTTCGCGAATGAGATTGCGAATCGTGGCCGTGCGGCGTAAACGGCGGGGACGATGAACAAGCACAGCGCGAGGCTACGCGCGGCATTTCGCGCTCGCAAGCGGGGGACAAGATGAAAAAGCCGGCTACCGATTTTTTGCTTATCGATATCAGCAATTCATTCGCCAAACTGGCTTTTGCTTCGCGGTCTCGAATTGGACGCCCCTCAAAGATTGCCACGCCTATCTTAACTGCGGAGCGGATCGCAAGAATTTTGCGCGGACACGACGCCGTTACGGTGGTCGTATCATCGGTCGTGCCGAAAAAGAACCGCGAGATCAAACGTGCCGCTGGCAATCACAAGGTGATTTGGCTGACATCGCAGAGTCGATTGAATGTCCGTATCGATTACCCGCATCCGAAAATGATCGGCGCTGATCGATTGGCCAATGCGGTGGCGGTGGCGAAGCTTTATGGAACGCCCGCGATCGTGATCGATTTCGGCACCGCGGTAACATTCGACATCGTGGCGCCGGACAACGCCTACATCGGTGGCGTTATTGCGCCGGGACTGGAAGCGATGACGAATTTTCTCTATGATCGGACCGCATTGTTGCCACGGATTTCTCTGCGCGAGCCACGAAGTGCGATCGGCAAATCGACCAATCAGGCAATGTTGGCCGGTGCGATTTTTGGTTATCGCGGGCTTGTCCGCGAGATTTTGCAACGGATCACGGCGGAGAAATCGTGGAAGGGGAAGGTGCGAGTAGTGGCAACAGGCGGCTATGCGAAATTGATCGCGTGCAAGCTACCGGAGGTGGAGACGGTGCACGAGAATCTCACCCTGGAAGGTTTGCGGTTGGTGGGCTGCATGAATTCAGGTTTGTCTGCTTTAGGGGAAGTCTGTGGCATCTAAGGCGGCGTTTTTGGAATGCGGTGGGAAGCGTAGCGCCACACCGCTTTGTTCAGCTTCGCGGGTCAATTGGCGCTCAATGTGCCCGAGGATCACATCGCTGTGGGAAAGCGCCGTCGTCGCTTCGCTCTGCCGGCGCAGTCCAAAATGCCCTTGTTGAGACGCAACCTCCAACTAATCTCGCTGCCGCGAACGGCGCGTCCCCCCCAAAATAACCACAATGTATCGGCTGAACGGATTTCGAAGTATCGCCGAACTCATAATTCTCGAAGTACGGTGGACAATTGTGGCGCTCTTGGAAATCTCAAGGGGGTTCGAGCGGCCTTCTTCATGCGGAACCTTGCTAATGTGGCGGAGCTCTCGTCCGAAAAATTCGTGCCTTGAGCCGTAGAAATAACTTGTCAGGTTCACCCTCCGAGAGTTCTATCCCTCCCAGCATGACCATGACCATTCAAAAATTTGCTGCTATTTCATTGCTAGTTTTTGGGACCATCGCCGCGAACGACGTCGCGCCATCGAATTC
>QHRA01000246.1 GCA_003221295.1 Verrucomicrobiota bacterium | reverse complement strand
GCGAGATGTAATTCGGGATCGGAAAGACCTTGGACAGGGTCATTTTAATTCCAACAAAAACGAGAATGATGGAGAGACCGACCCGGAGATAAACAAAACGGTCCATCAAATTGGCCAGCAAGAAATAGAGGGAACGCAGGCCAAGAATCGCGCAAATGTTCGAGGTATAAACGATGAAGGTGTCCTGAGTGATGGCGAAGACGGCCGGAATGGAATCGACCGCGAAGACAAGGTCCATCACATCGATCACGAGCAAAACCAAAGCAAGCGGGGTGAGCATGAGCCGCCCATCAATTCGCGCCGTGAAGTGGGAGCCGCGAAAGTCGCGCGTCACCGGCATAGATTTGCGGCACATCCGCAGGAACCAGCTGTCGCCAAAATCAGTTTGCTGTTTACTGAAGGCCATACGGATCCCGGTAATGATCAGAAAAACGCCGAACACGTAGAGGACGAAGTGGAACCTGGAGACGAGGGAAACCCCCAGCCAGATCATGATTCCGCGCATGACCAGCGCGCCCACAATGCCCCATACTAAAACACGATGTTGTGAAATCGGCGGTACTTTGAAATAGGCGAAGATGAGAACGAAAACAAAAATGTTATCAACACTGAGCGAATACTCGATGAGATAGCCGGTGAGGAAATCCAAAGCACGGTCCGGACCTTGCGTTTGGGCGACAACCAGACTGAAGGCAAGCGAGAGCACCACCCAAAGCAGACTGCGTAATGTCGCCGCCCGCATCGACAGCGCACGATGGCGCCGCTTGAAGCTTGCCAGGTCAACCGCGAGGGCAATGAAAACGCCGATATGAAATGTGATCCAAAACCAAATGCTCGTCGGCACGGCGGCAACCGTTTCACGTTGCGTGAAGGGCCGCAATCTGAAACACCAGGCGCACCCCCAATTTTCTCTCGCGCGCCGGAACCTTTTTCGTAGGGTGAACGACCCCGAATGGATGCTGAGTTGGAAAAGCTGGTCGAATCAGGAAAGCTGACGACAAAAGCGGCCGAGAAATTGGAACAATTACGTCCCGGCTCCTTTTGTCTGCATAAGAGCTGGGGATTCGGGCAGGTGGCGGAGTGGAATCTGTTGCTCAATCAGATCGTGATCGATTTCAAGACCAAAGCCAAGCATCCGATGCAGCTCGCCTACGCCGCGGAAAATCTGACACCGATCCCGGCTGGCCATTTTCTCGCGCGCAAAGCAAAGGAGCCGGATGCGATCAAAGCGCTCTTAAAATCGGATCCGGCGGCAGTCGTTCGCAACATCCTGGAAGGGTTCGACGGCAAAGCCACCCTCGCTCAGATCAGCGAGGTGCTGGTGGGCGATTTGTTCACCGAAGCAGAATGGAAGCGGTGGTGGACGAACGCGAAGAAGGCGATGAAGAGCAGTGGTTACTTTTCAGTCCCGGCAAAGAAATCGGAGCTGATCGCATTGCGGGCCGAGCCGGTCGCGCGCGCGGACGAGCTCCTGACATTTTTTAATCAGACTCGCCAGTCTAAAGAGCAGGCCGCGGCACTCGATCAGATCATCAAGTTCCACCACGAATTTCGTGATTCGAAAACCCAATTGCAGCCGATCGTGGAAAGAATCGAGAATACCGCTGCGCAAAATCAAAAATTGCATTCCCCGCTCACCTTCGAGCTTATCCTGGCACGAGACGAATTACTCCAGCGCGTTCCGGAACTGAGGATCACCCGGCCCGACCTCACTCTCGAGCGTTTAATCTCCGAAGAGGAATCGCGTCTGACTGAGATTCTTCCAAAGCTTCCCTCAGCCAAAGAGCGCCGCGTTTTGCAAGCGCTGCCACGGGCGCTCGGCGAGGCCTGGACAAGGCGCGCTTGGCAAATGATGGCGTCGAACAATCCCCGTCTTGTTGCACAAATTCCAAAGGTTTTCGCCGAGAACGGAAAGAATGGCGAGCTGCGGACGTTGTTGGAACGGGCCGTGCACGAACATTCCGCCAGCAGCGAAATGATGGTCTGGCTCTGCCGCGAACGCGCCGCTTGGCCGGAGCTGATTACGCCGGAAATTCTGCCAGCAATCTTATCCGCGATCGAACGCGATCAGCATAACGAAGCCTCACGCTCGTCCCGTTTGCGCGATCTGTTGCTCGATGATCGCGAGCTCATTGGCGATATTTTCAGGAACTCCGAGGTCGGCGCCGCGCGCGACGTGATGCGCCGCTTATTGCTTACTCCGGTGTTCGACAACTTGACCAAACGCTCGCTCATGGCGCGCGTGATCAAGTTATATCCGGAGCTGGAAAGCATGGCAACCGGAGCGCAGCCGGAAGAAAAGACGGAAACGCTCATTGTTTCCTGGAGCAGCCTGCACAAAAAGCAGGAGGAATACGAAGAGATCGTGAACAAGAAAATTCCCGAGAATTCGAAGGAGATTGGGGTGGCGCGTTCCTACGGCGACCTGCGCGAAAATTTCGAATTCAAAGCGGCTAAGCAGATGCAAGCCGTTCTAATGCGGCGCAAGTCCGAGCTCGAACAAATGCTGCACCGCGCTCGCGGCACCGATTTTTCCAATGCCGATACTTCCCAAGTTTCCATTGGCACAATCGCCGTATTGCGCGATGTGGAGTCGGCGCGGGAAGAACCTTATACCATTCTTGGCGCCTGGGACGGCGACCCCGATCGTCACATCATTTCCTATCAGACTGCAATCGGGCAGGCCTTGCTCGGCAAGAAACGCGGCGACCGCGTGACCGTCAACACCGATCACGGCAGTGCCACATACGAGGTGGTCGCGATTGAGCCCGCGCCCGTCGATGTGGCGCCCGCCCCGGTCGAAGATCAGGGGGTAGCGCTGGGGGCGGGATAATCCGGCGGCGTTCTTGGTTCCGCTTCTTTGCGATTCAAGGCCGAGAGCAGCAGCCAGATCAAACCAAAAGTTACCATGCTGACATTAACACCTCGTTTCAGCGAGCTGCATTGACTACTCTTGTACGACAACCGCTTTAGCGGTTGTCTTGTTCACCGACAAAAAACCGCTGAAGCGGTTGGGAGCTTCCTCAGGCGTCGTTAACACCCAGCTTAAGCAGGGTGTTAATGAGAGGGTCATTCGACGCTAAACGCGTACAGGGCAAAGCCCTATGTTCCCCCCTTACGCAATTAACGCCAAGCAGATCTATGCCTGTTTCCCATCCGCAATCAGAAGATCGCCGGATGGATTAACAACATCCGGCGATCTAACTAACGATACTTGGATTCCTATCTCGCAGTTACGACTTGGGCGAAGCAGCTGGACTCGCTTTTTCCTTCTTCGTTCCCTTCTCGGCCTTGGCTGCCTTCACTTCCACGTCCTTGGCCGTCATGGTGTAGTTTATGGTGACCTTGTCGCCGACTTTCACGTCGCCGTTGACCTTGGTGTTGGAATCGCGATCCAATTCCCAACGGTCCTTGCCCTTTTGCACCGTGATCATCGAATCGTTTACTTCAAGCACTGGCCCGGTGACTTGGTAAGTCTTGGCACCGGCGAATGCCACGCCGCTTAGCACCAAACTGGCCGCTGCGATCAAACTAAATGTTTTTATTCTCATAGGTTGATCGATTAGACGGCTCGGGCGGAATCTATTCAAGGGTTTTTACGACATAACTCCTTTTGTGCCAGCAGGGCTAAACGCCGCGAAAAATTATGGTTATTATGAACAAGCGGATGCTCGGCTCGGGCCCCCCTACTACTTTGGACACGATAGTATCCCTCCAGCTCTTCGGTTATAAATCAGGGCGAAGACATCGGACTCGGCGAACTTGGTTCCGCCGCCGTAGAGCTCGCCTCCACTTTCGTCGCGCTCATTACGTAAGTAACAGTGACTTTCGCGCCAACTTTGAGATCGGCCGAACCTTTTGTCGTAGCCGGATCGATATCAATTTCGAATTTCTCCCCGCCCTTTTGCAACGTTACCATGCTGCCCGTGGCGGCTACCACTGTCCCAGTGACCTGATAAGTCTTCGCCCCGGCGGCGAATGTTATCCCGCTGAGGATCAAATTCGCTACCGCAACCAAGCTAAGTGCCATTTTCATTTTCATGTCGTCAATTACGAGCCGCCCAAAGCACGACGCAAGACCTTAGAAGATGTCGATCTTCGTGCCGCGCACGCGCGGCGCGTCTTTCCGATTTAACGATGTTAACGATTCAACGTAACGTCAGTCATTCCTTCGGCGGTTTCGGCATTGTTCGTATACCGACGCGAGCCAAATACTCACCGGCCCCTTGTCATGTCGAGTGAAGTCGAGACATCTCTCGATGTTTTCGGTGGATTCCTACTCCTTCGGCGGTTCCGGCATCGTCCTAATCCCAACCCGAGCCAGATATTCATCCGCTTGCAGCAAGTCCGTCCCAGCACGTTCGATGATCTTGAGCAAATTATCCATCGACGAAACTTCTTCGAGCTGTTCGGTCAGAAACCATTGCAGGAAATTACTGGTGATGTAGTCGTTTTGCTTTCGCGCCAATTCCACCAGGCCGTTGATTTGCTGGGTCACGTGAATTTCCTGGTCGAGCGACAACTTCACCGCGTCCCGTGCCGTCTTGAATTTCGATTTCGGAGCGTCGATCGCCGGGATTACCACTCGCCCGCCGGCATCGACCACGTACTTAATGAAACGCAGCGCGTGACCCTTCTCTTCCTCCGCCTGCTGGAAAAAATGCTGCGACAATTGGGGCAAAGCCTCCGCCGCGAAATGCGCTGCAATCGCGTAATACTGCAATTCGGCGCTAAATTCGTAGCCGATTTGCTCGTTGATTGCATCGATCACTTTTTGGCTGGTAAGCATGGGATCCTTTCTTTGGATTGGCGTTCTTTCACTTAGCGCAGGAAACCGCCGCGATCAATGCGGCACGGCTTTACGCTTCTGGCATGCGCTGCTAAAAGATTTCACGGTGGGGGAGAAGCATATTCAAATTCCAGTACGATGTTTCGGTTTCTGAAGCAGCGGCGACGGCAGCGATTGCGTGCCCAACCTTTTCCGCCAGCATGGCGATCGATCATCACAGGCAACCTTCCAATCTTCCGCCGGCTCCCGCCCGAGGATCAGGCCGAGCTCCTCGGTCACGTTCAGGTCTTTCTTGCTGAGAAGCATTTCGAAGGCTGCAGCGGTCTTGAACTCACCGACGAAATCCGGGTCACGATTGCAGCCCAGGCATGCCTTCTTCTCCTGCATCGCGCGACCGACTACTATCCCGAGTTAGCCTCGATTCTTGTTTATCCCTCGGGTTACACATCGTATGAAGCGCGGCACCTCGACGGTAATATCTGGGACGAAGGTGGCGAACCACGGCTCGGTCAAACCGCGCGCTGGCTTGGATCGCTGGTGCTGGCTTGGGACGATGCGAAACGCGGCGCGGCGCATCCTTCGGATGGGAGGAACCTAGTCCTGCACGAGTTCGCGCATCAGCTCGACTACGAAGACTTTAAGACAGACGGCGCGCCAGCTCTCGCCACGCGAGCGGAGTACCTGACATGGGCGCGAGTGATGAGCAGAGAGTTTGCGGCGTTGCAAAGCGCCGGGGGAACCGGAACGTCGACGGTGCTGGATACTTACGGTGCGACGAACCCGGCCGAGTTTTTCGCCGTAGTAACGGAGGCATTTTTCGAGCGCCCGCGCGCGCTCCGCGGCAGGCATCCGGAATTGTGCGCCCAACTCGCCCGGTTCTTTCGCCAGGATCCCAGTCGCTACTCGGCCGAGGCTACAACAACTCCTTAAGGCGGGTTCCACTGGGGCTGCTCACCGGTGGTTCCATTAACATCCCAACGGTTCGCAGGGCCTACGAACTAGTCGGCGACCTGAAAGCGAAGTAAGAACCGGCCGTAACGCCGGCGCGCCACCTCTTTTTCAACCTGTACATCTCTGTGATGGCAAATTGTCTGAACTGATGCTGTGCAATCCGGCCGTAATCCTCCGCCAGGTCCGCCGTGTTCGAAACTCAATCGCCGATATTTTTCGTAAGACGAAAAGGTTTTCGTTCACGACGGAAGCTGTGTCGATAAGCCGGAAAGGAACGAGGTCAGACGCGGCATGCAACAGCGCCTCGAATCCCGCTTGAGTCCAAGCGTGGAAATGAGCGCCGTACTTTGGCCAAAGCCTGGCCGCTTCGGTCGCCTGGCGTTGAATTTCCGCTTCCGAGTAACGCTGGCCGGTAAGAATCGGATGCACATACCGCAAATGCTCCTCGTAGCCGTCTCGGCAGGTTCCGATGCCGCCATCGCTAAAATCGGCGAGCACATGCGCAACGCTAGTTTCCGGTCGGTCGCGATCGAATGTTCGCCGCATGTCGGGCACAACCAGCAGATGGATCCCGCCATGCTCGAGGACCCGAATGGCGTTGACGATTGCGCCGATTGGATCGCGCAGATGTTCGATGACATGAGCTGAAATGACAAAATCGAGTGAAGCATCGGCGATTCCGGCGAGGGTTTGAGCATCGATCGGTTCGCCGCTCTGGACTGCATCGGTCTTGAAATAACTCTTCAGCGAAACGGGATCGCGAATGTCGCCGTACGAAACTTTCGCACCGGTGGGGACCGGGAATGGACGCGTGCCTCCGCCGATCTCGAGGCCGTGGCCCGAGATAAATCGTCGCGACAATTCAGCACGGACGGTTGCGATCGCTTCTTCATCGGTCATCAGCCGCAACAATATATTCGGACGCGAATGACGATAGGGAAGACCAATAGAAAAGTTTGTCTCGGCGAGACGCCGAGACCAGCACGCGAGACGAGCGCTACCCGGAAGGTGAGATGCGGCAACGCGACCAAAAGAAAAACCCTGCCCCAAAAGCTTTCGGGGCTGAGTTCTGGCGACGTCCTATTGATTCGTTCGCTCCCGCGCACTCACCCGCTACCCTCGCGGGCTTGACCGTCTACCCACCGGCTTCCCAGCACGGCGTGTTCTCTGCTCGAGTAGGCGTGCCAGAAATTAAAAACCCCACCGGGATGAACCGAGCGGGGTTTTTATTCTGGCGACGTCCTACTCTCGCACGACCTTTCGTCGCACTACCATCGGGGCTGCAGCGTTTCACTGCCGTGTTCGGAATGGGAACGGGTGGTGCCACTGCGCGATGATCACCAGAAATCTGCTCCGCAGTTCGAAGCAGATTTCTGGTGCGTGATTCGTGATCGGTTACATCGTTACAATGGCCTCCTTTGTAACCTTTGTGACGCTTTTCACCTTTTTTAACGTTTCACGGTTCATTTCAAAGAACTACTGATTCGTTGATATCTACATACAGCTCGTAATTTACAGCTCGTAATTTCCGATTCTCGAATTTCGATTCACGAGTCGATTCCAACTCAAGGCTTTGTTTTGTTTTGAGATCATTTGATCTTCTCTGTTTGCGATAGCCGGGATCAACGATCCCGGCTACAGCGTAACAGAAAAGTAAATGATCAAGCCGAACGGGTTATTAGTATCTCTCAGCTGAATACATTACTGCACTTGCACCGGAGACCTATCAACGTGGTAGTCTACCACGACCCTTCAGGGAGATCTCATCTTGGGATAGGCTTGGCGCTTAGATGCTTTCAGCGCTTATCCTTTCCGAACATAGCTACCCAGCACTGCTCTTGACAGAACAACTGGAACACCAGCGGTTCGTCAGACCCGGTCCTCTCGTACTAAGGTCTGAACCCCTCAAATCTCCTGCGCCCACAGTGGATAAGGACCGAACTGTCTCGCGACGTTCTGAACCCAGCTCGCGTACCACTTTAACCGGCGAACAGCCGGACCCTTGGGACCTTCTCCAGCCCCAGGATGTGATGAGCCGACATCGAGGTGCCAAACCCTGCCGTCGATATGAGCTCTTGGGCAGGATCAGCCTGTTATCCCTAGCGTACCTTTTGTCCGTTGAGCGATGGCAATTCCACATTCAACCACCGGATCACTTGGACCTACTTTCGTATCTGCTCGACGTGTGTGTCTCACAGTTAAGCTGGCTTATATCCATATACTCGACACCTGATTGCCAACCAGGTTGAGCCAACCTTCGTACTCCTCCGTTACTCTTTGGGAGGATACCGCCCCAGTAAAACTAGCCGGCTGCCAGTGTCCCTTTCCCGGATTTACGGGCAAAGGTTAGTTATTCCAGTACCGAAGGGTGGTGTTTCATTGTCGGCTCAGCCCCGACCAAAATCGGGGCTTCAAAGCCTCCCACTTACGCTAAGCATCGAAACCGAAACAACAGTAACAGCGTGTAGTAAAGGTGCATAGGGTCTTTCCGTCCTACTGCGGGTAGGCGGCATCTTCACCGCCACTACAACTTCGCTGAGCTCCTCGTTGAGACAGCGGTCAACTCGTTACACGATT
>QHRA01000245.1 GCA_003221295.1 Verrucomicrobiota bacterium | reverse complement strand
GATGCGGATCATCGTGAATGCTCTTAGCCAGGTCGCTTGCCGCGTTTTCCGATGGAAGCCTCAACAAGAGACGCGCTTTCACCGGTGTCTGGAGGGAAACGCCCAGTCCGAGTAATTGCGCGCTCTCCAGAAGTTCGCGTGAGAAAATGGGATGAAACGCGCGGGCCAATCCGGGCGGATCGCGCGAAATCAAACGCAAAGTGGTTTCTTGATCGAGCGCTTGGTAGCGATCGAAAAATTCGCCCGTGATTTGCAGATCCGCCTCTAGCCCGAGACGCACTCGCACCAACTCGTCCACTCCATCGGGCATGCCGACGGCAAGCGTTTTCGGGCCCACGCGTGCGATGCTGAAGTCGGATCGCTGCCAGACTGGGAGTCCGCTAATAGTACGTCGTTCGAATTGCTTATCTTCCGCAATTGTCCGCACCACCGTCGAAACATTATCGCGAGCTTCCACCAGGAGAAATTCTCGTGGCGGCGAATTTTCCGCGGTGGTGAGCGCACGGGTGACCCGTGCGGCATCGCCGGGAATTCTTAAGCGGGGTGTCTGCGCAGCAGCGCCGATTAAGCTGGGCCAGGTTTGTAGCCAAAAATCCTCGTTCCGCCACTTCTTTGGCAAATCGTCGCGATCAAAATGCTCTGCATTTAAGGAGAGAATGGCATCGGTTTCACGCGGCAGCCATTCACGTTTGGGCGGGGATTGAAAGACGAGCGGCAGGACAATTGCCAGCAAGACGAGAATCGAAGCGATGACGAAATAAAATTTTCGCAATTCCTGTTTATCGATTTGCGCGGAGAGAACACTGAGTTGTTCCCTATGTTCGTGATGACGCTGAACCGATTGGCGGTGGCGGAGGACGTCATGCAATAAGTGCGGCGCATTCGGCGGGGCGATGCCGCGGGTGGCAAGATGGCGACCGATGTTCAGGTAAGCCGGATTCTTTCGTTCCTCGACCGTCTGGTGCTGCGCTCGTGCGTCCCGCAACGCGTCTTGCCGTGCGCGTACCTTTTCAGCTAAGGCGCGATCAGTTGCTTCGAATCGCTCGCGCACGCGCGCGATGTTTCGCTCCGAAGCCGTCAATGTTTCTTGCGCTGCAGCGAGCTTTTGCGTCGCCTGCCGGCACGCTTCCGCGCTTCCCTCGCGAGCGCGAACAATTTCCGCACGCTCCTGCGGCAGCCGCGCGCGTTTGCTGGCGAGCGCCGCAGTGCGTGTATCCAGGTCAGCCGGCGGAGGCACCTGCGCCTGCAAGGCTGAAAGTTGCTTGAGCAATTCGCGATCGGCTGAATCATTCGCTTGCAAGCGGGATTCCACACTCGCCAGCTCGCGCTCACAAAGAGTGGCAGCATTTTTCGCGTCGTCGCGCTGTTGCAGGATAGGCTTTTTCTCGGCTTCCAATTTGGCGATCGCGTCGTTTTGGGCACCCGCATTTTCCGCCCGTTCCGCTTCGATTTGCTTGAGCGCAACTTCGATTTGCGCGATGCGCATTGCGACTTCCTTTTGCTCTTGCTCCAGTTTCTTGAGCGAGACGATTTCGTTGCGGACTTCAGGGAAGCTCGCGGCCTGCGCGGTGCCTTCGCGTCCGAGATAGATTTCGCTGCGTTGGAGCTGTCGCTTTACGTGTCGCAACGCCAGGCGTGTGCGTTGCCGTCGCACTTTTAACCCAAGCTCGCGCAGACCGGTGCGGATGAAACTCACAAGGGAATGCTAGTCGAACAACGTTTTTGAAAAAGTGCAATTCAATGTTGTAGATGTTCCCGTAAGAATAACAGCGCTTTTTCCAGGCACAGTCAAAACACAACGCGCTCTATCATCCTGGATGAAGTGAGGATCTCGCAGCGGCGATTGAGCACGCGAACTAACCTGCATATCACAAACTTCGAGTGCGAGGTCTCTCGCTTCGCTCGGGATGACGACGATTTCTCGCTCGCCCTTATGCCATCATTGGATCAAAAAGGGTCACCGGGTTCCGGGGAATCACTCTTCTTCGCTCAATTTCGCGAGGACGCTGAAATCCTCGAGCGTGGTCGTGTCACCGGTTACGCTTTTGCCACTGGCAATTTCCTTGAGTAAGCGCCGCATGATCTTGCCGCTGCGCGTTTTGGGCAACGCTTCCGCGAACCTCACTTCATCCGGCTTCGCGATCGCACCGATGTGAGTGCCGACATGATCGCGCAATTCCGCTTTTAGCCTGATCGATGGGTTGGCGCTTCCTTTCAAGGTGACAAACGCGACGACGGCCTGCCCTTTCATTTCATCAGGCCGACCGACCACCGCTGCTTCCGCCACTTTCGCGTGCGCGACCAATGCGCTCTCGATTTCCGAGGTGCCGAGACGGTGTCCGGCGACATTGAGCACGTCGTCAATACGACCAACAATCCAAAAATATCCATCGCGATCGCGCCGTGCGCCGTCTCCGGTGAGATAGCGTCCTTGGAACTCACTCCAGTACTGTTTTTGATAGCGTCCCTTGTCCCCATAGATCGTGCGCAACATCGATGGCCACGGCTTTCGTATGATCAATTTCCCGCCCACATTCGCGCCGACCTCTTCGCCACGTTCGTCCACCACCGCGCCATCGATCCCAAAAAAAGGCAGCGTTGCGCTCCCGGGTTTGGTTGGGATTGCGCCTGGCAACGGTGTGATCAGGATCGAGCCGGTCTCGGTTTGCCACCAGGTATCGACGATCGGACAGCGCCCGCCGCCGATCGTCTTGTGATACCACATCCAAGCCTCGGGATTGATCGGCTCGCCGACCGATCCAAGGAGACGCAAGGACGAAAGGTCATGTTTCTTCACCCAGTCATCGCCCCAGCGAATGAACGCACGAATCGCAGTCGGCGCGGTATATAGAATTGTTACTCGATAATCTTCGACGATTTTCCAAAAGCGGTCCGGCTCCGGCCAGTTCGGCGCGCCTTCATACATCAAAGTCGTCGCGCCGAGGGTAAGCGGGCCATAGACAACGTAACTGTGGCCGGTGACCCAGCCGACGTCCGCGGTGCACCAAAAAAGATCTTCGTCGCGGACATCGAAGACATATTTCATCGTCGAATAAATCCCAAGGAGGTAGCCGCCGGTGGTATGCAGAATTCCCTTCGGTTTTCCGGTCGAGCCGCTGGTGTAGAGAATGTAAAGCGGATGCTCGGAATCTAGGGCAACGGGTTCGCAATTCACACCGACGTATTCCAACTCGCGGTGCCACCAAACGTCGCGCCCCTCCTCCATGTGAATTTCATTGCCTGCCCGCTTTAAAACGATCACACGCTTTACCGACGTGCCGCCGCTGAGGGCGTGGTCGACATTGTTTTTTAGCGGTACAATTGCCCCGCGCCGGTAGCTGCCATCGGCTGTAATCAACGCGATCGCCCCGCTGTCCGCGATGCGATCGCGAATGCTGTCAGCGCTGAATCCACCGAAGACAACAGAATGGACGGCACCGATCCGCGCGCACGCCAGCATCGCAATCGCGGCCTCGGGGATCGTCGGCAGATAAATGATAACGCGATCGCCTTTGCGAATTTTGTTGCGCTTTAGGACGTTGGCGAAATGGCAGACTTCGCGATGTAATTGCTGATAAGTGAGAGTGCGTTTCTCGCCCGGTTCGCCTTCCCAAATAATCGCAGCTTTATTTCGTCGCGGACCATCAAGATGACGATCAAGACAGTTCTCTGAAAGGTTAAGCTGCCCGCCGAGGAACCATTTTGCGAAGGGCGCCTTCCAATCGAGCACTTTTTTCCACGGCTTTCGCCAGGCCAGCTCCTTCGCTTCTCGCGCCCAAAATGTGTCCGGTCGTCGAATCGATTCGCCGTACATTTTTCGATACTGGGCGAGCGATTTGATCCGGGCTTTTTTTGCAAAATCTTTCGCGGGCTTGAAGACCCGCTTCTCGATTAAATGCGATTCGATGTTCGTTTCCATTCGAACTTCCTAATATCGCGGGCCGTTTTGTAGAGCAAGTATGGGCGGTAGAGAAACCGGGAAGCGTTAAACCCCTAAAGCGATGGCGTGATGAAACGTTGCGAACAGTTTTAATGATTTAACCATTCAACGTTTTTAAAATTGTCCTATTCCATGAGCTCGTGGAAGGATTTCTCCATGAGCGATCACGTTTACAAGAAAATCGAACTGGTTGGTTCTTCACCGGAATCGATCGAGGCGGCGGTGGAGAATGCACTGGCCCGTGCCAAAAAGACAATTCGCAATATGCGCTGGTTAGAGGTGATGGAAACACGCGGTCATATTGAAAACGGCAAAATAGATCATTGGCAGGTCGCGGTGAAAGTTGGCTTTACCCTGGAAGATTGACCTTCGTCATCCCGAGCGCAGTCGACGGATCCCGAGGTGAAATCTTTAAGGTGCCGCAACGGGATCCTTCGATTCCGTCGCTTCACTCATGACGCAGGAAGGTGCGACCTATTCTTCTTCTTGGATTACCTCGTAAACTTTGGTCGCGCCGTAGATCAGCAGCGCCGGCTTGAGCGCGAACATGAGCAGACGGACCACGCCGCCAAACAAGCGACCGATCGGCAGGCGATTGAGAATGAAACCAGCCAGAAGTGCGATGAGAAGCGACTGCCCTGGCTTTTCACGCACGAATTCCTCCGCCTGGGTTACCACTTCGGAAAATTGGTCCTGGGCATAGCGTACGCCGCGCAATGCAATGTCATTGTTTTCGTCCATAACTTTGTTTCGGTTGCCAGGGCCGCTTTGCGTGTTTTCATCCCGCTAGCGCAACGTCAGCCAGATCGTGCTGGCGCCGCTGTCGGGCGGAAACTCAACCGGCCGCGGTTCAGAATGAAAGCTGCCCGCTCGACGCGATGCCTTCAAGCAAAAGCGCGCCATCACTTCGAGGGCACGTAGATTCAGCGCGGTGCAGTTGGTCGAAAGCAAGATGCGGCAATCCCGGTCGGCCACTTCCAACGCCGCCATGAGCAAGCCTTCAAAATCTGATTCGACCTGAAAAGTTTTTCCGCGGTGCGAACGCGAGAATGTCGGCGGATCAAGGACGATTAAATCGAACTTTTGATCTTTGCGCGACAGCCGCGGAAGAACTTCAAAAACGTCGTCGGCGATAAAATGGTGTCCCGTTGCCGGCAAGTCATTGAGCGCAAAGTTTGCGCGGCCGCACTCAAGCGATTTTTGGGACAAGTCCACGCTCACAGTCTTGGCGCCGGCTACTGCCGCCGCCAGCGAAAATGAACAGGTGTAAGCGAAGCAATTAAGCATTTGCTTCGGTGCGCTCTTGCGAACAAAGCTCCGATTTTCACGTTGGTCGATAAACAGTCCCACGGAATAACCGCCACTGAAATCGATCTCAAAGCGCAGACCGCGCTCCATCACGACACTGCGCGAGCCGATGTTGGAATCACCCAGAATTAGTTTTGGCGCTTGACGCTCTTGATTACGCTTCGGCAAAAAACGCTCGAACATTCGTTGGACGTTGAAGCCCATCGCTTCCGCCCAGAGAAAATATTCTGTGGTCAACCCCTCGCGTGCCGCCTGGTTCTTAAAGGAAACCAGAACATCACGTCCCAATCGTTCCACCCAGCCATCCGCGATCGTCCAAAGGCGATAGGCATCCGTTCCCTCCGCTTCGAAATCGCGCATCAATTCGCGCTCGATCCAGGTCGTTTTCACGCTGTCGTTCTAATTTAATCACACGTCATCGCCTGTCTTGCCGCGTTCGGTGCGCACGATAAGCTCGGCGAGTGCAGCAAGTCACGGTGCGTGTTCCAGCCAGCACTTCGAATCTCGGGCCCGGTTTCGATTGTCTTGGGGTAGCGCTTTCTCTTTACAACAATGTAACGGTCAGCCGAGGCCAACGCGGCGCAGTCAACGGAATGATTCGAGATACGGCGAAAAAATTCTTCTCAGCCGCACAATGCAAGGCCTTCGAGTTTTCTTGCGACATTAGAGGCGATATTCCAATTGCTCGTGGGCTTGGCAGCAGCGTAACCGTGCGGCTCGGCGTGCTTCATGCCTTGAACAAAATTGCGCGGACAAATCTCACCCGCCACGAGTTGTTTACGCTGTGTGCGGAATTGGAAGGTCACTCAGACAACGCTGCGCCCGCGAGCTTCGGCGGATTCACCCTCGCCCGCGGCCTGGAGATGCAGCACTTCAACGTTTCTCCGCAACTTCGCTTCGTTCTTCTCATCCCAAATTTCGAAATCGCAACGAACGAAGCGCGTCGATTATTGCCTTCCAAGATTTCGCGTACGGACGCGGTGCGAAACATCGCAAATGCTTCGGCTATCGCGACCGCGTTCGCGACGCGTGGTTACGAAAGACTACGTGGCTGTTTTGTCGATTATCTGCATCAACCGTTCCGAAAAAGGTTAGTCCCGTTTCTTGAGGACACGATTCGCTCCGCAGAAACGGCAGGCGCACTCGGCGCCTTTTTAAGCGGGTCAGGTTCCGCCATTTGTGCCATCACCCTGCGCAACCCCAGAAAAATCGCCGGCGCCATGATGCGAGCCTCGCGGCAGAAAGACGCAGGCATCATCATTACCCGGGCCGACAATGAAGGCGCCCAAATTTTGAAATCCGAAATCAAATGAGCCGCTCTCTGGAAAACCTCGAGCAATTTGCGATCGACGTAATTCTCGAACGCCGCGGCGGATTTCGTGCCGCCATTCTGCGCTCATTTCTTTATTTGCTGTCGCTCGTTTACGAACGGCTGGTGCAGGTGCGATTATTTCTTTATCGCAAACGCGTTTTACGTGAGCGCGCCCTCGGCTGTCTCGTCATTAGCATCGGTAATCTCACCGTCGGGGGCACCGGAAAAACTCCGATCGTGGAAAAATTTGCCCGTGCTTTGCAAAAAGGAGGGCGCCATGTTGCCATTCTCAGCCGCGGTTATAAAAGCGTGCCGCGACCGAGCAAACGCAGTTTGCTGGCGAAATTACGCGGCGATAATCCGGATCCGCCGCGCATCGTCTCCGATGGAAAATCGCTTCTGCTCGATTCTCTTACTGCCGGGGACGAGCCTTACATGCTGGCGCACAATTTGAAAAACGTCGCCGTCCTGGTGGACAAGGATCGCGTCAAGAGCGGGCTATTTGCGATCGAGAAAATGAACGCTGACACGTTGCTGCTCGACGACGGCCTGCAATACCTTCACCTCAAACATCGGCTCGATATTGTGCTGGTCGATCGGCAAGCGCCTTTTGGAAACGAATTTCTGCTGCCGCGCGGAACCTTGCGCGAGCCGCCACGCAATTTGCGGCGGGCCAGTTATATCTTCATCACCAAAAGCACCGGCGCATCCAACGAGCAGCTGATCAAACGAGTTCGACGTTACAATCGCACCGCGGAAATTATCGAGTGCGCGCACAAACCGTTGCATCTGCAAAACGTCGTGACCGGGGAGATTGCGCCACTGGAAAAATTACACGGCACTTTCATCGGTTCGCTTTGTGCGATTGCCGCGCCCGATAGCTTCGAAGACGGCTTGCGCAAACTCGGAGCCAGGATCGAAATCGCCAAGCGTTACATTGATCACCACCGTTACACCGAAGCGGAACTGCAAAGCTTTATCAGTCGATGTATTCGCCGTGACCTGGAGATGGTGGTGACAACAGAGAAAGATGCGGTGCGATTCCCCTGGCTGATAAAGACTGAAGTTCCCATTTTTTTCTTGCGGGTGGAAATCGAAATCGTAAGTGGGCATGAGACCTGGGAACATTGCGTGGCTCGCATTTGTAAACCGCAGCCAATGCTGACGCCCGAGCGTTTTTTTGCGTGATCTGGTTGGGGAGCACAGGCTGCCAGCCTGTTCTCTTCGGCCGGGTAGCGCGCGCGTCTCGCGTGTTGGCGATGACGTCTCGTCATCGCGGACTTCTCGGAAAGACTGTTTCGGCGTGACGCCGAAACCAGCACGCGAGACGCGTGCGCTACCCAGAAACAGAATGTCGTCGGCAAGCTGCCGACGACTGCAGGCTAGCAGCCTGC
>QHRA01000266.1:3243-6280 GCA_003221295.1 Verrucomicrobiota bacterium | reverse complement strand
AGCTCTATCTCTTACGAAGTTATGCTTGACCTAACCACATGTCTGCAGCGTCTGGTTAGGTCTTGAACTCGGCTTGCACCTCTGGCCATTGGAAAAGCAAGATCGTGGCAATGCCTAGAACCGTACCATACGGAATCCAAATGCAATTGACGCCGGCCATGATGTAGATGAAAAGCCTGTGCTTTCGCTTCTTAATGCAGTGGCCGGCATAGGCCGTCAATGCACCGAGCGTCCAACCACAAATGATGATCAATCCAATCACACCCGCAATAATCCGGAAGATGATTACCGGAGGCGCCTGCGCACTGTTGGATGTTGGGGACGCCATTAGCGATGGCGAAGCCGAGGCGTGCTGCGCGCTACTGGGAGTTTGGGCGGGCGCGTTCCACTGTGAGGCGGGAACGAACGAAAATCCGAGCAGCACGAAGAAGTGAATGAGGAGAAATGATACGAATACCGCGCCAATCGCCCCGGAAATGTAGTAGGCAATTGAAAGAACCCTCAGTCTATCGAGGGCGATAATTTGACGTTCACGATTGAAAGATGTCGGATCGATCACAGGAAACGACCTAACGACCCAAGCTCAGTGACCCAGCACTTGACATTTAAGGTGCACATGTTGTCGGTGATCGCAACAAAGTGCTGGGTTCGCTGCAGCGCATCGATTTCCCAATCGACAGGGATCTGAAAGCATGTCTTCGACAGGACAAACTTCTCCAACCTCAAGAAATGCTAAATTCACGGTATAAATCTAGACCCTTAGCGAGCCACGGAACGCCCTGGCGCTATAGTAAGACTGCGCACCGTTGTGATACACGAAGACACGGCCGAAGCGGCGATCACCAAAGAGGCCGCCGCCGAGTTTTCTAATATCAGCAGGTGCGTTCACCCAGCTCGACGTCTTCGTATCGAAATTTCCAAGTTTCTGCAGCTCTCGATATTGTTCTTCCGTTAAAAGCTCAATGCCCATGGCCGCTGCCATATCAATAGCGTTATTTTCCGGTTTATGTTCTTTCCTGGATTCCTGGCCTTCACGGTCGTAACAAACACTTCTGCGCCCGTTAGGACTTTCTGCTGAACAATCAAAAAAGATGTATTCGCCCGTTTTCTTATCATGGCCAACAACATCCGGTTCACCGCCGGTTCTTTCCATTTCATTGAGTGACCACAGTTTTTCGGCACTAGCTTCCAGCTTTGCTTTTACTTTAGCCCATTCAAGACCTTTATGGCGGTTCATATTTTTCTCGAAACGGGCTTTCAAGGCCTTAAGCAATTCTTCACGTTGTTCCGGTGACAATCCCTTTTTTGTTTCCACGCCTTTCATAGAGGTTTCCTTCTTATCGCTGTGAAGAGTTGACCCCGATTAGGCCGATCTCTTCGAATTTCGCGCACGAATCACCAACCAAGTCTTCCGCGCGATGAATAGCCCGACCTGACTCAGCACAGCCGCCCCAATTCCAGACAGGTAATATGCACCGAGCCATACCGCAAGCGCCAATGATGGCGAAGAATACGCCTGAAAACATCCAATATCCCGAAAGGATAAGTACAGGAACGAAAACAAACCGAACAACGTGGGTATAGTTTGGAAGTTCTACAAACAGACTATAAACATAGCCGAGTATCGGAATGTAAAGATGAGGTGAATCCAGCGAAGAATCGAACGTTTGGTGACATTACTGATCATTCAATCCCTTTCCATTTAGAATTCGCCGCATACATTTTTCAACCCTTGACTCACGAGTTTTGGATTGTTTGGCTCCAGAAAAATAAAGGATGTATCCTCTTTGTCGTCCCGGCGTCAGTGCCTCAAAGGCAGTTTTCAAGGCAGGGCTTTCACCTAACTTATTTTGAAATTCTTCAGGAATAGGTTCCGGATTCTGTTTAAAATTCACTTTCAAACCGGCTTTTTCCACTTCAATGGCTTCATGAATATACGCTTTCAAGATGAGTTCCATCTTAACTATTTCTCGAACGCCGGTGAACGGAATCCGGCGTGCCGCCTGCCAGCCAAATTTTTTAAGAATACCCTTGGCATCATTTAACAAGGCACCTTTGCAAAACAAAAGCGCACAGAATTCTTTAAATCCCTGTATTATAACTATGTTACTTTTCTGAAACGTGTAACAAGGTTTACCCCACTTCAATTCTTCGGTTAGCCGACAGTCAAGACTGATCCTTCTCAATGTCTTGAATTCTTCCTGCCACTTTTTGGCTTTTTTTAAATATCCATCAACCTTAGGATTCATTTTATTCATTTATTGATACTCTGAAATAAAGTAAGCTTAGATCTTGATCGGTTTGTAAATCTATTTACCGGTTGGGCCTACCGGGTGATCTACTCTGCCCGTGTCACTTCGAGTAAATGATCGATCAATGGTTCGACTTGCTCGACGAAGCGAACTGTATGCGGCAGTTCCACGTGAGTGTTGAAGGCTGCTTCATCCTTCCAGCGCGAATAAATGTAAAAAAGTTGCGGATCGCGAACCGAGTGATAAACATCATCGCTCAAACATCCCGCCTCTTGTCGCGTCGGAGTGTGAACTTCAAGCAGTGTCTCCCGCAGAGCGTTCTCCTTACCCGGTTGGGCATGAAATCGGGCGAAGATGAATAATTCCATCTCAGTTCGCTCCCGCTGCGGAGGATTCTGAGCGGGCCAGCCGCTCTTGCACAGAAAAAAAACGGGCTGGCGAAAAGGATGCGAAGACGACGACGACGATTCATGTGGTTTCATTCTTAACACGGGATAACCGTACCACTAAGGCCCAACGAGAACAAGATGAGTGACCGCTACCGAGGGCGCGCGTCACTCGCAGTGAAACTGTGTTGATCATCTAAAACGTGCACACGAAGCGGTGGCGGTTGACTCCGTCGTATGGTTAGGCTTCATCGGATGAAGTTTTTGGTGCGTGTCCACTCACTACGAATGATCTGCTGCGCCGCGGAAGTGATCGAGAGTTCGAGATCGGCCTTGCGGTCGATGAGCCGATCTTCTGATAGCTCCTCCTCGCTCTTGTGAAGCAGTGAAATGAGATCA
>QHRA01000266.1:0-3231 GCA_003221295.1 Verrucomicrobiota bacterium | reverse complement strand
GTTCTCGAGTAACAGCAGCCTGAATACGGTTCCATAGACGCATAGACGTCTTGATCGTGTGTGCACTGCGTCACGTCGGGACCCGCAGAGAGCGACAACAGCTCGGCGACTCCATCGCGCAACTGGTTGATCCACGCCTGTCGCATTTCGGCTACCGTCTTGCGGTCCGCGAAGAATGGGCCGACGAAGAGTGCCGCCAACCCGACCATCAAAGACAAGACCGAAATCATCGCCGCTCGATCAACGCGGTAGGAAGCCTAACTAGAATTATACGAACTTTTCTCCAACTCAGCCTTTGAAAATCCGCTTGGCGAGCCAGGCGATCACCGGAAACATGACTGACCCGCAGACCCATTGCCAATATTTCCCCAAAAACGAAAGCGCGGTGTCCGGCCACACAACGTTGACGCCGATCGTTCTGTCGAAAGTCTTCAAGGTATGGGTCGATTCGTGATTGTCGATCTTCAGGACGGCGTCGAGGGTGAGATGGAGCCGTTGTTGGCCCAGTTCTTTGGGCTTGATGTCCCAGCTCCATTCCGTGCCGTTCGCGCTCACCGCCTTCTTTACCGAAGCCGTCTCCCTTTCGCCGGGCTCATGAATCAGGCCGGCAAGTTCTTCCGGCGATTTGTTTGTCGAAAGCTCCAGCTTGATCTCGGAGGTTCGGCCGTAGCCGAGGGACTTCGGCGTATTGAACGCGATATTCGCCGACTGCAGTCCTTCGAGAAGCCGATCGACCTCGCTCGGCGCGGTGGCGGCTTTGTCGAGTCCGCGGGCGGCCGCTTCGTTGGCCGCATCGGCCGGAACGCCTTTGTTGATCGCGTCCGTCACTGCCTCAGCAACGGCCGGCGCCACCTTTTCCGTGACGGAATCGCTGACGCTGGCACTTTTGACGGTCTCCCTGATTGCGCTCGGATCCGCCGCGCGCGCGGTCGCTTGAAGCGAGCGCAATTGATTGCTGACGCTGCTCAACGAATTGATTGCCCGCGCCTTATATTCTATACGTCCGGTTCTGTGGTACTCACCAACCGCGTCGTTAGCGGCGCCGGTCGCCGTCGTCTCGATTTTTTTCAGAACCGCGGGCCGTTCGGCGGGCGGCACTAATTCAGTTGGCCGGCGCGCCATCGGCCGCGGGACCAGCAGCAACGCCCCGCTGCCGAACACCACAATGAGCAACGACAGCACGAACGTCACCGTTCCCCATCGATGCTCCCCAAAAAGCGCGACGAATCCAAGGAACCCCAAAAGACAAAGAGCAGCCCCGACTAGAATTCCCGGCGTCGATCGCTCATGGAACGCGACTGAGAACAACAACAGGCCGCAAAAGATCACGATCAGATACACCGCGATCTTGACAAACGTTTTCAGCGCACGCCACATACGAGAAAAGGGGGCGGAACGGGCCCAGTTTGCGAGCCCCCGACCGCAATGTCACGACAATTTATCGCCTAACGAGGCGAAGCTCAGCTACCGCTGGCGACAGTGAGCTTAACGAAAGTCGACAAGTGTTGCGTTAGAAAAAGTGGCTTATCGCACCAGCCAGCGGTTAGCTGAATCGTCATTAAGTGGGGTTTGGTTGGAGTAGCGAAGTCTAGCAAGGCGAGCTGCTACAAATCAACTCCATGAAAAGGAAGACTCCTCTTTATGCAGCGTTGGATCTGCACAGCGCTTACAGCGTGCTGGGCAGTATGGACCACAGCGGCAAAACGCAGCCGCGGATGCGTTTTGCGACCGAAGCGGAGAGACTTCGGGCGCAGGTGAGTGCACTCAAACAAAAGCGCCGGCCGGTGCATCTGACGATGGAGGCGGGAGCGCTCACGCGTTGGGCCAGTGGGATCGTGCGGCCGTTGGTAGAGCGACTGATCATCTGCGAGCCGCGGCACAATCGGCTGATCAATTCCAATCCGACCAAGTGTGACGAAGCGGACGTGGAAGGGATGTGTTTGCTTCTGCGCTTGGGCAAGCTCAAAGAAGTGTGGATGGGAGTGGATCGCGCCCGGGAGATTTACCGTGCCCTGGTTTACGAGCTCCTCAACTGGCGTGATGCGCAGCGAGAACTCAAAAGCCTGCTTAAAGCGCGTTACCGGCAATGGGGCGTGCTCAAGCTGGGTGGGCTAAAGGTATTTTCCAAACGATTGCGCCAGGAATATCTCGAGCAACTTGCTGGGGAAGAGGAGCGACGAATGCTCTGGCGCATCTACGCTCAGCACGATCACGCGATTGCGCAGTGGAAGGAAACCCTCAAAGAAGTGAATCGTTCAGGGAGAGAGTTTTGGGAAGTGCGCGAATTTCAGCGTATCCCTGGGATTGGTCCGATGGCGGCGCACATCTTTAGCGCGATCATTGAAGAGCCGGCGCGCTTCAGCAACAAGCACAAGCTTTGGAAATATGCTCAACTAGGGATCACCGATCGGACCAGCGATAACAAACCGTTAGGGTATCAGCGGCTGGATCGGCGAGGAAATCGGGAACTAAAAAACCTCTCCTATCATGCCTGGCGAACAGCCTGCAAATCGACTACTGGCCCCAATGTGATCAAAGCTTTTTACCAACAAAGCCGGCAGCGGACCGGCAGCGTGCGTCACGCGCGGCTCAACACTCAGCGCAAAATTTTAGAAACGATGTGGATGATCTGGCTGCGACGCCAGCCGTTTGATCCAAACAAATTTGCTCAACAACAGAGTGCTCCTCAGGAGCAAGGCACGGTGAAAGCGCTGCGAGGCTAGGACAAACTGGCAAGCAAGAACAAAACAGCGGCCACTTTGAGCGAAGACTTACCCGGATGACTCCCGACCAATGCGCTTGGCGAAGAAGATATGCCCGATTGGCCTGAATGGTGGCGCCGGGTGCAAACTACAGTTGCTCTCTTCCCCATCATGACCATGGACTTTCCTAAAGTCCCAAGAACCTGCATGGAGGAACCGACTCGTCACACGACAAGTGGCCGCATTACGCCAGCCTAACTAACCCTCTCCCCGCAAAAAACTCCCCGCTCCAACCCTGAGAGACGCGCCAACTCCAAACCCCAGCCGGCAAAAATGCTCGCCGCTGAGGGTCAGGCGGAGCTACACACTTTTTCCTTGATTAAGAACCTGCAGCGCTTGGTTAGATGGTCGGACTGCATTACCTGCGGCTCACTATCTGAGCATCTGCCCGATATGGTAGCGGCTTCTGGAAGGGCAAAAACTCGCGACTGACCGCCTTAGTAGGTGCGCGCATCGATCTCCGCTGTTA
>QHRA01000244.1 GCA_003221295.1 Verrucomicrobiota bacterium | reverse complement strand
GGCGAGGAAAATGCAGCCTATTGCCCCGAGGATCATGCTCACCATCCAGTAACGTCTGCGTTTCGTTAAGACCGAAATCGCTGCGACCGCGATTGCGATTTGCAATAGGGTTACGCCGCGCGCGAAGACTTCGTGCTGATGAAAGTTTTGCTTCGCTTCCGTCTCTTTCTCGCGCGCTTCTTTTTGAATTTCGCTTTGTTCCTCGGAATATTTTGCCGCCTTTTCGCGATCCGCATCACTCGTTGAACTGGTCAGGCTTATTTTGGCGTCAAGCACAGCCGCCTTGATTCCCTTGGCTTGATAAAATGCCCACTGATCAGCCGATTCGATTTGTTTCATCATCGCTTCGTTGGCGTGACTGCCCGAAAGCAATCCCGCAATCGCCGCCAGCACCGCGAGAATGGCTGTGCTCAGGGCCACCCATGAAATCCATTTCTCGCCGCCATGTTCTGCGTGATGATGAATCTCTTCGTGCAAATGTTCGAGCGGGACCTCGGCTTCCTCCATCAACGCTCAGTCTAAAATCGCAAGCCGTTCGTTCAAGATTGAATCGACGCGGAAAGTGCTTGCCGTTAATTGAGAGGAATGGAAGCGACCGCGTCGCGAAAACTCAATTGCCAGATTTGTGGCCGGTCGTTCCTGCCGCAAAACGGCGCCATCGGCGAGAACGTGCGGCCTTCGCTCGCCGAATTCATCAAATCGCAGCGACCGGACTGGGATCCGCAGCAGTTCATTTGCTTCGCCGATCTCGGTGCGTTCCGCCGAGATTACGTTAAACACACGCTCGAGTGTGAAATCGGCGAGCTAACAGCACTCGATCACGAAGTCATCGAAAGTTTGCGGGAGCATGAAGTGCTTTCCGAGAACATTGAAAAACAATTCGAGCGCAAACTGACCTTTGGTGAGCATTTGTCGGATAAAATCGCAGAGTTCGGCGGCAGTTGGAAATTCATCATCACTTTCGGCAGCGTTATCGTCGTCTGGGTCGTGCTCAACGCGCTCCTCCTGCTCAACCGCAGCTTCGATCCTTATCCTTTTATTCTCCTTAATCTGTACAAGGTCAACCTCAAAGCCGAGCTCGAGATTCGGCACTTGCACGAGAAAATCGATCACCTCCTGCGACGGCAATACAACCGGCTCTTCGAAATCCAGCAAATTCAGATCGAACTGTTGGAAGAAATCAGCCAGCGCAAACGCGGTGCTCCTCGCGAGCAACCGCGGCCTCCTGGTAATTCGCTGGCCTAGTACGTGTTTAGCGCTGTTTAGGCCGAGAGCGCGCTGAAACGGTCTCCTCTCCTCCTCGAGCGAGGAGAGGGTTAGGGTGAGGAGTCGAAAGAGGAAATCCCATCCTTGGAATGAGCCCACCCTCGAAGGAGAAGATCCCTCACCTTCCTCCTCTCCCTTTGGCAAAGGGAGAGGCAAAAGCATCCAGCAACGAACGCTAAACACACACCAGGCCTAGTTTTCGTCCGCAGCTTCCGCGAAGGCGACATCACCGGAGCGCAAATCGAGTTCGGCCTCCGCCGGCGTGCCGAAGACGCGCGCCCGATTATCATCGAATTCGCCTTCCCACCGCGCAATCACCAAGGTGGCGAGGGCGTTACCAATCAAGTTCACGCACGATCGGCCCATATCCATGATCGCATCGACGCCGAGGACGATAGCGACGCCGGCGGTCGCGATCGGCGCCGGGATTAGGTTCGTCAAAGTTGCGAGGAGAACCAGAATGGACGCGCGCGGAACACCAGCGAGCCCTTTGGATGTAATCATGAAAGCAACCATCATGGAAAGCTGCTGCGCGAAACCAAAGTGTTGCCCCACACTCGGACCGGCGGCCTGCACAATAAAAATCGAAGTAACGGCGAGAAAAATCATCGAGCCGTCGAGATTAAAAGAATAACCAGTCGGCATAACGAAACCGACGATGCGTTTCGGCACGCCCAGGCGTTCCATCGCCTCCATCGCTCTGGGCATTGCTGATTCGCTGCTCGTGGTCGCGAAAGCGATCGTCGCGGGCTCGCGGATCGCGCGCACGAATTGCCGAATTGGCGCGCGAGCTATCACCATGATAGTTCCGAAAACGAACACGATGAAAATGATCAGTCCGAGGTAGTAGCTCAATATGAGGTTGCCCAAGCTAACGAGCACGCCCGGACCCTGAGTGCCGATTGTGTGCGCCATGGCCGCACCGACACCAATGGGCGCAAATTTCATGACGTAGTTCGTCAGCTTGAACATCACCTGCGAGAGACTTTCCATTCCGCGCAAGAGCGGTTTTCCTTTTTTGCCAACCGCCGACACCGCCATCGCGAAAAGCACGGCGAAGGCGACGATTTGCAGAATGTCGCCGCGCACCAGCGAATCAAATACGCTCGAAGGGAATACATGAACGAGCGTTTCGATCAAAGTCTGCGGATGAGTTTGGCCAATCTTCTGGACCGTCTCAGTCGCCCCCGTGACAAGCGGGACGGCCGTCCCCGGCCTGGTTAAATTGACGACCGCTAAGCCAATAAATAATGCGGCGGTGGTGACAACTTCGAAGTAAACGAGCGCTTTCACGCCCATCCGCCCCACCTTCCGTAAATCGCCGCCCCCGGCGATACCAACTACCAGGGTCGAAAAAACAAGCGGACCGATGATTGATTTGATCAGATTCAGGAAAATGTCGCGGAGAAAATAGACGTTGTTCCCCCATTCCGGCCGTATCCAGCCGACAGCGACACCAACAATCAGCCCGATCATAATCTGCGTGGTCAGCGAAGGACGGTACCAGGGGCGCGAGGCGCGGCGCGCGGAAATGTCTTTAGTCATGCGAAGCGTGGATTAACACAATGCGCACAACGGATCGAGTCTTCGGCTACGCAATCTTAACGGTTTTGCCCGGTAAAACGCTGGAGAAATGTGCCGTGTTTCTGTTTTTCCGGGAGCGCGTGTGGGAAAAGCGCCGTCGTCGCTTCGCTTTGCCGGCGCAGTCCAAAAAAGGTCTTGTGGAGTGCGGTGGGAAGCGGAGCGCCACACCGTTTTTCTTTCGCGAACAATACCTAGGCATCACTTTTAGCGTCTCTTGGCGTGTTTAGCGGTACGAGTCTCATCTTATCGCGGATCCTGTTCGTCGGTTTGAGCGACTTCGCTAAACAAATGGCAGCGATGCCACATCATGTTAGCATCGCCCCAGGCTGCTCTATCTCATGTTTCTAACGCATCTGAGCTGCACATCCTGCGGGTTGCATCACGACTGGGCGAAGCTGCAAAACTTATGCACGGCATGTCGCAAACCGCTGTTCGCTGTTTACGACTTGGAACAAGCAGGACGCGCTCTCAAACGCCACGCGCTGTTAACCCGTGCAGAGAAATCGCTCTGGCGTTATCGGGAATTGTTGCCGGTGCCGATCGAGACCTCACTCGTCTCACTCAGTGAAGGGGGAACGCCTTTGCTTCGCGCCGGAAGATTCGGCGTCTCCCTGCAAATGCAGGATCTCCGGATCAAAGACGAATCACAGAATCCCACTCAAAGTTTCAAAGCGCGCGGGATGTCAGTCGCCGTTTCGATGGCGAAATATCTTGGCGCCTCCAAACTCGTTGCACCAAGCGCCGGCAATGCCGGCGGCGCCCTCGCCGCCTACGCCGCGCGGGCCGGACTCGAAGCCCACGTTTTCATGCCGCGCGACACACCACGGGCCAATATTATCGAATGCCGCGAGCTCGGCGCCTGCGTCACCTTGATCGACGGCCTTATTACCGATTGCGCTGCCGAGATTGCGAGGCGCAAAGAGGACTGGTTTGATGTCTCGACGCTCAAGGAGCCATACCGAATCGAGGGAAAGAAAACGCTCGGTTACGAATTGGCGGAGCAGCTCGAGTGGGAATTACCAGACGTTATTATTTATCCCACCGGAGGCGGGACCGGCCTTATCGGAATGTGGAAAGCGTTCGATGAAATGGAGACACTCGGTTGGATTGGCCAAAAACGGCCACGGATGTTCTCGGTGCAGGCCGAGGGCTGCGCGCCCATCGTTCGCGCATTCGAAGCCGGAGAAAACTGCGCCGCCGAATTCCCCAACGCCCACACGCTTGCTTCCGGATTACGTGTTCCCAAAGCGATAGGCGATTTTCTTATCCTCAACATTCTTCGCCAGTCGAACGGGGGCGCCATTGCCGTTAACGACGAGGAGATGGTCCGCGCTGCCACAGAAGTTGCTTCGAGCGAAGGACTCTTCGTCGCTCCGGAAGGTGCAGCATGCTTTGCCGCACTGAAGTCGCTCCTCTCGTCGGGCAAAATTTCGCCCATCGAAAGAGTTGTGATTTTCAACACCGGCTCCGGCATCAAGTACTTGGATTGCTACGATTCTTAACCGCAAAGGTATCGTTTTGGGCGAGCGCGCCTTCGCTCACAATTCGTTCGCGGGCTTTCAGGTTAAAACATAACGGCCCGTCTTTCTCGTTCCGATTCGACGCACCAGCCCGGCTTTGATCAAGGGGCGCAACAAATCGAGCGCACCCTGTTTCGATATCCCGATTCCGTCCCAAATTTCACGCGGCGTCATCGCCTTTTGCTCGCGCAGGAGATGAAGCAACTGTTCCTGTTTCGGCCGCAGCACCAGCTTCGTTTTACCTGCGTGAGCCGATAGTTTTTGGATGCGAGTCCACACCCGTTGGAGAGTCAGGCGCAACCCTTCGGCGCTGTATTCGAGCCAGCTCGTAAGATCTTCATTTTCCTTCCGCACTTTTTCCAGCGCTGCATAATAGCCCGGCCGATCCTGCCAATAAAACTCGTCGATCGAGAAAATATGGTGAGTGTCGAACCGGCGGCGATACAGTTCCCACAGGGCCAGCATCCGGCCGGCGCGCCCATTGCCGTCAGCGAACGGATGAATCACTTCGAAACGGTGATGAATGATGGCCGAGCTCAGAACCGGCGAAATCCTGGCCGCTTTTATATTCCACCACGCCAGCAAGTCCGACATCATCCGCTGTACCTTTTTCGGTGGGGGCGCCACATAACTTCCCACCCGCACGCGAATCGTTCGATAGCGGCCGGCCGTTCCCTGGTCCATCACTGACCCAGCGATGATACGGTGTAATTTCAGAACCTCGGCATGAGTCACGGCGCTGCGTTGCGCGTTCTTCTCGACGAAACGTAAACCGGCGAAATAATTCGCCACTTCCCGGCGCGGCCGCTGCGCCGTTGCCGGAATCTCGCGCCCTTCCTCAATAGCGCGCACCTGTTCGAGAGTCAGCGGATTGCCCTCGATTGCAGTGGAAGAGTGGGCGTTGCGGATGCGGGCATCCTTTTGCAGTGCGGGAATCCATGGCACCTGCACCGCTGCCGCCTGAATCCGCTCATGCAACGCCGCCACCTGTTCCACCTCGCCGAGTAGCCTGGAAGTGATCGTATAAGCCGGCTGATAGCTCACCTGGTTAGTCAAGCATAAGTCAAGTCTTAAGTCAAGCTTGCGTTGCTGTTTTGGTCAAGTGTAAGTCAAATTTTGAGTCAACCATTTCCGAAGGGCTCATTAGGCGCGGGAAGTTGATTGTTTGGAAGCGAAGATCAGCACGATGGCGGTCAACATCGCGCCAACGAATGCCGCTTGCCATGTCTTTCTGTGCGTCCCAAATGTCACCTTGCGTACCGAGATAAGCGGCGTCGAGATCGGGTCGAACAATTCGCGCGACGACGGCTTAAATGATTTCGAAAAACTGTTCAGCGCCGCCAGCGCGGCCACCGAAAGCCAAATAGCCCATTCTGGCCTCGCATGCGCGGAACGCACCAGCATCTCGTGCATGGGATAAAGCAGGAGAAAGCCAAAACTGAAATGAATGACACGGTCGTAATGATTTCGATTCAAGTGCAGCCAATCCTGCATCCAAAAACCAGCCGGAACCTTCGCGTAGGTGTAATGCGCGCCGATGGTGTGAAAAGCCAGAAAGATGAGAATGAGCGCGTAGGAAAAATTGGAGAACTCAAATTTGCCATAAGTAAGTGCCAGCACGGTCACGCTGATGAAGATCAAAAGATTTTCGAGCAACCAATCGCTGCGATCGAGGGGATGGATCGCCAGTGCGATCCAGAACGCAACGTAACAGACAACCGCAATGGGCAGAAAATGCTTCCTGGTATCGCGTGCGTTCGAATGAGCGAATGTGTTTCGCTCTGCGTCCTCCTCTCCCCAACCCACTCCTGTGCCCTCACTGCCGCTCGCGCGTGCGTCTCTCCCAGCGAGAGAGACGGGAACAGAATGGAAGCGAGGGCGAGCCTCCGTCCGTTGCAGCAACGCAACGACACCTACCATAAGCAACGAACCGACGAGCGCTGAGACCATATCGTTCTGGGCGTCCCATTCATCTCCCTGTCCGCCGAGCATTGCACTCCTTTTCCCGGCGCGACTATTTCCGCAATGATGCTCTCAATGACTTCAAAGCAGCCGCTGACAGCGAGGATGATCGCTACCGGTAATGCAAAACTCCATGCACCTCGCCGAATTCCGCTAAATCGTAGAATTAATTCCCGAATCGGATACGCCAGCAAGAATCCAAACGCGCCGTGGGCAAAACGGTCGTAGTGATTGCGCGAAAGATGGAAAAAATCCTTCGCCCAAATCCCGAGCGGCATTTTCTCGTAAGTGTAATGCGCGCCAATCGCGTGCAGGATCACGAACCCCGCCAGCAAAACCCAGGAAGCGTTGGAAAACTGCAATCGTCGATAGCTCAACGCGAGCCCGCCGGCAAAAATGACCAACAAAATATTTTCCAGCATCCACGCTTGCCGGTCCAACGGCCGAATCGCCGCTACGATCCAGATCGCCGCGCAAATCGCGATCAATGCAACGACGAGTTTGTTCGATTGGTTCAACTAATCCGAGAGGTAGTGATAATGCGCGTCGGTTGCGCCGATTTTCAAACAATTTCCATTGAAGACTACGCGGGACGACCGCAGCGTAATCCTTCCCATGTCTCGCCAATACACGCTGCAACGGACGAATTCATCCTTTGGCGGTGCGATCGATTATGCGGCGGAATTGAATGAGCAGCAGTTGGCGGCGGTGACGGCGCCACCGGGTCCGTTGCTGGTGATCGCGGGCGCTGGATCGGGAAAAACGCGCACCCTGACCTATCGCGTCGCCTATTTGCTCGAGAACGGTGTGGACGCGCGCAACATCTTGTTGCTTACCTTTACCAACAAAGCCGCGCGGCAAATGCTCGATCGCGTTTCGAATTTGTTGCCGGTCGACGCAGCCGGGATTTGGGGCGGCACCTTTCATTCCATCGGCAATCGGATGCTGCGGCGGCACGGGAGCGCCCTCGGCTATTCCTCCGGCTTCACCATCATGGACCGCGAAGATCAGAAAGATTTGATCGCCACCGTGGTGGCAAGTTCGGGAATTGATCCCAAGGAAATGCGGTTTCCGAAGGCGGACGTGCTGGCGGACATTTTTAGTTTCGTCGTCAATACCGAGCGGCCAATGGAGGAATTGCTCGCGGAAAAATTCCCCTATTTCCTGCCGCTGCTTGAGCAAATCAAAGATGTGCAGTCGCGTTACGAGCGAAAGAAGAAAGCGACAAACTCACTCGACTTCGATGATCTGCTCGAGAAAACGCTACGGATGCTGGTCGAGCACGAACACATTCTCCGGTTTTATCGACGCCAGTTTCAGTTCATCCTGGTCGACGAATATCAGGACACGAACAAAATCCAGGCCGATTTCATCGATCTTCTCGCGCGCGAGCATCAGAACGTTATGGTGGTCGGCGACGACGCGCAGTCGATCTACTCGTGGCGCGGCGCAAATTTCCAAAACATTCTCGAATTTCCGAAGCGCTATCCAAAGGCGCAGGTGTTCAGGATTGAGCTGAACTACCGCAGCGTGCCGGAAATTCTTGAAGTCGCGAATAGCGCGATCGCGGCCAACGTCAAGCAGTTCAAGAAGAATTTGAGCGCGACTCGCGATTCGAAAGCGATGAAGCCGGCGCTGATTGCGCTCAATGACGGAAGCGAACAGGCGCAATTCGTGGCCCAACGAGTTTTGGAATTGCGCGACGAAGGAGTGGAATTGAACGAAATTGCCGTGCTCTACCGCGCCCATTATCACGCGGTGGAGTTGCAGCTCGAATTTTCGCGACGGGGAATTCCGTATCAAATCACCAGCGGGATTCGCTTTTTCGAGCAGGCGCACATTAAAGACGTGGCCTCCTTCATTCGTTTCGTCGCCAATCCGCGCGACGAAGTCGCATTCAAACGCATGGTGCGATTATTACCCGGAATCGGCGGTAAGATTGCCGAAAATCTGTGGAGCGGCTGGGAGAAATCGCTCAATTCTGTACCTGTAGCCGCGGTCGCTGACCGCGGCCCGGGGTCAACGACCCCAGCTACAGAAGAGGCCGCGGCCGGCGACTACGGCTACAGCATCGGCGAACGCTTGCTCAAATTAAACGTCAACACCCGCTCCAAGAAAATGTGGGAGCAACTCGCGCAAACGCTGGACGAGATCGCTCCCCACGGGAAACCAAACCCGCCGAGCGCGATGATCGTATCGGTGGTGGAAGCGATCTATGACGATTACGCGAAGGCGAATTTCACCAACTACGAACTGCGCCGCGAAGATCTAAATCAACTGGCATCCTTCGCCCGCCAATTCAGCAATGCGCAGGAATTTCTGTCGCAATTGGCTTTGATCAGCAACGTCGATGCCGAACCGACGCCAAACACGGCGGCGGACAATGAAGCGGTTAATCTGTCATCGGTGCATCAAGCGAAAGGCCTGGAATTTCACACCGTATTCGTGATCTGGTTGACCGACGGCATGTTTCCGAGCTCGCGTTCGCTCGAAACGCGCGATGCCGTTGAAGAAGAACGCCGACTCTTTTACGTGGCGATCACCCGCGCGCGCGACGAACTTTACCTAAGCTATCCGCACATGCGATTGAATGCGGGATTCGGTGATGTTTTCCAGCGGCCGTCACGATTTCTGAAAGAAATCCAAAACGAACTCCTGGAAGATTGGGAAGTGCAGCGAAAATGAGGGCCAAAGAAGTTAAAACGTTAAAAAAGTTAAAAAGATTACAAAGCGAGCCGTTTTAACTTTGTAACCTTGTAACCTTTTCAGCTCGTCCCTTCACCGCTCATGAACCTATTCCCGGAAAATAAGATTGCGGGTATTCTGACTCCCCTCTTCGCGTTGCGAAGCGAGAAAGGTCTCGGAATCGGCGATGTAGCGACCTTACGCGAGTTCATCGTGTGGGCGCGCGAGATTGGATTTGGGGTGGTGCAACTCCTACCGATCAATGAGGTCGGCCGCGATAATTCGCCTTACAACGCGATCAGCGCGATGGCGATTGAACCGATGACATTGCATCTCGCTCCTGGTTCGCCAGAGGAACTATCGCGCGAGGCGTTCGAGAGCGCGATGGCTAACGAGAATCTAGTGGCGCTG
>QHRA01000243.1 GCA_003221295.1 Verrucomicrobiota bacterium | reverse complement strand
AATTCCGCGGAAGGAATTTGAACAAAAATGGTCGGGTTACGCGGCGTTGTTTGATTACACAATTGCGTTTGAACGGACGCCGGAAAGCAAACCAAGCATGGCCTGGGTCTGGCCGTTCCTTGCAAAGTTCCGCAAGATTTTGCTGCAGGTGCTGGGACTTGCGGTTGCGGTCAGTTTCCTCGAGCTGCTCTTCCCGGTCTTCACTCAGATGGTGGTGGACAAGGTAATCGTCGAGAATGATCTCGGCCTTCTCAAGACCATCATTCTCGGCATGTTCGCCGCGATTATTTTTGTGCAACTGGCAGCGATCGCGCAGGAATATTTGCTCGCCTTTGCTGCCGTGCGGCTCGATACCGCTATTCTCGATTTTCTCAGCCGGCAGCTTCTCTCTTTGCCGATGAGCTATTTTAGCAGCCGCCGGACGGGCGACATTCAACGCCGGCTCGATGGCGCACGTCAAGTCCGCCAATTCGCCGTGCAACATGGCGTCGCCGCGTTATTGGCGATGGTTCATTTGCTCGGGGCGGTAGTGTTGATGGCGCTCTACAGCGCCTGGCTCACCCTGGCGTTCCTTGCCACCGTGCCGCTCTATGCCGCCCTGATGTATTTTTCGCTCAAAGTTCTACGACCGCTTTTCGCCGACGTTGAGGAAAGCCAGGGTAAATATAGTTCGCATCAAATCGATGCCATCAAGGGTATTGAAGCGGTCAAAGCTGCCTCGGCGGAGTCGGTCTTCCGCGACGCGATGCTGAATGAATTTCTTTCCGTCTCGAAAAAGATTTTCCGCTCCAATTTTGTGGTTATGTCTTACGACAGCGTGCTGCAAACCATCGGCTTGCTCTCGACCGCGATTTTTCTGTGGGTCGGCGCGAACCAGGTCATCAATGGTCATCTCAGCGTTGGCGGCTTCGTCGCCTTTAGCTCTCTAACCGCGATCGCTTATGCCGCGATTCTGCGTACCCTCGGCGTTTGGGACAATCTGCAGTTGGCGGCGGTTTTGATGAACCGGCTCAACGATATCTTCGAACAGGAGCCGGAGCAGGGGCGCGACCGTTCGCGATTAACCCCGGTGCGCAGCTTGGAAGGCCGGATTGAATTGCGCAACGTGAGTTTCAGATATGGCGGACCGGAAGCTCCCAACATCTTGAGCAATATCACGCTCGACCTGGCGCCGGGTCGTATGATCGCGTTCGTCGGGCGAAGCGGTTGTGGTAAGACCACCCTGGTGAAACTGATCGCTGGTCTTCTCGAGCCGACGGAAGGGACGATCCTCTTCGATCACGTCGATCTCAAGAATTTGAATTATCGGGATGTGCGCCGTCATATCGGGATGGTGTTGCAGGAGAACCACATGTTTAACGAAACGATCGCGCGCAATATTTCCTTCGGCGACCCTGAGCCGGACCTCGATCGTGTCCTGGCCGCGGCCCACGCCGCAGCGGCCCACGATTTCATCATGCGTTTGCCAATGGGCTATGAGACGAAAATCGGTGAATCTGGTCTGGCGCTTTCCGGCGGACAAAAGCAGCGCATCGCGATTGCGCGCGCCATTTATAACAATCCTCCAATTCTGATTTTCGACGAAGCAACCAGTGCGCTCGATACTGAATCGGAGCGGGCGATCCAAAATAATCTCGGCCGCATTATGGCTGGACGCACGACCATCGCGATAGCACATCGCTTGAGCACGATTCGAGAGGCCGACTCGATTATCGTGCTGGAAAAAGGCAGCGTGGCCGAAATTGGATCGCATGATGAGCTGATGGCGCAGCGCGGTTTGTATTTTTATCTCTCCAGTCAGCAAATGGGTGTCGGCGGATGAGCATGGAAACCTACTCGCCCAGCTCGTTCGACACCGAATCGGAGATGCTCCCGCAGGATCCGCCGCCGAAAGTCATTCGTTTCATGGGTTGGTGGTTGATTTGGCTTTTTATCATTGCGCTGTTAGCCGCCATTTTTGTGCACCTTCCCGAAACGGAGCACGCAGCGTTTGTCCTCATACCGCGCGAAGGGGCCGATCCAATTCAGTCACCGCGCCTCGCCACGGTGAATCGCGTTTCCGTTACGGAAGGGCAAACGGTTGCAGCCGGCGCGGAGCTCTTCGTCCTGCGATCGGACGAGATTCGGGCATTCGATACTCAGCTGCAAACCCTAACGGAAGACTTGCATACGCAGGAATTGACCCTGGCGAAAATGGACGAGGCCTACGCCGCCGAAGCAAACATTAAGAACGCGCAAGTGTCTCAGGCCGAAAGCGAGCTCCGATTTCGTGAGAAGCAAACCGCCAGCAATCGCGAGTTGCTCAACCGGCTGGAGAAGCTTTCGAAAAGCGGCGGTTTTTCCCAGATCGATTTGATCAAGCTTCAGCTCGAGGCTGCTGGAGCGGAAAAAGATCAAGCTGTTGCCCAACGCACACTCGAGCAGGTGAAACTCGAGCGGCAACAACTGGAAAATCAGAATTCGCGCAAACGTGCGGAGCAAGCCGGCGAAGTACAGAAGTTGAAGATGAAACTCGGCGCTTTGAAAGGCGACCTCGAAAACTCGCAAAAGAACTTACTCGCGATTCGCGCACCCTACGACGCCGTCATCATTTCCCTGGCTCAGCGCAATGTCGGCAGCGTTGTGCAAAGTGGGCAGGAGCTTTGCCAGCTTGGGCGCACCGACGCCAAACCGCTCGCGCGCTTGATGCTGAACGAGTCCGGCCTGGCGAAGTTAAAAGCGGACCAATTGGTGCGGTTTTTCTTCGAAGCGTATCCGTATCAACGCTACGGCGCGCTGAGCGGAAAGCTCGATTGGGTCAGCCCGTCCGCGGTCGCGGGAGCAAGCGGTCAATATTTCGTTGGGCTGGCCTCACTGGATGAAGCTGCGAATCCACACCACCTTTCGTTACGGCCTGGAATGAAAGGTGAAGCGCGGATTCGGGTGGGAAGCCGGACGTTGATTGAATATGCGTTCGAACCGATCCGGCAATTACGCGAGGGAATTCGAAATTGATGGAACAGCGCCTCTCCAGTTTGAAGGTTGAAGATCTGCGAACGACGAACGCAGCGATGACGCGCTGCATCAGCCTGGCCAAGCTCGCGGCGAAATCAGAGGTTCCAATTGTTTTGCTGGGCGAAACCGGCACCGGAAAAACGCTGCTGGCGCAGGCCGTTCACAACTCCTCCGCTCGCGCCCAGGGTCCGTTCATTTCTTTTAATGCTTCGGCGATGAGCGACACGCTGCTGGAGAGCCAGCTTTTCGGTCACGAAAAAGGCGCGTTCACCGGCGCGCAACAAGCGATGAAGGGTAAATTCGAACTCGCGAACGAAGGCACAATTTTCCTCGACGAAATTTCCGACATGAGTCCGCTCGCCCAGGTAAAAATCTTGCGCGTGCTCGAATACGGCGAATTCGAGCGGCTCGGCTCCGAACGAATGTTGAAGACGGATGCGCGGATCATTTGCGCGACCAACGTTTCGCTGCGCGATCGGGTGCGTCAGGGAAAATTTCGCGAGGATCTTTATCATCGGCTCAACGGCCTGACAATTTTGATTCCCGCATTGCGCGATCGACGGGAAGAGTTGCCCGGATTGATCGCGAACGAGCTGAAAGTGTCGGCCCTGAGGCTGGGAAAAAAGATCACCGCGATTCATCCTGCGGCGATGGATCGCTTATTGGTGCACGATTGGCGCGGCAATTTACGCGAGCTCAGTCATACCGTGCGAACGATGACCTTGTTTTGCGACGGTGACGTCATCATGCCAGAGCATGTTCATTTTCCGCCCGACCTCGAGCCGTTGCAAACCTCTGCGAATTCGTCGGAAAAAAGTGCGAGCCACGCGCATCCTGATTACGACGGTGGCGATCTTTTGCTGGCAAGCGCGGTCAAGCGTCACGTGCGTTTTGTCTATAAGCAAGCGAACCAAAATCAGCGGCGAGCGGCCAAGCTTCTTGGCATCTCACGTGCCACCCTGAGCCGCCATTTGCGCGAGCTGAATCACAAGTGATCCGACTGTGATCGAAACGATACCAGATGGCCTAAATTCTGGGCCATCTTCAAATCCCATCAAAATGGTCGGAAAAGAATTTTAGCCAATGGCATTGGCAATGTAAGAAACTGTTGAACAAGTCATTAGATGGTCGATTAAAAGCTGCAAATTGCGGAAGAAATAGGGGCCAAAAATTCATGGCACAGATAGTGGTAATAGGCCGTACGTGAGTTCGTCGAAGGAAAAAAAGGACGCAGATTCTGGGGAGCGTGGAGCTCAACGGCAGAAGCGTTCGAAAGATAAGCTGATCCGTTTGGACGACCTGATCCCAGACGAGAAGGTTGTAGGCGGCGGCAAATATTTCGGCGCGACTGACACAGCCCAAAACCAAAAAAACAACTAACAAACTAAGAAAGGTAATATGAGCGAACAGAAGAAAGACAAACCGCAAGTTGATGTGCGTGATCTGAAGCCAACCAAAGACGCCAAGGGTGGCGGTGGCACGCGTCAGCAAAGCACCCATGGCACGACCGGGACGACCGGGACCAAGTAACTCAGTAATCATTGGCCAGTGCCGCACGGCGGTCGAGTCCGCTGTGCGGCCTGGAAATTTTCGATTCTCCTCAAACAAGACTTTCCGCAGCAGAAATCTAGTAGCCATGCTTTGAGCCGCGCGAGCGGGGTGTCGATCCCGCAGCGCAGCTCAATTTTTTTCCACAATAGTATGCTCCTACGTGGCGACGATGTGTCAGCGGTAAAGATGAAATACGGGCGATCGAGCGTAAGAAATTGCCGCAAGTTTGCGGTAGCGAAATTGGCGCGGCCGGAATTCAGAAACAGCGCTGTTTTCTGAATATGGGCGGGGCGAATGGGTGGACCTATTTGCCTACAATTCGCCGTAGTTTTCTTGAGCGCGAGAGGCATGATTTCACTGGCCACCTTCAGACCTTAAATACTGGCTTCTGTATTGACCGCCCGGCCCCGTCCATTTTCAGCACACCGTCCTTTATCAGCGCAATTCCGATCGCGCTTCTGCTCATATTTTTGGTCGCGGCGCTTTGGGGTCCGTCGACTTGCATGGTTGACCAGCAACGGGGAAAAGCGCAAAAGTTTTGTCCCTGGCCAATTGTGGCATGGGCGCCACTGTGGATATTGGAGTGATCCGTGAGCACGTACTGGGCTTTTTATCAATGCCGCTGGCGCGGCGGTTACGACTTTCGGAGACGAATTTATTTATGCAGGCGTTGGGCGCTATTCGTCTGGCGCGCCGCAGCCGAAGCAGTATCCTGCGCATCGGACGATTTTGTTGGCGAATTTGCCCTGGGGAGGCGGTAGCGGTGGGATACCAGCGCAACGAATTGGCTAAGGCGTAGTTTAATAAAAGCGAGGTGGTACGCCTGCTAGACTTTTCTTTATTAGACAACCTAGAAAGCCTAAAAATAAGAGCGAAAATCTATTGACGAGAAATCGTTAAAGTTGTAGCTCTAGTAAGCGTGGAAATTATAGCGTGTCCGCGTGGGAGAGTGACCGCGACCTTTAGTGTGGGGAAGGTTCTGGCCGAGAAATGATGCCAGCAACCACGGGCGGCAGCGTGTCTCGATCCTTCGGATCGCTAGGGCAAGAAAAACGGGAACAAATCATGGAAGGCAGAATGAGCGAAGTTCAAAAAGCGAATCGTCAACCGCGTGTCAATCGCGTTAGGTCAGGAGACGGAGAGGAGGCCCCTGAGGTTACTCGTCTTCTCCACCAACTCGTCACCGAAGTGGCACGGCTTCATCGCGGCGATTCCGAAACGGTGTTTCCTTCGAATCCGTGCTCGCGCGAGGAACTCGCAGCCGCCTTGCCCATTTGGAAAAGATTTATCGACTTGGCCGTGGTCACGCTCCTATTCCCGCTCTGGCTGCCGGTAATGACGTTGGTCGCACTGTGGGTTGCGGTCACTTCGCCCGGGCCCATTTTTTACCGGCAACCCCGGATCGGATTCAAGGGTCGCCGTTTCATGCTCGTAAAATTTCGCACCATGAAGGTGAATGCCGAGACTCATATTCATGAGGCTTACCTTGAGCATTTGATTATTAGCGATCGTCCGATGATCAAACTGGACGCAACCGGAGATCCGCGTCTCATCCTTCGCGGCAAGTTTTTGAGAGCAACTGGTCTCGATGAGTTACCGCAAATTTTCAATGTACTGAAGGGAGAAATGAGTTTGGTCGGGCCGCGACCTTGCACCGTTCTTGAATTTGAACGTTATGCGCCGGAACAACGCGCGCGCGTAAACGCTCTGCCCGGCCTCACCGGACTGTGGCAGGTCAACGGCAAAAACCGGACAACGTTCCGTCAAATGATCGAGATGGATATCTTTTACGCGCGTAACATTTCTCTTTCATTGGATATAAAGATTATCCTGCGAACTCTGCCTGCGATCCTCGGCCAGTTTTTCGACTCTGTGCAACCATTGCCACGTTCTGGTGCTCAACCCACCCCGCCGGTAAAGACTTAAACGGCTAAACATGTCATCACCCATTAATGTTGGGGTAATCGGGTGCGGTTACTGGGGCCCGAACCTCGTCCGTAATTTCAAGGCGCTCACCAGTTGCCATCTCAAGGCAATTTGTGACGTCAATGAGAGTCGATTGCGCCATTTGCGCACGCTTTATTCCGACATCGACGCGCATACCGATGCCGCCACCTTAATCAACGATCCTGAAGTCCATGCTCTCGCCATCGCCACGCCGGTCGCCTATCATTACAATCTTGCCAAAGCGAGCTTGCTCGCCGGCAAACATACGCTGGTGGAAAAGCCCCTCGCTGCATCTTCGGCAGAGTGTGAGGAGTTGATCGAAATCGCCGACGAAAAAGGTGTTGTGCTGATGAGCGGCCACACTTTTCTCTACTCTTCTTCCGTCAGGAAAATCTGCGACATCATTAACGCCGGCGATATTGGCGACATTCGCTACATCAATTCGCGCCGCCTCAACCTGGGATTATTTCAAAAGGACATCAACGTCGTTTGGGATCTGGCGCCACATGATATTTCCATCATCCTGCACATCCTGGGTGAATTGCCACTGACAGTGAATTGCCAGGGCAACGCCCACGTGACCTCGGGAGTTGAAGACGTCACAAATCTTTCGCTTTCCTTCCGTAACAAGAAATTCGCGACCATCCAAAGTAGTTGGCTGGAGCCGCGCAAGGTTCGGGAAATGACCATCGTCGGGACGCGGCGGATGATCGTTTACGATGATCTACAGCCATTGGAAAAAATTCGAATTTATGACGTGCGAGTCGATCGCCCGCCGCATTACGATACCTTTGCCGAGTTTCATTACTCCTATCATTACGGGGACAGCTATATTCCCCACATTCAGCAAGAGGAACCGTTGAAGGTAGAGTGCCAGCATTTTATCGATTGCATCGAAAGCGGAATGGAGCCGACGACCAGCGGCCGTTCCGGCTTGGAACTGGTCACTATTCTGGAAGCGGCAACTGCTTCGCTCAAAGCAAATGGCGCACCGCTGAATTTTCTTCGCAAACGCGATGATGGCGTCGTGCCGCCGCGTCCGAGGCAAAGTCGCGGCGCCGTTCAGGTCGGACCTCTGGCCGTATGAGCGACGCCCGTGCGGCAAACCAACTAATCGCGCCAGACGTAAAGCTAGGGCGCGACGTGCGCATCTTTGGTTTCGTCAACCTCTATGGCTGCGAGATTGGCGACGAGACCAAGATTGGATCTTTTGTCGAGATCCAAAAAAACGCCAGAATCGGCGCGCGTTGCAAGATTTCGAGTCACACTTTTATTTGTGAAGGCGTGACCTTGGAAGACAATGTCTTTATCGGACATGGCGTCACGTTCATCAACGATCGCTATCCGCGCGCAACCGACGGCAATGGCCAGTTGAAGACCGAAGATGATTGGAGTTGCGAAGTCACTCTTATCAAACGCGGCGCCTCGATTGGTTCGGGCGTAACTTTGCTTGGCGGAATCACGGTTGGCGAGAACGCAATCGTCGGCGCCGGTAGTGTTGTCACCGACGATGTCCCCGCCAATGCAACTGTTGCCGGAAACCCCGCCCGCCTGCTTAAGAATCGTTTTCATAGCGGCATTTTCGCTGGCGGCCCTGCGGTCGCAGATTTTGAGGACGCATTCGCTGCCTTTTGCAAATGCGACTACGCGGTTGGTTTAGGTAGCGGAACCGAAGCGGTTTGGCTGGCGTTGCTGGCCTGCGGCGTCGGCCCGGGCGATGAAGTGATCACGGTGCCGAGCACTTTCATGGCAACGGCCGAGGCCATTACCTATTGCGGCGCGAAGCCCGTCTTCGTAGATGTTGACGAACGCACCTACACCATGGCTCCCGCTGCATTGGCCAATGCCCTAACGAGTCGTACGAAAGCTATCGTTCCGGTTCATCTCTTTGGCCAAACCGCCGACATGGATCCGATTCTAAAGTTTGCCCGCCAGCATGGCCTGGTCGTGATAGAAGACGCCGCCCAGGCGCACGGTGCCGAATACAAGAATCGACGAGCTGGGTCGATGAGCGAAATCGGCTGTTTCAGTTTTTATCCTGGAAAAAACCTCGGGGCGCTTGGTGAAGCAGGTGCCATCGTCACAAATAACCTTGAATTGGCCGACAAAATTCGGGTGCTGCGCGACCACGGGCAGGCGCGGAAATATCATCACACCATGGTCGGCTGGAATTGCCGGATGGATGCGATTCAAGGTGCATGTCTCGCGATCAAGTTGCGACATCTTGACCGCGGCAACGACTTGCGCAGAACGCATGCGGCCAGATACAGCGCGGCATTTAAAGAGGTCGAAGAAGTCATTTCTCCGTTAGAAGCCGAATACGCTCGTCATGTCTATCACATCTACGCCATTCGTGTGCAGGAT
>QHRA01000242.1 GCA_003221295.1 Verrucomicrobiota bacterium | reverse complement strand
CTGGTCAACCGCTGAGTCAATTATCCGTAGATCGTTCAAAATGCGGCTGCCCTGTGAGCGCTTGCGTGCGCGCATGAATCCGGGCACTGCGACGGCCGCAAGCAAGGCAATGATTGCGACAACAATCATGATCTCAACGTGGGTAAATCCTTTTTGGTTTTGTGGCCGGGTGTTCATTGTTTCAGAAATTCTTTTTTAGTATTGGATATGCCATGGTATCGACGCTCCAATGAGACGGCAGGATGCGATCGATTACGCCACGGCTCCTGAACGCGCGATGTTGCTGCATCACTGACTCATCCGGGTAAATCTTCCTGTTTTCCCACTCAATGTAAGGCAAAGTCCTATCGGAAGGTAGTCCATCTTCGTCGTTTCTCTCTCGTGCTATGTGTAAGGAAAAACCCTACACGAACGGATTTTGTCTTTTCTTTACATGAACAAAAACACGAAGAGATATAGGCTGGTAAACAAGTATGGAATGAAAGAGATCATCATATTCTGCAATGGCGCATGCGAAGGGAATCCTGGAGCCGGGGGTTGGGCCGCAATTATAATTGATGGAGAGGGTTGGCTGACGGTTGAGGGTGGAGACCCACTTACCACGAATAATCGGATGGAGCTTCAGGCAGTCGTGAGCGCTCTTGGAGCATTGAGAGAGCCGTCCAAAGTCCGGCTCATCACCGATTCGGTGGATGTCCGAGATGTCATGTCGAAATGGAAAGCGCAGGGGTGGAGGACTACGGCTGGAACGAGAGTGAAGAATGAAGACTTGTGGAAACAGTTGCACGCCCAAGCTGCGAAACACCAGATCATCTGTGAGCGGGTTAAAGCGCATGCTGATCAAAATCCCTGCGAGCGGTTTTGTCTCGACGCCATTGTTGCTGACATAAATGACGTGTGTGACGCTTTGGCGAAACATGAAATTCAAAAGATACGGAACGAAAACGACCGATATGACCTAGTGGTAATTCTCGAGCAGTTCAAAAAGAGGCATGAAATAGCAATAAAATAGCAACTAACACAAGATTCCCAGCAAAACACTGCCCTTTTAAGGCGTTGGTTCCGGGTTCGAGTCCCGGCCGACCCAAACATACTCCTAGGCCACCACCTGATTTCTCGTCATCGAGTTCATATGACGCAGCCGTTCCGCCAGCACTTTCATCACGTGCGTGGCGAAATAGGGCGTCTGTTGAACGAGAAAATGGAAGCGGCGCTCGTCGATCCTGGCCAGGCGCGCTGGCATGGTCGCAACCACCGTGGCGGTGCGCGGGCTTGAATCCACCAGCGCCATTTCTCCGAGCAAGGCGCCGGGAGTTGCGCTTTCGACCAGAACCTCGCCCACGAACACATCAGCCGACCCTTCGAGCAAGACATACATGCAATCACCTGTCTCGCCCTCGCGAAACAGAGTCTGACCGGAAGCGAGACGCACCGGATCGTCGTCCCGACTAACCAATTCAGCCGGATTCATAGCAAGAATTTGAGACTACCCGCCGGAACGAAATAATCGCAAGTTACGTTTGTATGACGGAAACCAGGCAGGTGGCCACGACACTTACGATTTCGCATCAAGGATGCCAATTATAAGTCCAATCGCCCCGACCCGACCCAACTGACACTTTTCGGGAATATCGGGCTCTCTATAATCAACGCCAATGGATATCTCCACGCTCGCGAATTTGATTAACGCCATCGCGGTGACCGCGGGTGTCATTTTCGCAGCGGCACAAATCCGACAGTATCGGCAACGGCGGCAGCGCGATGCCATGCTTGAACTAGTACGGTCATTTCAGAGCCCGGCGTTTACCGCTGCATTGCGTCGCGTCCTCTCCTTACCCGATGGAGCCGACGCTGCAAAAATACGAGAAGTGCTCGGACCCGATGGCGAAGATGCGGTCTATTTGGTCTCGCTCACCTGGGAAAGCCTTGGCGTTCTTGTTTTTCGCCGCGAGGTGACGCTTGATTTGGTGGATGATTTCTTCAGCGGTCCACTTGTGATCTCGTGGCAGAAACTGAAAGTTTATTCTGAAGAATGGCGACGGGCCCTGAACCGGGAAACCGGGAACGAATGGTTTCATTGGCTCGCGGAAAGGATGTTGGAGCGCGAAAGAACGTCGCCGCCGATTCCTGCGTACAAAGCGCACCGCAATTGGCGTTGACCCTGTAGCGGCGGTCTATGACCGCCGGACTAGTCAATAGGCATACGGCCCTTTCATTGGATTGCGTCTGATACAGACATTCTACAACAACTCCGGCTGGTTCCCGGAATAACTAAGCCTTCCATCCACAATCCTAGCTGCCGAAGTAAAAGGATGCGGCTCGGTTTTACTGGCATCGATGATGTGAATGACTTCAACACCATGTGCCTTCAAATAATCGGCAATCAGACTGCGATGGCATCTCCACCATACCGCTTCGGCGCACATGATTGCGGTGGCGCCATGGCCGTCTGCCATTTTCTGCAACCGTGCAATTCCACTGGCGAATTCCGCTGTTTCCATGTGGTCGGCGTAACCGCGAAATGATTCGTTGCGCCAAGCGGTGTTATGCGAGTCCTTCCATGCCTTTCGCCGCCCTCCTAGTTCCGGGAAATGTTCGTAACCAATCCCGTCCTGTCTTAGAGATTTCGCGAGCTCTTCTTTGTTAAACTGCGGATAGCGCTTCGAGCCTGGTAAGAGGCGAACATCGGCGACGAGCTCAATTCCGTTTGCCTGCAATGCGCCAATAAACTCCTCGATTGTTCGAGTGGAATGTCCGATTGTCCAGATCCTCGTCACCTTTGATCACTCGCCCGGAAGTTTTGAAAGCGCGAATCGGTAATGCCTTTTCCAAAATACCTGAATGGGGCGATGTAATCACCCCGTTTGCTATTACCCGATTAGCTCTCTTGCTGGTTGGATGGCTGGGGGTTCGTTTACTTCCGCTTACTGTCACGTTTCCCTCAGCCTGGGAGATCGGCCCTGATGGCAACAAGCACACCGTGGTCAATCGCAGTTCTCCAACTTCTCATCCCTGGGTAAACATGTTATCGCGCTGGGATGCCGGCTGGTATGTCGAGATTGCGCGAGATCGGTATCGTTATGAGCCCGGCTCTCCCAGCAACGCTGCTTTCTTCCCACTCTACCCGCTGCTTATCCGGGCTATTCATGCACTGCTTTTTCTCCCTCCGAACGAGTACTGGTGGTTAGTAACCGCCATCGCCCTTTCGAACATCGCCTTGCTTATTGGTCTTACTTACTTCCGAGCTCTTCTAGCGATGGACTTCGACGAGGAAATCGCTTCCCGCGCAATTACTTATCTCTTAATCTTTCCGACGACCTTTTTCTTCTCCGGCGTTTACAGCGAATCATTGTTCCTAACATTGACCTTGGGTGCGTTTTATTACGCACGCAATAATCGGTGGCTGCTGGCTTGTATTTTCGCCGCTCTGGGAACGCTGACTCGTTCTCAAGGAATCATTCTCGCTCTTCCTTTATTGATTGAGTATTTCCGCGAACGCAACTTCAGCTTGCGAAAGGTTGGATGGGACATTGCAGCTTTTGCACTAATTCCGGCTGCGCTCTTTGCCTTCGCGCTGTTTTTAAAGCTGAAGTTCGGTAGCTGGACCGTCATGTTCGATGTCCAGAATACCTGGGGACGGCATTTGATGTGGCCATGGCATCCTCTTGCTTGGTTCTTACGGCATGCACCAGCACTAAGTCCAGAGCACCACGATAAACTCGATTTTTGTTTCCTTCTTTTATTGCTGGGCGCGGCTATAGCCGGCCTGCGACGATTGCGGGTCTCTTATAGCGTTTACATCTGGACAGCAGTCGTCTTCTTTTCTTGTTGGGGTGTACTCGGGTCCATTCCGCGCTTTGACCTCGTCATTTTTCCTCTCTTTATCGTACTCGCACTCATCGGCGCTCACAGTCGCGCTTTTCATCTCGCCTACGTCACCGCCTCGGCCATGGTGGCTGCCCTGTTCATGCTGATGCATTCCCAGTGGAACTGGGTCGCCTAGCACGTGCACGTGGAAGAAATTTTTTAGACTTGCGTTCCGGCGAGGAGCCGCCGAAGCATTGTACCTCTATGAGAACCGAAGAAACCCTGCGTGCCTTGGATGATTTGATTCGCGAGCGATCGATCCTGCGGCATCCGTTCTACCGTGTCTGGAAACGCGGCGAGCTGAGCCGCGATCAGCTTGCAACCTACTCCCGCGTCTATTATCCCCATGTCGCGGCGTTCCCGATTTATCTGGAGAACGCGATTCACTGTGCAGTCGATTCATCTACCAGGGGCGCCCTGGAGGAGAATTTACTCGACGAACTGACGAATCCCGCGCCGCATCCCGAGCTATGGCTTGATTTTGCGACAGCGACCGGACAAGACCGAGACAAAGTCAAACGAGCCCAACCGCTTGCCAAAGTAGCCAACACCACCTCCACCTTCGATCGTTTAACTAGCCAGGACATCGCCAGCGGACTCACCGCCCTTTACGCCTACGAATCCCAGCAGCCAGAGGTAGCCGGTGAGAAGATGCGCGGGCTGCGTGAATTCTATAAAATAAAAAGTCCTGAAGCATTGAGCTACTTTGCCGTTCATGCCACGGCTGACCTGGAGCATCGCGCCGCCGAACGTGCCGCGCTCGCTCGCTGCCTCGATGCCGGTACCTCACCGAGCGCGGTCATGAATGCGGCGGAGGAAGCGCTGGATGCTTACTGGAACTTACTGGACAGCGTTTGCGAAGAAGTGGGCGTGCAGTTAAGTGAAGCCTTACCATGAAGACCACTATAGCAACTACCATTTTTCTGGCGGCAGCATCATTCACCATGGCACAAACCACACCACAAGTCGGCGCGGTCGCGCCCGCGGTCACTCTTCCTTCCAACGACGGCAGGCAGGTTAGTTTGAATGATTACAAGGGCAAATGGGTCGTTCTCTATTTTTACCCAAAGGATTTTACCAGTGGTTGCACCCTGGAAGCGCAAAACTTTCAGCGCGATCTGGCTAAATACCAAAACGCCAGTGCTATCATCCTCGGAGTCAGTGTAGACAACGCCGAATCGCACAAGAACTTTTGTGCAAAGGAAGGATTGAACTTTAAGCTACTGGCCGATACCGATGCCAAGGTGTCGGAGGCCTATGGCTCGGTGAAGGATTACGACGGGAAGAAGATGTCGGCGCGCAATACATTCATCATCAACCCGGAAGGGAAAATCGCGAAAGTATTTACGGGAGTAAAACCACAGACCCACAGCGAGGAAGTACTGCAAGCTTTGGCTGAACTAAAGAAAAGTTGACTTATGGCGACTCGAAAATCGATCGACTGTCGCGACTATCCCAGTGAGAAGAACTGCTCGTTGAAGATTTCCGGCACCGAGGAAGAAGTTCTCGATGCAGCAGTACAACACGCCGTCTCGGCCCATGGCCACGAGAATTCGGCGGAATTGCGCGGCGAGATTCGCTCGCTGCTGAAAGACGAAACCGACTAGGCGAGTTCGCCGCTCCTTGCCGGTCTGACTTTTTGTTAGGAAGCGAAACGTGATCGAACCCGACTCTGTGCGGACAAAAACAATCTGGAACTTTGCAAAGTCGCCTCTTTGATCATATCGATCTGCGCGTGCGAAACCGGACGCGAGCGCGGGAGTTTTTCGCCAAGATCTTGCCGGCGATTGGATTTACTCTCGACAAAAGCGCGGAAAAGTGGGGCGCATTCGAAAAAGATGGCGGAGGTAAACCGTCGGAATTTTTCGGATTTACCGAAGACGCTAATCATCGCCCAAACGAGACACGGATCGCTTTTTGGGCGGAGACGCGCGAACAGATAGACCGCGTGACCAAAATTGTGCGCGAAGCCGGCAGACAAAACCTGGAAGGGCCGCGAATCTGGCCTGAGTACAGTCCTGGTTATTACGCGTTATTTTTTGAAGATCCCGATGGAAATAAGCTGGAGATCTGCTGTCGCGGGAGCGCAATCGTTGCGGAGTGAAGCAGATCAGGGGAAGATTGCGGGTGTCTCATTCCACGGCTGACCTCAAGATTCTGCGGCCGCAACACCGCGTTCGTTATCTCAAGCTGATCGCGCTTTTTAAGATCGGCAAAGGAATCCTGCTTCTCGTCCTCGGGATTTCGATCCTTTTTTTGAATTCGCGCGCCGTTTGGATGGATAACATTTCGGATTGGGTGGCAGATGAGATTCTGCTCAAGCACAGCAAAGTAGTGCATTACTTACTCAACCGCTTACAGGCGATGCTGGCTGGTGGCGGCGTCTGGCGCGCAACCGGCTTCCTCAGCCTCTTTTATTCCGCGGTCCTATTCACCGAAGGCGTCGGCGTTTATTTACAAAAACGGTGGGCCGAGTATCTCATGGTCTTCGCCACGGGAGCATTGATTCCGCTGGAAGTACGCCACATTTACTATCGCCCCAGCTTCGCTGCGGTCATTATTCTCGCAGCCAACTGTTTCATCGTTTGGTTTTTGTATCGAGTCTTGAAACGCGAGCCGGCCCACGCTGCGACGACTCCGCCGGAAGTTGCGGTCGAGACACGTTAACAGGGTACAGTCCAAATTGCGCGAGCACTTCGGTCGTGCGTTCCATCGGCAGACCGATCACATTCGTAAACGAACCTTCCACCGATGCGATGATACGTCGGCCGGCAGCTTGCGCGGCGTAGGCGCCAGCTTTGTCGATCGGATTCACGACGCGAAAGTAATTGGTGATGTCCCTCTCGTTCAGTTTGCGAAAACGCACCTGTGAGATTTCAGCGAAGCTCATCTTCTTTTGTGGACCCACTATGCAAACTCCCGTGCAGACGTCGTGCGTTTGTCCGCTCAATCGGCGCAGAATCACGCGCGCCTGATTCAGATCACGCGGCTTGCCGATAACTTCGCCTTCAATCGCGACAAGCGTGTCGGCCGCGAGGATGATCCGATCCGGGTGGACATGGGAGACGACCAATCCTTTGCGTGTGGCGTTCGCGATTGTCAGCTCGCGCAAGGATAAATGTGCCGCCGCCACTTCGCCCACGCCGGGGGCAATGACTTCAAATTCATAGCCCGCCTCAGCCAAAAGAGCCCGTCGCCGCGGCGAATTCGACGCGAGAATAAATGGCAACGCCACTGCAGACGCCCTAATTATGGAGTAGCGGACGGCATTGGCACGACTCGCGGCAATGCCGGCACTCTCTCCGCCGGATTATCCGGCGCGTTTTTCCCGCCGAAAATATCGGGCATTTTCATTTCCGTGTAATCCGCCGGGACGGAAAATTCGCTGCTCGGAATCGGATCGCGCTTGACCGAAACCAGGGTCATTATGACGTGCCCTCTTACCGTATCCATCTCAATTTTCACCGGGACCCCAGGCAGGTCCCTAAAATCGGGAACATTCGTGCCAGACTTCGCCAAAGTGGACGGTTGGGCCGTCTTCATTTCTTTCATGATCGCGGCTGCATCCGGGTAGTTGCTGGCGATGTAATAAGTCGCTTTCCCCGCTGCCGTGTCGGTGGTGAAAACATCTGTCGGCATGCCGTTCACAGTTTCCTTGCGGCCAAGCGGAGTCAGCTTGGATTTTTGCTCAGCCGGAGTAGCTCCGGCAAACTTCTTAACCATTTCCGCTGCCGCTTTCATTTTGTCCCCCGAAATTCGCATCGCTTTCTTTTCCCCATGAATCAGGGTGACGGTGTCGCCTGTTTTCGCATCGGTGATCATCGATATTTGCGGGGCAGGATCTACCCGCACCTTGTCGCCTTTGAATTTGATCGTCATTTCACCTGGTGTGCCAGCCATGTCCACCTTCTGGACAAGAGTAAGATCCGCGCGGAGAGGGGCGGTCGCGGCGAGCAGGAAAAAGAGGGCGATTCGTTTCATAGGAGAGTGCTAGTGGCGGCAGCAGGGGTTGGCAAGTCGCGATGCCATGGAAAAAGCACTTGGCAGGAACGCGCAGGCGCGGCAACTTGGGCAGCCCTAACGCGGGTGTAGCTTAATGGTAAAGCTGTAGCCTTCCAAGCTACTGACGAGGGTTCGATTCCCTTCACCCGCTTGGGTGGCTAATTCCGGCAAATCCATTTCTTTCCACCGACGTCTAACCCCAAATCCAACCGCCTATTCGGCACGAATCGCGCTCTCAAGCTTTAAACGGGGAAAAAGGTTGATTTGCATAGAGTGAGTTTTTACGCTGTCGCGACTATTTTGTTTCAATCGCAATCCCCGAAGACGCGTTCCATTATAGATATCGTGACAATTACCAATTATTCTCGGCTTGCCGCCCTTATCCTCGCCGGCCTAGCCATTGACGGACAATTGGAAGCACAAGTTGATTTGCCAGCGCCTG
>QHRA01000276.1 GCA_003221295.1 Verrucomicrobiota bacterium | reverse complement strand
TGTTTTTCGAGGAGAGGGAAAGTGACCTGCCGCCGTTAAAACTATGGCGTGGCAAGCAAGTGAGCCGTGACGGGGAAACAAAAGTCAGCAGTCGGACGTCGGGTCAGAAAAGCTCTGTTCCTGCCGGAATTTGATTCGCAGTCAGAAATGTTTTCACCAATTCGCCTTCACCGCAGACGATCATGCCGGGAAAGCGTTTAAACCATTTTCCATCCAGCACCTCTGGCTCTCGCTCTAGCCAGGTAGCGAAAAGCTCAAGTTGAGTAATTGAAATCTCTCTCTGTTCGATACGCAGCCAGAGATGTTCGAGCAGCGCGCGAGGGACACCGCGCCGGCGAACTTTAGGCATCGGCCTTCCCGCCGTAAAACCCTCGCGTCAGTTCCTCACGAATCCGCAGTTTCTCAGCAGGATCGGCCGCATCGATCATGCGCTGGGCCAGTGCAGCCAGCTCCTTCCCACTGAGCATCCGTTCGGCGTCGAGACGGTAGGCAAACTGAATGACTTCCGCCTGTTCGCTCGGCGACAGACGCTGGATTTCACCAATAATCTCGCTCGCACTCATCTGCCGAACTATATTCAGCGACGCGAAGACGGAAAGCTGATTTGCGTTCATTGGCGGTTCTCTTTCGGCGCGAGGGAGGCGACGATTTGCTCGAAGCGCGGATCACCGCGGAGCGGGTCCCAGACCGGGAATAGTTTTAAGGCGCCGTAGCTCAGCATGACCGATGTTTGGCGAGCACGCAGCCCAGTTTCCAGTTGCTGCAAGGCAAGCTCCTTCTCGCCCGCCCACGCTGCCGTGATGGCGAAATATTGAAGGACGCGGCTGCCATTGTTGACATCTTTTTCCAGCGGCGTGAGCGCGATCGCCCGACGGCCTTCGTCCAAGGCCAGGTCGTTCCGCCCAAGAGCAGCGTCGATTAAGCCGAGGACACAGAGCGCCGGGCCGTAGTCCGGCTGCTCCTGCACGATCTTCTCCTGCTGGGCGCGAGCCGCTTCAAACGCAGTGCGCGCTCTTGCCTCATCTTTGGTCATGCGCGCCAGCAGGCCTTCACCAAAGCTGCGGCTCAGCCTAATCACCCCTTCGGACCAGCATGCATTGTCGCCCACCGCGACGAGTGCTCGTTCGGCCGTAGCTGGATCGCGGTCGGCCAGAGCGCAAAGGAACCAGGTATCCGCGGCAACGGCGATGGCGCTCGGCTCTTGTGCGAGGATTGCATCAATCGCCTGGAGCGGCGGCCGGGTGTCTGCTTTCCAGAAGAAATAAAACAGTCCACGAAGGTCCTGCGTTTCGACGCTGTCGGGCACGATCGCTAACGCGCGATCCATTGCAGCGATTGAGTCGGCATAGCGCCCCAGGAATTGGTAACTGAGCGCGATCTGTTGCAGAATATCAAAGTTGCGCGGGTCCAGCTCTACCGCGCGCTGCAGGTTCTGCAGACCTTCCTCCTGTTGGCCGCGCCGCCGCAGAATGTAACCGGTGAGTTCGAAGAGACGCGGATCATTGGGCAACGCTCGCCGCGCGATCTCCAATTGGGCGAGGGCGCCGGCATAGTCACGCAACCCGTAGTAGAGATATTGCGCGCGCGCCAAATGAGTTTCGGCAGCATCCGGTCGCAGCCGTGTCGCGGCTTGCACCGCAGCTTCAGCCAGGGCAAGCCGGGTGGGAGTGTGATCAGACCCCGTTTGTCCATAAAGATATTCGTGCGCATAGGCGAGCTGGCAGTAAGCGTCGAAAAATGACGGATCGCGCTTCACCGCCTCATCCAAAAGCTCGATTGCCTTCCGCACGTCCGGCTCGTACGTCGCGCTGAAAGCTGCCTTGAGAAGAAGTGACTTCGCCCGGCTGTAAAGGTCGAAAGCCGCCAGATCGGTCGTGGGCGGCTGCTCGATGGCTTTCTTCTCGTTAGGCGAGAGCTTCGCCTGCAACTGCTCGGCAATGGTTTTGGCGATCTCGCTTTGGATCGCGAAGACATCGGCCAGGTCGCGATCATAGGTCTGCGCCCAAACATTCGCGCCATTGCGCGAGTCGATCAGTTGCGCATTCACCCGCACGCGATTGGCCGCACGTTGCACGCGCCCTTCTAACAAAAACGCGACGCCAAGTTGCTGGCCAATCTCGCGCAGATTGCGCTGCGCATCAGCCTTATACTGCATGACGGAAGTGCGGCTGATCACTTTCAGATCCGCGATTCTGGCGAGGTTGATGAGGATTTCATCCTGCATGCCATCGGCGAAGTAGGCATTGGCCTTTTGCTCGCTTAAATTCTCAAAAGGCAGGACGGCGATCGATTTGCTTTCGATGGCAACTGCGAGGGGCGGTTGTTTCGCGGCTTCGATGCCATGGTGCGAATGTAAGAACCGAAAGGCCGTCACCCCGGCCGCCAGCGCCGCGATGATGACAACCAAAGCGGTTAGCTTGCGTCCGGTCTTGCGGGTGACTCTACGATCGACGTCTGCTTCGAGCTTGATCCCCTCGGGCGTCATCTCGAACGCCCACGCACAAACCACAGCGATAGGAAAACC
>QHRA01000275.1 GCA_003221295.1 Verrucomicrobiota bacterium | reverse complement strand
ATTGGATGACCAAACATCTTGATCCACCGCTTGAAAGACACCAGGGGGAAATCAGACCAGAGGATGGAAATGAAACAGTAGGCCACAAAAGCGATGAGCCAACCGTTGTTCAGAATAACGTCTGCAAGATTGACCTGCCTGGTAAGAAGAACACAAACGCCCGCCATAAGCAGCGCGAAGATAAAGCACGCATCCAGCGGGCTCCCCTCTTCCACGGAGACGGCGCCACCTACGTGCAAGCCAAAGATATTGAGCCACTGGGTGAAGGATCTTGAGCAAATGAGCACCAGCCAAAGAACTGGAAGCCAAAGGGCACCACTGACGTTGGGTCTTCCCCGAATTTCCCGCCGGAAGAGGAAGACCACAAAGGCAAGTGTGAGAAGCAGCGCGACGCGCGGCGGCGTGTGAAGACCGAAGAGGCTCGCAAGCGGCAGGTTGAGCGTTAGCATCAGAAGTCAGAGATCAGCGATCGGAGATCAGAAGGCAGAAGGCCGAGGACAGATTCTTAGAAAAACTGACGAGCTGAAAACTGAAACGCTGAAATCGGAAAGGACAGAGGACAGGCGGCGGCAGATGCAGGCCGAACAAGCTGGCGATGTGAGTTGGGATTAGATTCACGGACTACGAATTCTTGAATTGCCTCAGGACTACCATTGGGGCGAAGCCCAACAAATCCCCGACGGTGATCTCAACGGGTTCAATTTGATGAGGCCTACTCATAAAACAATTGAGCTAACTCATTACGGCGCTTTCAGAAGGGGGCGCTCTTCATCGTCATTGACGCGTTGACCAAGGTACTCTGCCTTCATCCGGTTCCCGTTATCATTCACGTGAACCGCATCGCGAAAGAGATGATTGACCTTTCCCGTCATTAGCTTGTCGAGATCCACGAACAGGAGCCGATCATGGTTCGCGGCGATGGATCTCAACACTTCGTTGAATTGATCGATACCGCTGAGAGGACTGTAACGTTCATCCGTCGCGTGGGGCATTGTCGTAAGAACGACTTTGATCTGCCGCGCACTAGCGACATCGATGATGGTTTCGATGTTACGTCGAAAGACCCCGAGCTCACGCGCATTCAGCGGACGTTCAGGCTCTTTCCGGTGGATCTGCGAGGCGGCTTCTACGAACATCCACTCCGGATTTGGGTTCAGGTAAAACTTCAACGCCCGGTAGGGAACGCTTACGCGGAGGATGTATCTATCAACAATCCGCGGCGGCTGAAAGACCTTCAGATAATGTGAATAGTCACCTCTAAACTCTGCCTCGGAGGCACGCGCGTGCTCATCGTTTGCAGCTTGGTGAATGATAATATAGTCAGGGGCAAAGTCAATGACGTTCAAGACAAAATTCACGAGAACATGCGCGCTCGTCCAGTAGCCTACGCCAAAGTTCATCACTTCGAATCGGTTGGATTGAGCCGCAACTCTGGCATTGAGGTATTCTTCCAAGATGGCGGGGTAGCCATCGGCAGTTGTCGACGCGCCGAGAGCGGCAACGCGAATAACTCCTGGGGGCTTGGCGTAGGCAAAGTCACGACCGACAAAGCCGAAGTTATTGAAGGTACTTAAGTTCTCGGTCACCTCGTCGCCGCGACCTCCTGGCTTCAGCACACGATATATCTCGCCGGTTCTTGATGGTATGCCCTTGAACTGAAGGAAGGGATGGCCAGTCATTTTCCGGAGCTCGTCATACGTCCAGGCGGCCCTACGTGCTAGACTGACTTCCTGGTTTGGGAAGAACAGCTTCACGGCAGAACGGGCACCGAGTTCTACTGAGATTAGAATGAGCAGGTTAAACAATACGAAGTAAACCCAAGTCGGGCGTAAACGGCCGAAGAAACCATAGAGGCTGATGGACATCAGAAGTAATGAGGCGATCCACAGGACCACTCTCTCACCTTGAAAGAGGTACAGCATTGCGAAGAATCTCTCGAATATCGGCGGTGCGATGAGAAGGCTGATTATGAGAGCGTAACCGCAAACGAATTTCCTGAAGGCGATTTGGTGTGATGTGGGTGGTGTGTTCGGTGTTGTTATGTGTGCGTGTTGTGTCGTGTTGTCCATAGTCTGCTCAACGGCTGCCGACGTCTTTATTCCCCTGGTGTTCGTGGTCATTGTTCGATTGTCTCCAAATTGCGAGATCTTTAGTATGCCTGCAGCTCCTTGATACCGAGATCAACAGCTTGCTTTCGCGAAAGC
>QHRA01000274.1 GCA_003221295.1 Verrucomicrobiota bacterium | reverse complement strand
CACGGACGCCAGAGCGCATCGGCTGGTCCGGATCGCAGCGCTTCTTGTGATGGCCGTGATGCTGGCCTGGGTTTTCCTGGCTCAGCTGATGGAGACGAATCTTGACTGGATCGGGCCGCGAATGGATGGACCTCTGATTTTGCTACGTTTGCTCTCGGGTCTTGTGTTTATCGGTGCGGCGGCCGTTGGGCTGTGGAATGCGTGGTTGGTGCTACGCAGCAAACGGCGATGGGTGGCAAAAGTTTGGGGCGTGGTGCTGGCGCTTGGGTTTCTGATCGTGCTCTACGTCACACTCATCTTTCACCTGATAGGTTACAGCGCCAACTACTGACCTGGCAGCTTATGCCTGGACCAGCGTGCGCACAGCACTGAATGACGTGAGATTCACAATTCTCCGGTCAGGCTGGCTTGGTCGCAATCAAGACATTCGCGACATGGCGCGCCTTGCGCCGCGGCTGTACCGCCGAATTGCTTGTTTCATCTGGACTTCAGTTGTGTTGGCGATGGCGCCGTTCTGCTTAGGCCAGCAGGAACATGTAATCGCGCCGCCAGCACCAGCGGTTGCTCCAGTGGCGCCCGTAACGAAAACGCAGACGCCCGAGCGCGTGCCGGGACCGGCCACCCACGCATTGACGAAGACTGATGCCGAGGCATGGCTCGATGGCTTCTTTCCATATGCATTACAGAGGGGAGATGTCGCTGGAGCGGTGGTTGTCGTGGTAAAGGATGGCGCAGTTCTACTACAGAAGGGTTATGGGTATTCTGATGTAGGCGAGCGCAAGCTGGTCGACCCCGAACGTACCCTGTTCCGGCCAGGGTCGGTGTCCAAACTGTTTACCTGGACGGCTGTGATGCAGTTGGTCGAGCAGGGCAAACTCGACCTCGATGCGGACATTAACACCTATCTAGATTTCAAGATCCCTCCTCGCCAAGGCGCACCTGTCACTTTGCACAATCTCATGACTCACGGCGCGGGCTTCGATGAGGTAGGAGGTTTGCTGCTCATCTATGATCCTCGCGAGCTGCATCCGCTGCGAGAAGAACTCAAGCGCTGGATGCCTCCGCGTGTGACTGCTCCTGGAAGCATTCCGGCATACTCCAATTATGGCGCCGACCTTGCGGGCTACATCGTTCAGCGTGTCTCTGGCGAACCATTCGAAGCTTACATCGAGCGGCACATCTTCGTCCCGCTCGGGATGAAGTTCGCAACATTCCGACAGCCGCTACCTGATATGTTGGCATCATGCATGTCGAAGGGTTATCCCCTGGCCTCAGGTGATCCCAAGCCATTTGAGATCGATACCACTCAGCCCGACGGCGCTCTCTCCGCCAGCGGTGGTGACATGGGTCGCTTCATGATCGCCCATCTGCAAAATGGTGCGTTCGGTGCCTCCCACATTCTAAAGGAGGCTACAGCTGTGCAAATGCACACGACGGCGTGGGAATTCCTCCCACCTCTC
>QHRA01000273.1 GCA_003221295.1 Verrucomicrobiota bacterium | reverse complement strand
ACGGCGGCGATCTGCAATGGTTCCATAGTGAGCTTAATCTGTTCATTGACGACGGCGTCGGCGTATTCATTTCCTTGAACAGCCTCGGAAAAGACGGCGCCGCTGAACAGATAAGGACGGGATTCTTCCGCGAATTTAGCGATCGCTACTTTCCCGCTCCGCTGCCAGAAGGTTCAGTTGACCCAAAAACCGCGGCGGCGCATGCGCACTTGATTACCGGCCGCTATATCTCAAGTCGCCGGTCCCACGAGAGCTTCCTTGCGGCGCTTAATCTTCTCGGCCAGACGCGAGTGTTGGCCACAGAAAACGGGAGCATTTCGGTGCCCGATCTCAAAGGGCTCAATGGTGAGCCGAAGAAATGGCGCGAGATTGCCCCGTTAGTTTGGCGCAGTATAGAAGGGCCCGATCGCATTGCCGCCAAAATCGAGAACGATCGTGTGGTATGCATCGGTTACGACGAACTCCCATTCAT
>QHRA01000272.1 GCA_003221295.1 Verrucomicrobiota bacterium | reverse complement strand
GGGCCCAACGTCATCTTTCGAATACGGCATTCGGATCTTGCAAGCGCCCCAGAAGCTACACTACGGTCCATTTTCCGTTTTCTCGGCGAGCCCTTCGCGCCTGAATCTTTGGAGCCGCTCGCGCAAAGAATCAATAGTTCCAACGTCCCTGCCGATTTTCAGATTGATGACCGTGGAACCGATCCGAGCCTCGTAAAGCAGGCACTGCAGCTTTGCCGCGAAGTCCAAGAGAGCCCACAACCGCATGAGGCCTCGGCTGTCGCAATCGAAGAAATAGAGCGTGTCTTTGATGAACGGGTCCAGTTTGTGGCGAATCTGCCGAAAGAATTTCGTAGAGCCCAGGACTCAATTCTGACCCAGCAAACAAGAATCGAACGAATCAGTGCGCGGGCGGCAAGACTTGCAGCGGAGGTCAAAAAAAACAGTGCCGTTATTGAGCGTCTTCAAGCCAGCCGTAAATATTCCAATTGGCTCCGCTACCTGTTCAAAGCATTGCCAAAAACTTTTCAACGACGCCAAAAGATTAAAGAGACTCATCCAAAGCAAATGGACGATCCCGCAGTCTCCCTGACGAATACGAATCAGTCTGCTGACATTGATTGGAGAATTTAACAGCTTGTACAAGGCGCAACTTTAAGATTTTCCCTGGTATTTTCCCCTTCGCCGGTGGGTTTCATGGAAACAAATGAGAATGCCAACCGAGTCAGTTCTGAGCCGAACCAAATTTGATAGGATTATGGCTGATCTGCGCCGTACTCGTATCTTGCGAGTTTCTCGAACTGCTCTCATCGTAACGTGCCTCTGTATTGTTGGGATTGTAGGATATATTGACTATCTAACTGGATACGAACGGCCGCTACTTCTGTTCTATCTTGTTCCGATTTCTCTGGCCACATGGTTTGGCTCCCTCCAGATCGGCTTGGGAATGGCCGTCGTCAGTGTTGCCGCATCAATGTTGTCAGACCTTGCGGCCGGAATCCCCACACTCGGTTTCTGGAACGCAGGGATGGCTTTCGCCTCGTACGCGTTGTTCGCAGGAGTGCTGGGCAAGCTGCGCACACTGATAGGAGAGCTGGATCGACGCGTCCAGGAACGCACAGCGGCCTTGCAGCGCGAGGTGGCTGAGCGAAGGCGGCTGGACCAGGAGATCGCACAAGTGGCGGATCGTGAACGGCGACGCTTGGGACAGGATCTGCACGATCGCCTGGGCCAACATCTGACCGGCACAGCGCTCGCCGCCCAGGTGTTAAAGGAGAAACTCGCCGCGAAATCCGCTCCTGAAGTAACCGAAGCGGAGAAACTCGTACACTACGTCGAGGAAGGAATCGATCTCACGCGAAACCTGGCACGCGGGTTTTTTTCGCCTGAGCTTGAGGCGGACGGTTTAAGTGTAGCACTTGAGGGTCTTGCCGAAAACATAAGCGAGCGATTCGCGGTAAACTGCATCTTTCATGGCGAAGGGTTAATTCCCATGCGCGATTCTGAGGTTGCAACGCAGCTGTACCGGATAGCACAGGAGGCCGCCACCAACGCCGCTAAACACGCTGCCCCAGAACAGATTGATATTCGCATTTCTATAGATGATTCCGAACTTACCCTCGCAATCACGGATGATGGAGTTGGATTTCCAGATACTCCCTCGGAATCAAAAGGGCTTGGGCTTCGCTTGATGCGCCATGGCGCGGCATTAATTGGCGGCACATTCAAAGTTCGGCGAAATGGTCAGCGCGGAACCATTGCGACGTGTAAGGTGACGATTCCTAATTATAATGGGTTAAGTTTCCCCCGATGAATTCAAACCCCTCTGTTGCCGCCGCGCGCAAACGTCGCATTTTTCTTGTCGACGATCATCCCCTCGTACGCGAAGGGCTCACCAATCTCATCAACGGGCAGAACGACCTGATTGTCTGCGGCGAAGCGGAAGATTCCGCTGGAGCCATGACGGGAATTGCAAAGACACGACCTGATGTCGCGCTTGTGGATATTTCACTGAAGAACGAATCGGGCTTGGAATTGGTCAAAAACTTGGAGAGTCAATTCCCGCTTGTCGCCTTGATCGTGCTTTCCATGCATGACGAAGCCCTCTACGCCGAACGCGCGTTGCGCGCCGGCGCACGGGGATACGTTATGAAACGAGAGAGCACAAAGAGCGACCTCGCGTCCATCCGTCGAGTGCTGGAAGGTGGCGTTTATATCAGCGAAAGAGTCGTTAACAGCATGGCTCGCCGGTTTAGCTCATCACCTAAGGGGGCTGAAAGTTCTCCGGTGGAACGTTTAAGCGATCGTGAGCTCGAAATATTTCGCCTCCTCGGGCAGGGACGCACGACCGCGCAGATTGCCGATGATTTGCATTTGAGTCTGAAAACTGTGCAAGCTTACTGCGCGCGCGCGAAGGAAAAATTCGGCGTTAGTTCTCTCGGCGAACTGCTCCGAGCGGCAATTCGGTGGGAAGACGCAACTCACTTGAAGTAGTCTGCGGCTTTCACCGAGCCAGCTTCGACCGTAAGGTTCAATCCTACAGAAAGACTCGGTAGCATCTGTCTGTCAGGGTGCGCAGCTCTGCGCGACTGTTTTCTACTGTGAAAACACTATCAGCTGAGCCGCGCCCGCAGACGTCAAAGATTTTTGAAGCGCTCGGCAAATTTTTAGTCGGCTCCGCCCCTTCGGCCCGCATCGACAGATCAAGCAACGCCCGGGGTAGCACATCATCACTGCGGGAGCTTGCCCGTACTAAAGAGCAACAGCTGTGGGAGACAAAGTTGGCACACCGCCCCAAACCATTTTGGTACCCGTATCCCACCCTGCGAAATCTTCCTGTGTTAGAACGACTCCTGGCCGGAGTTGGGCTTGACTTTCTGCAGCTATGCAGAGGCAAGTATGGCAGGGTTGCAGACATCGGCGCTGCCGATGCAGATCTCGCATTCTTCTTTGAAGAACTCGGGTTCTCCGTAGATGTGATCGACAACGAGTTCACAAATTTCAATAAGTTAGACGGAGCTCGAATTCTTAATGGCGTTCTCTATCACTTGAAAAACCCTTTCTACATCTTGGAGAGACTGGCTCAGGTAACAAAATATTGTTTCTTGAGTACCCGAATCGCTCGACAGACTGCCGACGGCATGCCGCTGGCAAAGTACCCTGTTGCGTACTTGCTGGCCCCGGATGAGTGCAACAACGACAGCACGAATTTCTGGATCTTCTCAGATGAGGCATTAAGGCGCCTGATTCATCGTACCGGTTGGAGCATTTTGGCATACACCACGATTGGCGAAACCAACAATTCAACGCCGGCGGATCCAAATCATGACGAGCGCGTTTTCTGCGTTCTAAAAAGCAACGCAAGAATGGAACTCAGTGCCTTTCCGAATCCTGTGCCCACCGGCGAAAAGATGGGTACAACAACTATTCAATGGAACACTGTTGATGCGGGCGACGGCGAAGTCTACGTCTCCATCGACGGACAAAAAGAGTCGCTTTTTGCAGCCGGCCGCCACGGCGCGGCTGCCGCGAACTGGATCCAGCCGGGATCCACATATGAGTTCCGGCTTTATGATGCGAGTCGCAGTCGTCTCCTCGACAAAATCAGCGTTACGACAGCGATAGAATAAAACGCAAACAGTCGCACCGATCGTTTTCTCTTCAGTACGCAACGAATTTTGCATTCAGTCTGATCGCAATTGGTGGATCCTGTCTGTAGCACAAGAGTAAATTACTGAATCTGAAGGAATTGCGGTATAGTAAAAAATTGCAGAAATTTGTCAAATCGCGTTGACGCGATACTGATTCGGAGTAAGTTTCTAATCCCGCTGGAAGCGGGGCTCCATTAACTCGGAGTGCGTTCTACGTACATTTTGGGACTGCAAATTGGGCTCAATTTTGTCCCGGCAACGAAGACGGAAACCTGCCACGGCGGGAACACTGTAATGTTTGTCGGCACGGGATTGAGTTTTTTTTGTGGTCAAAATGTACTGAGCGGCTGGTTCTTTGACATCTACATACAGGGTAGTAAGAAATACAACTTTAAGAGCTGAGTCTGAAATCAAGCATCGTCGCATGGCGATGAGAGAGTTTCAGTTATCAAAGAATCTCCCCCGAAATCATTCGGGGGAACAGATTGATCAAGCTACAAAGAGCGCATCATGGATGCCTTGGTGCCAATAGGCGATGAAGGACGTGGTAAGCTGCGATAAGCTACGGACAGCGGCAAACACGCTTTGACCCGTAGATTTCCGAATGGGGTAACCTGAGCGAGGTAACACTTGCTCGAGTTCCTGTGAATCCATAGCAGGAACATCGCGACACCCGGCGAAGTGAAACATCTCAGTAACCGGAGGAAAAGAAATCGAAAGAGATTCCGTCAGTAGTGGCGAGCGAAAGCGGAACAGGCTAAACCGATCGACTTGTCGATCGGGGTTGTAGGAGCCCGACGAGGTAGTGCAAAGGTTAGGTGAAGCTTCTGGAAAGCTGCGCCATAGAGGGTGAAAGGCCCGTAACCGAAAATCCGAGCACGCCTAGGGATTTCCTAAGTAATACGATGCACGTGAAACTTCGTATGAATCTGCGCCGACCACGGCGTAAGCCTAAATACTCATTGGCGACCGATAGTGAACAAGTACCGCGAGGGAAAGGTGAAAAGAACCGCTGTGAGCGGAGTGAAATAGTACCTGAAATGATGTGCTTACAAGGTGTCAAAGCCCGCAAGGGTGATGGCGTGCCTTTTGCTTAATGAGTCTGCGAGTTACTATCAGTGGCGAGCCTAAGGCGTTGTGCGCTGGAGGCGAAGCGAAAGCGAGTCCGAAAAGGGCGATTTTAGTCGCTGGTAGTAGACC
>QHRA01000241.1 GCA_003221295.1 Verrucomicrobiota bacterium | reverse complement strand
ACGCCCGCAAGCGCAAAGAACTTGTCGGGATCGATGAAAACCAATTACAGGCCGAGGTTGATCCGCAAACGACGGATCCGGGTTTACGTCACGATCTCATGAACGCGCTGGCTAATTTACCGCTGCACGAGCGCACCGCCGTGACGCTCTGTTGCCAGAACGGTTTGTCTCACGATGAAGCAGCCCGCCTTCTCGATATTCCGCTGGGGACGGTGAAGACGAATGTCTTGCGCGGACGCGAGAAATTGAAGAAAATGCTAGCTGCCTGGGCGACCTGAAATGAACGATCCACTCGATAATTTACTCGATGCGCGACTGCGTGACGAGACGCCCTATATCGATGACGCGGGCTTCACCGCCCGAGTAATGAAACAACTTCCGCATCGGCGCGCGTCCTGGAGCACGCAGCGCGCTTTTATTATTTTCGCGGCGACGATTTTGTCGGTCGTGATCGCCTATTTCGCGTCGGGCCAGGGGATGTTCGTGCACGATGCATTCGCGCGGGTATCGGGTTTAAGACCCCTGCAATTGCTTCTTCTGATCTTCGCCTGCGGAACCGGAATGACGATTGCCGGGCTCTGGGCCGCGCTCGCCCGAACACGCGACACGACTTTGTAGTCACCCCGAGCGACGTCGCCTGCCGCGCCGTAGCTTTATGTGAAGGCCGGGAGCGATCCCGCGGAAGTTATCTTTAAGCTTACGCGGCGGGATCCCTTGACTTACGCTCGAGATGACGGTTGTTAGGCGGCGCAAAGCTCGCGTGCTTTCTTGACGTCAGCCGCGATTTGCTCTCCGAGTGCCTCAACACTTTCAAATTTTTTCTCTGGCCGGAGAAATTGCACGAATTTGATTTCGATATCGGCGCCATAAATGTCACGATGGAAATCGAGGAGATGAACTTCGATCACGCGCTCGGCTATTTCGCCCGAAACAGTCGGCCGGAACCCAACATTCACGACGCCGTGATGTAATACGCCTTCGAGCCAAGCCTCGACGAAATAGACGCCGTTGGGCGGAAATTGTTCGCTGTGCGCGCTCAAATTTGCCGTCGGAAAACCGAGTTGTCGCCCCAGCTTTGAACCTTCCCTGACCGTGCCAAGAATCGTGTAGTCGCGACCAAGCATCACCGCTGCGCCAGCGAAATCGCCGCGCTCAATTCGGGCGCGAATGGCTGTGCTGCTTACGACCGCTCCGTTCACTTTGACCGGTGGGATTCCGACCACGTTGAAGTGATGCCGACTACCGAGTTTGCGCAGAAGCGCGAGATTGCCAGCGCGATTTCTTCCGAACGACCATTCGTGGCCGACACAGATTTCGCACAGCGGCGTGGCGCTCTCGGTCAATTGCGCAACGAAATCTTCCGCCTCGGTTTGTGCGAAATTTTTGTCGAAGGGAATTATTAAGAGGTGCCCGACCCCGAGAGTGCGAATCAACGCGATCTTGTGCGGCGTGGAAGTGATGAGATGCGGCGGATTTTCTGGGCGCAAAACCTTGGCCGGATGCGGATCAAACGTAACAACGACCGGAGTTCCATCTTCGGAATGGGCATGCCGCGCCGAGGTGGAGATGACGGCTTGATGACCGAGATGCACCCCGTCGAACGCGCCAATGGCAAGAAAGAGCGGACCCTCTAACTTCGCGAGATCGGTTGTGGAACGAAGGATTTCCATTAGAGGAATGACGAAGCACGAATGACGAATGACGAATTAATGACGAAGCACGAATGCCCAAAGCGCGGCCCGATTCGGCCTTCGTCATTAGTCATTCCTTCGTCCTTCGTCATTCGGATTTTTTCATTTTCCGGCTCAGACTCCTCGCCTTTGCGACGGTTGCGGCACTGGAGGGGCGAGCTCCTACGAGCCCAACTCGCGCAACTGGCGTCGCAAAGCTCCGACCTCCAATACCTCCAAATCGTAAACGGGTTTGGTGTCTGATTCTTCAGGAACGAGCGATCTTTCACCATCCAACCAAAACGAATCTTCACGCATCTCTTCGGGCTTCGTCATTAATTCCTCATTCGTCATTCGAGCTTCGTCATTTTTCTACGCTCCCCGCATTCGCGAAACCTGCGGCAAGGATAGTACGCGCGCGGCAATTTCGGACGGTTCGCCATTTTTAATTTGTTCCACCGAAATTGCGTTGGCGACATCGAACCGCCCCGATTTCACTCGTCGTAGCGAATAGAGATGTGCGCCGCAACCGAGTTCTACCCCGATGTCGTGCGCGTAAGTGCGAACATAAAAGCCTTTGCTGCAGACAACGGTGAAATCGATTTTGGGTGAAGCGATCCGATCGATTGAGTAGCGGTAAATGTGAACTAATCGCGGGTCACGCTCGATTGTTTTTCCCTGACGCGCGAGTTTGTAAAGTGGAACGCCAGCGTGTTTGATCGCGGAGACCATCGGCGGGGTTTGATAAAAATCGCCGCGGAATTTTTCAAACACGGCGCGAATGGTTTTTTCGTCGAACGCCGGCACTTCACGCTGCTCGATGATTTCGCCCTCCTTATCCTGCGTGCTCGTTGTGATCCCGAGCATCATCGTTCCAGAATATTCCTTGTCCTCAGACATGAGCAGATCCTGAATTTTTGTACCGCGTCCGAGGGTGAGCAGCAGGAGACCGGTTGCGATCGGATCGAGCGTGCCGCAGTGACCGACTTTTCGGATTTGCAAACGCCGCCGCACCAGCGCGACGACATCGTGCGACGTCATCCCTGCGGCCTTGTCCACCAGCAGAACGCCGTCAGGTGTTGCGCTCGATTGCTGCACAAGCCTGTTCTACAATTTTCTTCTCTACTTCCGGCAGCGTCCCGCGAACGCGCGCTCCGGCCGCGAGGACATGGCCGCCACCGCCAAACTGCGTGCAAATGGCGCAGACATCGACCGCTTCATTTTTCGAGCGCATACTGACGCGTACTTTTCCATCGGTCAGTTCTTCGAAGAAAATTGCAACGACCACACCCTGAATGGCGCGCAAATGATCGATCAGGCCTTCGTTATCTTCCGGAATAACGCCGAGCGCGAGCGCGGACGCCTGGCTCAAGCTGAAATACGCTAGTTTTCCATCGCACCCGAACCGCATCGTCGCCAGCAGATCGCGCAGCAGCTCGATGCGCCGGCGCGGGAAATTCTCGTACAGCAGTTGGCTAACTCGACCCACCTCTACGCCACAACGAACCAGCTCCGCCGCGATCTCGAAGGTGCGCACGGTTGTATTCGGATACTGAAATGAACCGGTGTCGGTCGAGATTGCCGCATAAAGATTTTCCGCGATTGCCGGCGTAATTGGGAATTTCTGGTTGGTTAGCAACTCAAAAAGAATTTGGCCGGTCGCGGGTGCGGTCGGATCGATGTAAACAAGGTCGCCGTAGCGCGGATTACTCGGGTGATGATCGATATTGATCCAGAATTTGGCACCGCGGACGGCGGTGGTGGTGGTGCCGAGCCGATTCTGCACCGCGGTATCGAGCGCAATCGCGACATCAAAATCTTCCGGCGTATTCGGGGGCTCGGTTAAGAGCTCGGCCTGCGCCAGAAAATTATATTTCTCCAACATTCCCTCTTCATTCCAGGCCCGGACTTCCTTGCCGAGTTCTTTCAATGACAATGCCAGGGCCAGCGTGCTCCCGAGTGCGTCTCCATCCGGGCGAACGTGACTCAGGACCGCGAATTTATTGTGCTCGCGCAAGGCACGACCAATTTCAGCAAACCTGGCGTCGCGCTCGTTCACGCTTTGCTTTCGCGGGCCGAATCGATCTCTTGCATGATTTCGATGACGCGCGTGCCGCGCTCGATCGAATCATCGAGATGGAAAACGAGATGGGGGGTGTATTTCAAAACCACATGTTTCGCTACGGCGGATTGCAGGGCAGCGCGATGCGCCTCGAGCTGATTGATCACGCTCGCGCCCGCCGCGCCAAGGACGCTGACGAAAACGTGTGCGTTTTTCAGATCGGAGGTCACGTCCACTTGATTGATGGTCACCAGGCCGTTCTCGAATTTCATTTCGCGCGTGATAATTCCACTGAGCTCGCGTTTGAGCATTTCATTTATGCGCAATAATCGATGTTTCATAAAAAGTTTGTCATCCCGACCGAAGTGGAGGGATTCCGTTGCGATATCTTTAAGCTAACTTCCACGGGATCCCTCGACTCCGCTCGGGATGACTACAGTTTCTGCGCGATCTGCTCGAGCACGTAGCACTCGATGATGTCGCCTACCTGGTATTCGCTAAAATCTCCCAGCTTAATTCCGCATTCGAGGCCTGAACGCACCTCTTTCACGTCGTCCTGGAACCGGCGCAAAGTCGCAAGCCCGCCATCGTACACCGGCTGACGACGTCGGAGGACACGCGCTCGTGCCGTTCGCGCGATGCGCCCGTCGGTGACGAGACATCCGGCCACGATCCCTCTGCTCAGCTGGAAAATTTGCTTCACTTCGGCGTGGCCAATGACCGATTCGCGATGTTCCGGTTCGAGCAAGCCCGCCATCGCCTCTTTGATTTGATCGAGTAGCTCGTAAATGATCGAGTAAAGTTTGACCTGAACGCCTTCGTGTTTTGCCGCGGTTACGGCCATGTTTTCCACTTTGACATTGAAGCCGACGACGACGGCATTCGACGCGCTCGCGAGCAGAATATCGTTTTCCGAAATTGGCCCGACCCCGGCGTGGATAATTTCGAGGTCGACTTTCTTGCTCTCGATTTGATTGAGCGCGCTGGTTAGAGCTTCCAACGAACCTTGCACGTCGGTTTTCAAAACGATGCGCAAAACTTTTTTGCCGTCAGCCGCTTCCAATAATGTTTCGAGAGTGGCGCGCTGCGGTGTCGCCAATTTACCGGCGCGCTTCGATTCCTGCCGTTCTTCGCTCAACTGTTTGGCTTCGCGCTCCGAATCCATCACCAGCAGTTCGTCACCCGCATTGGGCAATCCGGTGAATCCAAGAACTTTCACCGGCGTCGAGGGACCGGCACTTTTCACTGGTTGACCGCGATCATCGATCAACGATTTCACTTTGCCGCTGTAATCGCCGCAAATGAAGGCGTCGCCCACGCGCAGTGTTCCCATTTGAACAATGACAGTCGCGGTCGGTCCGCGGCCCGCTTCCACTTGTGCTTCAATCACAGTTCCGCGCGGTTTTGCGGTTGGCGATGCTTTCAGTTCCATCACTTCGGCCTGCAACGTCATCATCTCCAGAAGTTGATCGATATTGGTTCCGCGCGTTGCCGAGACCGGAACGGTAATAGTTTCGCCACCCCAATCTTCCGGCGTCAGCTCGCGTTCCTGGAGTTGCTTCTTCACCCGATCAATGTTGGCCGAAGCCAGATCGATCTTATTAATCGCAACCAGGATTTTGACGTGCGGGGCCGCTTTGGCGTGATTGATTGCCTCAATCGTCTGCGGCATCAGCCCGTCATCGGCTGCTACCACCAGCACCACGATGTCGGTGACCGATGCACCCCGCGCACGCATCGCGGTGAACGCGGCATGACCTGGAGTGTCGAGAAACGTAATCGGCTCGCCTTTGTATTCCACGCGATAGGCGCCGATATGTTGCGTAATTCCGCCCGCTTCGCCAGCAACTACCCGTGTCTTCCGAATCGCATCCATCAAAGACGTTTTGCCGTGATCGACGTGGCCCATGAAGGTAATGATGGGCGCGCGGAGCTTGAGTTCTTCCTCTTTCGCCGGCTCCGGAGGCGGCGGAGCAACGATAACCTTTTCTTCCTTGTGAACACCGCCGCCTTTTTCACGGCGCTCTTTTTCCAGAACGAATCCGTGCCGCTCCGCAATCTTAGTCGCAACATCGGGCTCGATCGTCTGGTTGGCGTTTACGAAAATGTTGAAATCATCCATCAGCTCCTTGATCAGCTGAAAATTTTTCATTCCGAGCTGCGTCGCCAGCTCTTTGACAATGATTGGCGGCTTGATCGTGATAACGTTTTTCGGTTCTTCCTCGACCGGAGTAGCAACTTCCCCGGCCTGTCCATCGGTTGATGAAACCGCAGCAACTTCGGCAACCGGAGCGGGAGGCGGAGGCGTTGGCTCGATGACAGGCGGTGGCGGCGCGGCGGTGAGTCCCGGTTTCGCAACTAGTTTCGAAATCGGCGGCAAAAACGTTGTCCTGACTTTTGAGACGCCGTCTGCAGATTTCGCTTTCGGTTTATCGATTAACGAAACCGATTCCATCTTGCTCGCGGACTTAGCCTTCTCTTCAGTTTTCTCCGGCGCCGCCGCAGTGGTTCGAGCGGGCGCGACTTTCTCTTTTGCCGAAGCTGCAGCGCGAGCCGGTTTTTCCGCGGCCTTTGCTTTAGATTCTTTAACTTTGGGCGGAGTCTCTTTCTGAGGAACAGTCTTCGCCGGTTTGCGCGCAGTTGTTGCTGCTTTGCGCGCCGGCGATTTCGTCGTGCTTTTCGTTGCCATCTTGTTCCTCAAAATTTCTGCTCATGGCCCTGAGCTCCTCAGCGGAGAGCCATAACTACTGAGCGGGTTCCGGTTCCTTCACCGCTTCGTGGATTTCGCGAGCTTTCGCTTCGTCGATTCCCAAAACATCTACCAAATCCTGCACATCGGCGTCACGCAATCCTTCGAGATTGGTGAATCCCGACTTCACTAACGTCGTCGCCTGCTCGTCGCTGATCGGCAATGCGGCCGACAAGGCCTGTGCCGCTTGCGCCACCTTTTGCTCGACCGCCGTCGTCGCTGAAGTGTCCTTTTGAATGTTTATTTCCCAGCCGGTCAATCGCGAAGTCAGTCGCGCGTTCTGACCTTTCTTTCCAATCGCGAGGGAAAGCTGATCTTCATCCACCTCAATCGTCACACTCTTCTTCTCCGTATCGAAGGTCAGATTTTTCACCTTCGCCGGCTTCAAGGCCTCGAGCACAAATTCCTTCGGGTCCGAGCTCCAGCGAATGATGTCCACCTTTTCGTTGTTGAGCTCGCGCACGATATTTTTTACCCGCGACCCGCGCATCCCCACGCACGCTCCCACTGGGTCGACTTTTGCGTTTGCGCTCCAGACCGCGATCTTTGTCCGATAACCCGCTTCCCGCGCGATCCCGCGGATTTCGACCGTGCCATCGGCAATTTCGCTCACCTCCAGTTCGAACAGACGCCGCACAAAATTTGGATGACTCCGAGAGACAATGATTTCCGGCCCACGAATTCCATTGTCCACCGCCACCACATAAGCGCGCAATCTGTCACCGACATTGTAATCTTCCACCACCACGCGCTCGCGTTGCGGCATGATCGCTTCGAATTTTCCGAGATCGAGAATTACATCCGAGCGATCGAAACGGCGCACCGTTCCGCTAACGATTTCGCCCGCGCGGTCCTTGAACTCTTCATAAATCATTTCCTTCTCGACCTGGCGAATGCGCTGCATCATCGCCTGCTTGGCCGTTTGCGCGGCGATGCGCCCGAAATTTTTTGGCGTCACTTCTACTTCCACAATGTCGCCGACTTTTGCGTCCGACTTGATTCGGCGCGCCGCCGTTTCCGAAATTTCGTCCTGCGGATTCGTCACCTTGTCCGCCACGATCAAATTGGCGAGGGCGCGAATCTCACCGGTCTTCGGGTTAATATCGATGCGCAGTTCCCGCGACGCGCTCACGCTTTTCTTGGAAGCGGAGAGCAATGCATTCGAGACTGCTTCGAGCAAGATCTCGCGCTTAATCCCGCGCTCACGCTCGAGATAATCCAGCATTGCTATAAATTCAGCGTTCATAAAAACAGCTCGAGACCGCCAGACAAAAAAGAGTGGGACACCAGCTCCCACTCCAACGCCGCACGGTCTAGAGTCAGCTAATTTAATTTACTCTGGCTTTCCGTCAAGGTGACCGCTGGGAGCGCGGCAGGGGATGCACGATTTGGAGGGCGGAGCTCTGCGACGCCGGTCTCGCAGAACTCGACCCTCCATTGCCGCCCCATTTGCCGGTCATCGCGAGCGGAAGCCGAGGGATACCGAGGAAGTTACCTTAAAGCTTTCGCAACGGGATCCCTCGACTTACGCTCGGGATGACGAATTGCCCGCTTCGCCTTGATCGTTCACCGTTTGCCGATCAACCTTCCGCCATGGTAATGGAACGACCTGGACGACGAACCTGGCGAAAGATTTTTCTCGCCAAATGGTGGCAACGCCGCCGGACCCACGTCGTGTTGTTGGTTTGGGCGGCGATTTACCTCCCCGGTCTGGGCTCGCTTGAAATTCGGGGGGAAGAAGGCCGGCGAATTTTGCCGGCCGTCACCATGTTGCAGACCGGCAATTACCTTGTGCCGTATGTCGGGAGTGAACCCTATTTTCGCAAACCGCCGCTGATCAACTGGATCGTGGCTGCTTCTTTCAAACTGACCGGCGTTCGTAGCGAGTGGACGGCGCGTCTTCCCTCA
>QHRA01000271.1 GCA_003221295.1 Verrucomicrobiota bacterium | reverse complement strand
TCCTTGCGCCTGCAAATAAAAGCTGTGCCGGTAAAGTGCCGGCGGAAAATTTGGATTAATCTCGAGCGCGGCCGCGATTTGCCTGGCCGCTTCCTCACCACGACCCAAACGTTGCAAGGTGTAAGAGTAGTAGCATCGCAAGTCGGCGTTTTTCGGATCCAGCGGCAGCGCCGCTTCGTAATGCTCAGCGGCAGCGTCAAATTTCAATTGGTTTTCCCGCAGCAAAGCCAGGCTATAATGTGCGCCCGCATGTTTCGGATCGAAACTTAAAGTGGTCTCAAATTCGCGGGCGGCGGCGTCGAGCTGGCCGTCACGCTGAAGGCTTTTGGCGTACTCGTAATGCTGGCGCGCGCCTACCGGTACATCTTGCACTACCCAGGCGGTGCGCTGCAACGCGGGCACCGCGCTATGCACCTGCCACAGCCACAACGCCCCTAGCGGGACGACGAACACCGACACCCATTTCACG
>QHRA01000270.1 GCA_003221295.1 Verrucomicrobiota bacterium | reverse complement strand
GCTTTCGCGCACTTTCCAGATAAAACCGTCATAATAAAAATGGAGCAGTGCAGAGGCGGAAACCACGCCGGTCAGCACGCGCTTGATCGTTTCGATTTGCAGCTGCGAATTGAAATAGGCTAACGAGCCGTAGGCGAAAATGAGGCCGAGATAAAGTCCAACCAGCGAGCCGCTGCGGCGGAAAACGAAGCGCATGAATCCGCCGATGTTCTGATCTTTTTCGACACGGTTGCGATTATAAATCCAGACCAAAGAAAGGTACTGCACGTCGTGAAAGACTTCGAACAACGCGATCCCGACGAGAAGATTTGAAACGCCGTTGTTGCAGTACCACCAGAAGCTGATGCTGGTGATCAATAGCGCGAGCTTGACCGGGTTCGGTCGCTTCGCCTGCGTCGACATCCAGACAAAATTCGCAACGAACAAGATCGAGACGGCGAGCGCGAAAAAAACAAAGCAACGTTGCGCCGCTTGCAAGACCCACGGCTGAATGAAGGGTCCGCCGCTGGAATAGAACAGGTCCAATGTGTCCGTCATTCGCATTGGCGACAACACGACCGCCGTCGCAAACCAGATTGCGCAAAGCCAGAAGTCGAGCCGGCGATTAAGGGCCGCGAACGAGCCTGTTTTCGCATCGTAAATGCGACAAAAACCGTAGGTCTGCATCATCCCATGCCAGACGCCCCAAAAGAAAACAACCAGGATGATTCCCTTGAGGGCCCACCAATAAAACGCGACACAGGTCACTAGAAGAAAGAGCGGGGCAAAAATGAAACGCCAGCGGAAGCGCTCAAACAAGGCGCGGTCGCCGTATGCTCGGATCATTCCCGGGAGGTGATGTCCCATCGCGCCGAAGGCGGCGACGAAAAGGTAGATGTCCTGTGGGCTCCAGCGCGATTGCGCGAGCGCGAACACCGGCAGAATGAGCAGCGGTGTGGCAACGTACAGAATCAGGTCGCGCCAACTGTTCAGAATCCAAAGGTTCGGGCGCGACCGCGCGGCCTGGACTGCCGAAACGGTTTGTGGCCGCGAAAAAGCGGTGACGTGTTGCATGTGGAGGAGCGCGCTAATTATTCCCTAGAAGCGGTGAAAATCAACGCTCCACGCGCGCTTGGCCGGCCGGGAAGACGCGCAAACGTGGTTGCCGCTGCGATGAAAAGAAGAACCATGCCATTAGATAACAGCGAAAAACTGCAGGGGCGGGATTTTTTTTGTCGGGTGCGGGATGGCTTTCGCCACTTTGCCCACAAGTCTGCCGAGGTGCTCGGATCGGCCTGGGCCTTTATCGGCGCCATTTTTATCATTGCCGTATGGGGTTTAACCGGACCGGCCTTCCACTTTTCCGATACCTGGCAACTGATTATTAATACTGGCACCACTATCGTCACTTTTCTCATGGTTTTCCTCATTCAAAATACGCAGAACCGCGACGCCAAAGCGATGCACTTAAAACTCGATGAATTAATCCGCGCCATTCGGGGTGCACGTAATCGGCTGGTTGACCTGGAAAAATTGTCGGATGACGAACTGAAGAGACTCGAGGAGCAATTCACCCGCGTGCGCAACAAGGCGGCGCAGCGCGAGGCCGAGATGGACCCAACCGAAGAGATTTAAGTCGAAGAGCCGCGGTCGGCGACCACGGATCCATCAAAAGCGGTGGCGTCAGGAATTCTGTAGGGCAGGCGCTCCCGCCTGCCGTTCTTAATCAGGCAACCGGGAGCGGTTGCCCTACAATGTCGTGGTCGATGTGAAAACGACGCGAGAAGCCCTATCTGGGAGGAGCAACTTCAAGTCGCCCAGCAAAACACATACAAACTCAAGCTTTCTTTGCTTCACCGGTGCGCAGGAAGATTTTCCCGCTCGGACAGAGCGCGAACACTTCGCAGTTTGCGCAATCGGGCTTGCGCGCGAAACAGCGGCGACGCCCGTGCCAGATGAGCCAGTGACTCCACAGCGTCCAATCGTGCTGCGGCACAATTTTCATCAAATCGCGCTCGATTTTTTCTGCATCCCTGTTTTTCGTTAGTTTAAGGCGCTGCGACAAACGAATAACGTGAGTGTCGACCACGATTCCTTCGTTTTTCGCAAAGGCATTTCCGAGCACGACATTCGCCGTTTTTCGTCCGACACCGGGGAGAGCACACAATTCCTCCATCGAATCAGGAACTTTCCCCGCGTGCTTTGAGACAATGGCCTGGCATGCACCCAGGATACTTTTG
>QHRA01000269.1 GCA_003221295.1 Verrucomicrobiota bacterium | reverse complement strand
CCTTCACAGCGCGCCCCGGACATAGTCCTGCGTCGCGTTCAAGAGGTCGCTCTTCGCACGCCTCTGAACCCCGAAACTGAGCCTCGCCACGGCGAGTCCGTCCTTTGTCGACCTAAACCCTACCTATGCCTTGTCGTAAACGGCCGTGCCTTTGAACTTCTTCCCATTCGCGTCTGTACCGTTAATGGTGACCGTGCGCGATTTGCCATCCGCCGAAACCGTGATCCTGCCCGACCAGCCGATCTTGCCATCCTTCATGGCGGTGATGTCGTTGGTCCGATCGTTTACCACTTTATAAGCGACGGAGTTATAAGGCAGATTCCCTTTCACCGGGTAGGCTTTCCCATCGAACTTGCCGACCCAGACGCTGTGCGTCGGTTTTCCATCCTTGTCGACGCCGTCGACCGTTATCTTAACTTTGTCCTTCTGCTCTGAATAAACGACCGTCGAGTTCTTGCCCATCCCCGGCGCGAGCTTCGACTTGGCCTCGTTGAGCTTCCACGTACCCATATGAGGGTTGGCGGCAAAACAGGCTGCTGCCGCCACAAATGACAGGGCCACAGCCACTACTGCGATTCTTGTTTTCATCATGGGCGATTCCCGCAGAAGTGTCGTTAGGCGTCAATACCAATTCGAGCGCGGAGCGTACGCCAAGAAACCGCCGAACCCGACGATGAAGAAAATCACGCCGGAAAGCAAAAGAGCAGAGCGGTCAGCCGCGTTTCGAGCGCTGGTGCAAAACGGTACCGGCGGGACCTAGTAAAGATCGACAACTTCTTCGGCCGAACTGAAAATCCGTCTTGACCAAATGAGTGCCGGCAGCGAACAACGCAAACTCGCCGCTATCATGTTTACCGACATGGTGGGCTACAGCGCGCTCTCGCAGCGGAACGAGGCGCTCGCGCTTGAATTGCTCGAAGAACATCGCGACGCCTTGCGCGAACTGTTTCCGAAATATCAGGGCACGGAAATCAAAACCACAGGCGACGGATTCCTCGTCGACGAGCGGCAGGTGCGCATCCGCATCGGCATCCATCTCGGGGACATCGTGCGTAAGGAAGGCGATGTGTATGGCGACGGCGTGAACATCGCCGCACGCATCGAGCCGCTGGCGGAGCCGGGCGGGATTTGCATCTCCAATTCCGTCTATGATCAGGTCGAAAACAAGGTCGAGTACGCGCTCGTGCGGTTGAGTAAGCCGGAGTTGAAGAACATCCAGACGAGCGTGCAGGTTTACCGGCTATTGCTCGATGGGTCGCGCCCTTCGGCACCTTCTCATCCGAGGCGACGACGGAAGGCAATCGCGCTCGGCGTGCTGGCCGTGCTGGCAGGGAGTCTCTTTCTTTTCCTGAAGCTCGGCGCGCGACCCAAGTCGTCAGCTTCGGCGACGAACACGCCGAGCGCTGCCGCTGCCATCGCCAACCAGAAATCGATCGCTGTGCTGCCGTTTGTGAACATGAGTGCAGACAAGGGCGACGAGTATCTCAGCGACGGCATGACCGAAGAGTTGCTCAACGTGTTGACGAAGGTGAAGGCCCTGCGCGTACCGGGGCGCAGTTCCTCCTTTGCTTTCAAGGGCAAGAACGAGGATGACATCTTCCGCAAAGTCGGCGAGCAGCTGCACGTGAATGCCGTGCTCGAGGGCAGCGTGCGGAAAGCCGGCGATCAGCTGCGGATTACCGCTCAGCTCATCAATGTGGCTGATGGTTTTCATATCTGGTCCGAAACCTATGACCGCGATATGAAGGATATCCTAGCGGTGCAAAGCGACGTGGCGCAACGCGTGGTCCAGGCATTGCAGGTACAGCTGGGTGTAGACGAAGAGCGCGCGCTGACCAAGAAGCCGACGGAGAATCCGGAAGCGCACCGTCTCTACCTGCTGGGCCGTTATCACTTCGCAAAGTTCACGCGCGCAGGCTGGACCAACGCGATCCACTATTATGAACAGGCGCTGCAAGTAGATCCCAACTTCGCTTTAGCCTATTGCGGACTAGCTGACACCTACGGCTGGGCGGGCGGGCAGATTATGGCGGGCACGGAAGCCTGGGCCAAAGAAATGGAACTCGCGCAGAAGGCGCTGGCGCTCGATCCGAATCTCGCCGAAGCGCATCTAGCCATGGGGACAGCTCTCTTCAGCGTGCTGGGTCCGCACGCCTCTGAGAAGGAACTCGACCGCGCCGTGGAATTGAATCCCAACCTGGCTCTGGCTTATGATCAATATGGTTGGACCTTCGCGGAAATGGGCCGGCTCGACGAAGCGATCGCGGCAGAAAAGAAGGCGCTGGAACTCGATCCGCTCAACACTTTTCTGAATACGGACCTCGCCTTTTTTCTTTACTGGGCGCGCCGTTACGAGGATGCGATTACGCAAATTCGCAAGACTTTGGAGTTGGATTCGAATAATGGTTTCGCCCACTCGATACTGGGCTGGTGCCTGATCTGGAAAGGCAGTAAGGCTGAGGCAGGAGCGGAGTTTCAAACAGCTACGACGCTGGATGACCTGCCATGGTATAAAGGTTCTCTCGGCTACGCCTGCGCCGTCTCCGGTGATCGCGCCAAAGCCGAGCAGGTCCTGCGCGAGTTGGAAAATGTGGCCAAGCAGAGATATGTCTCACCCGCGATCCGGGCATCAGTTTATCTAGGGCTCGGCGAAAATGAGACAGCTTTGGATTGGCTGGAGAAAGCTTATGAAGACCGGGATCCCTGCTTTTGGTGGATCAATGGTGATCAACTTTACGACAGTGTGCGCAACGAGCCGCGCTTCAAGGCGCTGGTGCAGAAGGTAGGCGCACTGAAACAAGGAGCAAAACGATGAAGATCGACAACTTCTTCGCCGAGCTAAAGCGGCGCAACGTTACAAAGTCGCGGGCGGATGAAAGCGAATGTCTCGGACTAGATCCGATTCGTTAAAGGCCCAGTTTCCAGTTAAGAATAAATCTTTTATGCCGTCCGAGCGTTCCTCAGACGTAAAATTCGAGATCGGACATGTCTTGTTCATCGACATCGTCGGTTACTCGAAATTGCTCATCAACGAACAAAGCGAGCAGATTCAAACGTTAAGGAAAATCGTGCGCGGAACCGAGCAGGTCCGTCTGGCCGAAGCACAAGGGAAGTTGATGCGGTTGCCGACGGGCGACGGCGCAGCACTAGTTTTTCGCACGAATGTGGAAGCGCCAGCTTTGTGCGCGCTGGAAATTAGCAAGGAACTAAAAAATCACTCCGACCTTCACGTGCGCATGGGAATTCACAGCGGGCCTGTTAATGAAGTTGTCGATCTAAACGAGCAAGCAAACATCGCGGGTGCGGGCATCAACATCGCACAGCGCGTGATGGATTGTGGCGATGCCGGACATATCCTTGTTTCGAAACGTGTCGCCGATGACTTGGAGCACTACTCACAATGGCGCTCGCTTCTGCACGAACTCGGCGAGTGCGAAGTAAAACACGGATTGCGCATCTCACTCCTGAATCTTTATGGTGACGAAGCTGGCAATCCGGAACTGCCAGAGAAATTTCGCCAGGCAAAAGCGAAGGGACAAACAGCACCGGGGGCTGCGCCAGCCAAATCCGTCGCGGTGCTGCCGTTCGTGAACATGAGCGCAGACAAAAACGACGAGTATTTGAGCGACGGGATGACCGAGGAACTAATTAACGCGCTGGCCAGGGTACCAGGGCTGCGCGTGCCGGGGCGCAGTTCATCGTTCGCTTTCAAAGGGAAAAACGAGGACGACATTTTTCGCAAAGTCGGTGAGCAACTGCATGTGAACGCCGTGCTTGAAGGCAGTGTGCGCAAAGCCGGAGATAAACTTCGGATCACCGCTCAGCTGATCAATGTGGCCGATGGGTACCATCTCTGGTCGGAAGATTACGACGGCGACGTAAGAGATATTTTTACCTTTCAGAGCAGCGTGGCCCGACGCGTTGTCGAAGCCCTGCAAATCAAGTTAGGTGTCGAAGCGGCGCGTGCTTTGGCGAAAAAACCGACCGAGAACCCTGAGGCTCATCGCCTCTATTTGCTGGGACGCTATG
>QHRA01000183.1 GCA_003221295.1 Verrucomicrobiota bacterium | reverse complement strand
GTAAGTGAAGTTTCTCAAACCCTTCACAGACCCACCGCGATTGCGGATTGAAAGGGGGGAATAGTCGATGCCAGCAAAAAGAAAGAAAGCGGCCAAGAAAAAATCAGCGAAGAAAAAGAAGCACTAACGCATTAGTGCGCTTCACGGCTCCGAAACTTTTTGGAGCCAAAACCCAAACGTTAACCCGGGAGGAGAATTAATTTCTCCTCCCGGTTTTTTTCTCCGCGAATGTTGTAGCTGCCGCTGTCCCCAGCGGCAGAGCTTGCGCAGAGCTGCCGTCAGCGACGGCGGCAGCTACAACCGCCCGACAAAACCCAACTCGTTTTCCTTGTGCACTTCGCCCCTCTTTGTGCGAGCTAATCCCTCATGAGGCATTATCTCGACGCCGCCGTTAAAGCGGCCTGCGCCGCCGGCGAAATGCTGCGGCACAACTTCGAGAAACCGATGCAAGTAAATCAATCCACCAAGCACGACATCAAACTCGAAATCGATGTCCGCGCCCAGGAATTGATCACGCAATCGTTGCTCAAAGAATTTCCGCAACACGCACTCTACGGCGAAGAGGGAATCGTCGGAGATCAATCGAGCGAATTCCAATGGGTGGTCGATCCACTTGACGGGACGGTGAATTATTACTACGGCATTCCGCATTTTTGCGTCTCCATCGCGTTGCGTTGTCAGGCCGAGATCATCGTCGGCGTCATTTTTGATCCGATCCGCGACGAACTTTGGACCGCGCAAAAAGGAGCGGCCCCAAAATTAAACGACCGCGAATTTCGCGTGAGCGAGCGTGCGGATTTGGCGGAGGCGATCGTTTCGGTCGGTCTTTCCAAAACAGGGACCACCATCGAAGCCGGGATTCCGTTGCTGCAAACGATGGTGCATCGCGCGCGCAAATGCCGGCTGCTCGGCAGTGCCGCGCTCGACATGGCGTATGTCGCGTGCGGCCGATTCGACGCCTACATCGAGCAGGGCATTAGTCTGTGGGACGTTGCCGCCGGTTGGATTCTGGTGGAAACGGCCGGCGGTTCGGTGGAAATGAAACCGCGCACTGACATGCCCGATCGTTACAGCATCATCGCATCCAACGGCGTGATCGATTTGAAACTGTGAGAGCGTTTCGCTGCGGCATCGGTTACGACGCACATCGCCTAGTTAGCAGACGGAAATTAATTCTCGGCGGCGTCGAAATTGCGCACAAACGCGGGCTCCAAGGGCATTCCGATGCCGATGTCCTTTCCCATGCCATTGCTGACGCCATCCTTGGGGCGCTCGGAGCGGGCGACATCGGAAAACATTTTCCGAACACGGAGGAATCCATTCGCGGAATCAGCAGCATGGAAATTTTGCGTCACGTTGCGACGATCGCCGCACAAAAAAATGCGCGGGTGGTAAACGTTGACGCCACCGTGTTGGCGGAAGCGCCAAAAATTTCGCCACACATTACCGCGATGCAGGAGAAGATCGCGGACGCGCTCGGGGTGAAAGCGAACGCGATCAGCATCAAAGCGACGACAAACGAAGGACTCGGCGCCATCGGACGTAGTGAAGGGATGGCGGCGATGGCGGTGGCGAGCGTGGAGGTAACGTGATCGTCATTCCGAGCGGAGCGAAGCGAAGTCGAGGGATCCCGCCGCGAAAGCTTAAAGGAAACCTCCATGGGATTCCTCGACTTCGCTCGGGATGACGGTTCTTCGAAAATGATCCTGCTGTTTAACACCTACTCGCGGCAACTGGAGGAGTTCGCCCCGCGCGATCCGCCCAACGTCTCGATGTACACTTGCGGGCCAACGGTTTATAGCCATGCCCACATCGGAAATTTTCGCGCGTACATTTTCGAAGATTTGTTGCAGCGGCATCTCGAAACGCGCGGCTTCAAAATCCATCGGGTGATGAACATTACCGATGTCGACGACAAAACGATTCGCGGCGCACGAGAAGCGAAAGTTTCGCTCAACGATTTCACCGAACCGTTCAAGCGGGGATTTTTCGAAGATCTCGAAACTTTGCGCATCAAACACGCCGACGAATATCCCGGCGCGACCGAACCGCGTTACCTCGCGCGCATGATTGAGATGATTTCCGAGCTGATCAAACACGATCTCGCCTATCAGGCCGATGACAAATCCGTTTACTTTCGGATCAACAAATTTCCCGATTACGGAAAACTGGCGCATCTGAATTTGGAAGAATTGCGGCCAACCGGACGCGTTCGCAGCGATGAGTACGAGAAGGAAAACATCGGCGATTTTGCGCTTTGGAAAGCGTGGGACGAAGCGGATGGCGACGTTGGGTGGGATTCGCCCTGGGGGCGTGGTCGCCCCGGGTGGCACATCGAGTGCAGCGCGATGGCGACAGCGTTGCTGGGCGATCAGATCGATATTCACTGCGGCGGTGTCGATAATATTTTTCCACATCACGAAGCGGAGATTGCGCAAAGCGAAGGCGTGACCGGAAAAAAATTTGTGCGCTACTGGCTGCATTGCGCGCACCTGCTGGTCGATAACCAGAAAATGTCGAAATCGCTCGGCAACTTCTACACCCTGCGTGATGTCACCGCCAAAGGATACAGCGGGCGCGAAATCCGCTATGCCTTATTGCGAGTGCATTACCGCGCGCAATTGAATTTCACTTTCGAAGGAATGGAGGAGTCGCGGCAGGCCTTAATGCGAATTGATGAATGGCTACAGCGCTTGCGCGAAACGAGCGCGAGCGGTGCGCCAGGAAAGCGAGCGGGACCCGTTCCGACCAACGATTTTCAATCCACGCTCGATGACGATCTGAATATTTCCGGCGCTCTCGGCATTTTGTTCGAATCCATTCGCGAAACCAATCGCGCAATGGACGCGAAAGAACTCGACGCCGATGGAGCGAAAGGATGGTTGCGATGGTGGGAGGAGATTAATCAGGTGCTGGCGCTCGAGGCCACGCAAACGACCGCGTTGCTACCAGAGATTGAAACGCTGGTTGAAGCCCGTCGTACTGCCAGACTTGCCAACGACTGGCAAAAAAGCGATGAATTGCGGCGGGAATTAAACGCCCGCGGCTGGGAAGTGCGGGACACCAAAGACGGACAAAAAATTACCCGCCGTGCAGGCATTAAGCCCTGAAGAAGCATTCGCGCCCGCCGAGTTCATTGCACTCGAGCACACCACCCACGCCAAACTTTTCGAGAATCAACGCTTCATTTGGGACGCGCTCAAACAAATCGCAAGTTATCTGCAATTTCGTTTGAAACCGGCGGTGCTGGGACAGTTGATGGGAAAACCGTTCATCAGCAATACCGTCTTCATTGGCAGTGGCACCATCGTCGAACAAGGCGCCGTCATAAAAGGGCCGGCCTGGATCGGCGAGAAGTGCCATATCCGCAGTGGCTGTTACGTGCGCGAAAACGTGATCGTTGGCGACGGCGTCGTGATGGGGAACTCGTGCGAGTTCAAGAATTGCATCCTTTGCGATGAAGCGCAGGTGCCCCACTTCAATTATGTAGGCGATTCCATTTTAGGATTTCGCGCGCATCTAGGCGCAGGCGTGATTTTATCGAATGTAAAACTCGATCATCGCGAAATTTCCGTCGCCGCCGCCGACCGGACAATTCCGACCGGACTGACGAAATTTGGCGCGATCATCGGCGACCGGACCGAGATCGGTTGCAATGCGGTCGTCAATCCTGGCACGGTGATCGGCCGAGATTGCATCATTTATCCGGGAGCCAATATTCGCGGGGTGGTACCGCGGGCGCATATCGTAAAATTGCGGCAGGATTTGCAGACAATGAAGAGGCGCGACTTGCGCTGACGTTGCAAGAGTCGACCGCGGATTAAACGGATTGGAATACGAATAGATTAAGATTAAGAGGAGGAGGAAGAGTTAACGGATGGGAGGGGATTCGAACCCCTGGTGCCTTGCGGCACACACGCTTTCCAGGCGTGCACAATCGACCGCTCTGTCACCCATCCTCTTAACTCCTGCTCTTGCTCATACTCCTACTCATGTTCAGCCGCCAATTAGGAGGGGAGCAGGATTTACAGCTGCAGCCGGCGGAACAATTCATCGAGCGGCAATTGAATGCCGACAAAAAATTCACCGAAATCCGCGTACTCCGCGCTTACAGGATCAAAACGCATTTCGTAGACGATTTTCTTAATCTGGAAAGTGTCGCGCGCAAAAAGCGTCACACCCCATTCGGCGTCGTCGAGTCCAGTCGATCCGGTAATGAGTTGTTTTACTTTGCCGGCAAATTCGCGACCAACCTTGGCGTGGCCGCCCATCAATTTGCGGCGTTCGTCAAACGGCATGGCATACCAGTTCCGCTGTTCGCCGCGTCGTTTGCTCATATTGTAAAAGCAGACCACCGGCCAATCCGGCAGTGTTGGATAAACACGTTCCTCCCGATAATGCGCCATCCGTTCCGCGAAGGTTTTTATGGCGGCATCAAACTCCGTCGTGCCTGGTTTTAGATTCTGCTCGCGCGCGAGCGTTTCGGCGTACTGCTCGGCCGTGGTGGTGTATTCGCTTTCTTCGGTCAGCGAAAGATAGCTGTAAAGCGGCTCCAGCACGCCGGCGCCCAGAGAAAGATTGAGGCGTTTTTCAAAAAAATTCGCCGTGTGCAAATCAGGCGTGATTAGCATGAAGCCAAGGTCCGCTTTCGGCGTAACGACACTAAGCGTGAGCAACTGCGTCTTTTCTGTGGCGCGGATTTCCTGCACGATCTCCGAGAGCGCAATCTTGGCCATGCGCTGTTCATCGGCAGTGAGCAGCTGCCATTGTGGGAAATCGATCCGATAAAAAAGGTGGAGACAATGCCAGCCTTGTTCGGGAATGAGGGGAGCGTTCTTGTCGGCCATCGGGGTTAGTTTCCGTTCTGAAGAGGGCCGGTCAAGATGCATGCGCGTCTTGCCAGACGTGGGTGCTACCCGGAGCTTTTGCTGCTCGTCGTGCCAGCGGGTTGGGGTTTCGGCAAGTGCGGAAGACAATATTCTTCGCCATTGCGCGCCACCCGAAATTCGAGATTTGGGTCCGTCACTTCCGTCGCTCCACAAATCGCGCAACGATGCAACGCCTCCGCTTCGGCTTCGCGGGTTTGCATTTCAAAACGACGACGGCGAGTCGTCACTTCACGGCGGTGGCGGGCATCGTGGATGATGGCGGGGCCGAAAAAGATCAAATAATTCGCCATTGCGCAAATAGCGGCAGCGCGAAATTGCATAGAGCCGACGGCGATTTGCACAAGCAAAACCGCAGCCGAAAACCAGGCGATCCATTTCACCTTTAACGGCAGGATGTAGGCGAAATAGATAACGAGATCGGGGTAAAAACGGGCAAAAGCGAAAAAAAGCGAAGCGGTCAGCATCAAATTCGAAAAAGCGGCACCAAAGAAAAAGGCTGCGACAGTGGTGCCGACCATCCCGAGCAAATAGAAAATGGTAAGTTTAAAAGCGCCCCAGGCTGATTCGAGCCCGTTACCCATCCACCAGAGAAAGAGAATGTAAAAAGCGACGTTCACCCAATCGGGTAATGGCAGCATGCTCGCCATTTGCGGAATGAAAATGTAGGTAACCAGCCGCCAGACTTCGCCGTGCATGACTGCGACAGGATCGAGGTCGAGCAGTCGGAGATAACCGGGATTCACTTTCTCGAGCACGAAGACGAGCGCAGTAAGAAAGCCGACGTAACGGAGCAAGCCGGGAATGGCGAGAAAACCGATGCGCCGTTCGAGTTTGTCCAGCCACGTCATAATGCGCGGAATGCTAGCGAAAGCGTCGCTTCCCTTCAAATAGTTCGAGTTCGCAAGGAGTGATGGTTGCGTGTACCACCTCGGCATCTAGCTTGGCCGCGTGAGCAGCGCTGCCGAGAAAAAAACGCCGCTTTACCAGGAACACGTGCGGCTCGGTGCGCGAATGGTCCCATTCGGCGGCTGGCTCATGCCGGTGCAATACAGCAGCATTGTGGATGAACATCAGACCGTCCGAAACGCCGTCGGAATGTTCGATATTTCGCATATGGGGCAGTTCATCGTCTCGGGAAATGGCGCGCGCGACTGGCTCAATGCCATGTTGACTAATAATGTAGCGAAGTTGGACGTCGGTCAGGGGCAATACACTTTTCTCCTCAATGATAACGGCGGCGTCATTGATGATTTGATTCTTTATCGAATCGGCGAGGCGGAATTTTTGCTCGTCGTCAATGCCTCGAAGATCGAGGAAGATTTTGCGTGGTTGGAAAGGCATCTCAAGGAAGTGCAACCTCCAGACCGCTCTGGCGGTTTAGAAACCGCCGCTCCTCCTCAGCTGACGAATCGCAGCGCCGATTTTGGCGGCGTCGCCATTCAGGGACCGCGCGTGGTTGACCTTTTCCACGCCTTGCTGGGCCCGGATGTCGGGATTCCGGGACGAAATTACATCCGCGATTTCACGATTGCCGAAATGCCGGTTTCGATCGCGCGCACCGGGTACACCGGCGAAGACGGCGTGGAAGTTTTTTTCCGCGCGAGCGACGCGTCGAAGTTTTGGAATCTTATTTTGGAGCGCGGCGCTAAATTCGGCGTAAAACCGTGCGGTTTGGGAGCGCGCGATACTTTGCGACTGGAGATGTGTTACCCGCTCAACGGCTCCGATCTCTCAGCCGATCACAATCCGATCGAGGCCGGACTCGGATTTTTCGTCGATCTGGAGAAACCAAATTTCACCGGACGCGAAAAATTGCTTGAGACCAAAGCCAACGGCGCGCGCGAACGGCTCATCGCATTCAAGATGAACGGGAAGGGTCCGCCGCCGCGCCCGCACTATTCCCTCATCAACAACGGCAGACGCGTTGGCGAGATTAGCAGCGGCACGCTATCGCCGAGCTTGAACATTGGTATCGGAATGGGGTATGTCTCGTCTGCGTCCGCGAAGATCGGGACCGCCCTGGAGGTGCAAATCCGCGGACAAAAATTTCCGGCGACGATCGAGAAAAGGCCGCTTTACAAAAAACAATCATGAACGTTCCCGACGACCTGCTTTACACGAAAAGTCACGAATGGATTCGGCGCGAAGGCGACAACATCCGAGTCGGAATCACCGACCATGCCCAAGCCGAGCTGACCGATGTTGTTTTTGTCGAACTACCCAAAGTTGGCGCGAGCGTGGAAGCAAAGGCGCCGGTAGCGGTGGTGGAATCGGTCAAGGCCGCGAGCGACATTTACGCACCGGTTAAAGGCACGGTAGTGGAAGCAAACAATGCGCTGACCAATAACCCTGCTCTGATTAACAGTGATCCATTCGGCGAAGGCTGGATTTTCGCGCTCAAAATCGACAACGCCGACGATCTGAAAAATCTGCAGAGCGCAGCGGCCTACAAAAACCAGATCGAGACGTAATCGTATCGGTTGTCGGTTATCGGGAAGGAAACAAAGTCGGAGCGATTTGTCCGATCGACGGAATCACCGCTTCAACCCTTCAACGCTTCAATCCATCTACATCCGCGTAATCCGCGGTTAGACTTCAATCCTGGCCGAAAAGCAGTTGCTCAACGCCGCGGAGGAGTTGCTCAATTTTCACCGGCACGGCCAGGAAGCTATAACCGCGTAAGATTCCGGCAGACATGAATTGGCGTTCCGAAACAGAGTTGCTCAGGCAAAGCAACGGGACATGGCAAAGATCGCGATCTTTCTGAAGTTGCCGGGCAATGATTTCTCCGTCAGTGGCGGCGCTGATGAGATCGACCACGATCAGGTCGGGTTGAAACCAATGCGCGGCGTGAAGAGCAAATGCGGCATCGCGTTCTTGGCGGATGGAATACTTGCCGACGCTTTCGAGAGCCCGGCGAACCGTGCGAGTAACGTGCGGCTCGTGATCGATGAGAAGAATTTTTTTAAGGACCTTCACGAAATTGCCTCTTATTCCGAGCATCGGTTATGCCAGCAGCTGGTGCCCGCCGGTACATTGCACGCATGGGGCTTCTCGCGCGCGGGGTTGAATCAAAGAAAACTCGATACCGTATTAATGGTGAGCGCCAGGATCACGGTGTTGAAGCCGAACGACAAAATCCCGTGCACCAGCACCAACCGCCGCATTTCTCGCGACGTAACATTTACATCGGAAACCTGGCAGGTCATGCCGATGACAAACGAGAAATAGGCGAAATCACGATAGTCGGGCAGATCGTCCTCGGGAAACTTGAGGCCACCGGCGTGTTTCTCTACGCTATTGACGCTGTCGTCATAGAATTTGTGGGCGTAACGCAATCCGAAGACGGAGTGCATGAGTAGCCATGAGAGCACCACCGTGGCGAGAGCAAGCAACAAGCGAATCGACAGGTGCCGCTCCTCCGGTTTTCCGCTTCGGATCAGAAATGCAACCGCAAAAAGAGCGGCGCACGCCACAAAGATAACAAAGATGAAAATGACTGTGCGCCCCACATCCTGTCGTTGCGCCACCGCTCGAATCCGCTCTCGGGGAGTGAGCGTGACCGTCACCCAAATCAAACCGAGAATGGCAAAGGCAAATGCATCATAAGTAGCGAGCGACGCCGTCCAAAGCGCGTGGGTGTGCAGAGCAAGCCCGACAACTGCGGCCACGATAAATCCAAGTAGCATCCGATGGTGCGCGTCCATCTTCGCAATCGCGTCCAGTGTCCGCTCCATGCCATGGAGAAAACGAAAAGCCGCGAGGATAGGCAAGCGAAAGTCAGTGATGATCGCGCCATCAATTCTTGGTACTCATGCTCCGATGATTGGTCTTTCTCGCCTTGAACATTTGCGGCGACAAAGGAAATAAAACCGATACGATGAAAACACCGGCGTTACAGCAATTCTCGAAAATGAAACATGTTTGCGTTGCCGCTCTCGTCGTAATTACGTCTATCACACCGAGCCGAGCGATCTGGCCGGAAAAAAATCCGGCTGACGTGGTCCGTAGTTTCTACAGCTGGTATGTGCATGAGGTCACGAACGGTAGCCGGCCACTGGAAAAAGAACGGGGCCAAATGCGGAGGTTTGTCACGGACCGCCTGCTCAACCGCATCGACAAAATGCCCAAAGGGCCGAGTGGCTTGGACGGCGATTTTTTCCTCAACGCCCAGGAGGTTGATCCGGAATGGGGAAAAAATATTGCCGTTGCTAACAATTATTTCGGGAGAACAATATCGAAGCTGGACGTGATTCTCACTGGCCGAAAACTCGGTGACCGCCAATTTGAGGTGAAGGTGCTGTTCCAGGAAGGCGCGTGGAAGATTGATGAGGTCAAATTCAGCGACTGAGAAAAAAGCTTTGACGGTATCCTGCGCCAACGCCTAGCCTTCGCCAACAGTAAGCCAATAGGCTTACTTGAATATGGCCGACCGCGTTGGTGTTTGAATCCGGACGCGCCTTTCCTAAACCTCAACTGAAAGACAATTCGAAATGAAATTGATTATTCGCTTCCTGACTATCGGAGTAGCTGCTGTATGCCCGCTCGCGTTGGTTTGTGCGCAAAGTGAAAAGTCGGCGGCGGCCTCTTCGACTCCGGCGCGCAACGATGTTTACCACGTTTACTTTGGCAAGGCTGCCCCTGGCAAAGCCGTCCAGTTGGCGGAGCTGCTGAAAACACCAAATCCGAAAGACCCGATGCCGGGGCATTTCATTCTTCTGCGCCATCAGGAAGGCGATGCCTGGGATTATTGCCTGATCACCCATATCGGCACCAAGGCGACGGTTGAGGCCGCGCCCTTTCAGGTCCCGTCGGCAATGCGCGATGTGAGTGATTGGCACAACGATACGTTCGTGAACGGACCTTCATGGGAGGAATTCACCAAGGCGATGGCTATTTCCGACGACGCCAAGAGCAAGAGTGGAGGATCTGTTTACGTGGTCTCAGTCTTTCGGCCCACACCGGGGCACCGCGAGGATTTGGAGAAGATACTGTCGGCGCCGCCAAATCGTCCCAGCGACACTTCTGCCGGAACGGTGCTGATGCAGCATCTCGAAGGTGCCCCGTGGACTTTTCTGACCGTTGTTCGGTACAACTCTTGGCAGGACTTTGCCACCAACGATATGAACAACGTCACAGAATCTAACAAGAATGAGGGCGGTTGGTTTGCCTTTCGAGCGTACAGCGCTTTCCATACGGATACCCTTGCCAATCGCATTGCGCCGTAATGTTCTGGTAGCACCAAAGGAACATAGGCATTCTTGCCTGGCGCAGAGACTTGAAAGTCTGTCTTCCGTAGTACTTTGGGCGAAGTATCCGAACAATTGGATGCGTTCGATTATAATAACATCATTGCTAATTATCGCGACGTGCGCGCTAGTCGCTGGTTGCCAGCACGGGCCGAATCCCGCCGACACCGTTCGCAATGCCTATGGCTGGTATCTGCGCGAGCTGAAGAGCGGAGTTAACCCACTGGAGCAAAAGCGAACTGAGCTCAAGCAATTCGTAACCGACAATTTTTTGGCAAGCATCGATAACATGCGCCCTGAGCTGGAGGGCAGCCCGTTTATGGATGCTCAGAGCTTCGATGCCAAGCTTTCAGTTGAAAAGGTTACGAGCGATCGCCGAGCCGCGACCGTGCGAATCGGACTAAGCGGTCGTCTCTCTGGTCAACACGTGCTGAATGTTTACCTGGTAAAAGTAGATGGCAGATGGAAAGTGGATGATGTAAAGCTACTTGAACAATTGTCGTTAGGCGAAAAATCGGAGCGAGCCGGCTGAAACTGAAAAGCTATTGAAGCGTAACAACCGCCCTCGGGCTGCGGGGTTTTACTATAGCGGCGGTCTGCGACCGCCAACGTTTTTAGCACACCTGCGCGGCGGTCATAGACCCCCACTAGAGTAAAGGCACTCGCGCGGTCAGCAATGGAACACAGGTCACAAACCTGTGCGGCGCACAGACCCAAGGTCTGTGTTCCGTAGATCCGCAAGCCGGGACTTCTTGGTCGCTGAGAATTTACTGCGCACGACGGTGGCATAATTGCGGTCTTCGATCCATGGATAATGGTCAGTGACAAGCGGCGACCAGAACAAATGGCCGGAGTGTCGCCAGCAATCGAGAATGATTCCTTCTCGAAACCGCTGACCCTTGGCTGTGACAACGACGCAATTATGTTCTCGCCAGCTTCCGGCACGGGCTTCCGCCCAATGCAGCTCGAGAGTCCTGAGTTTCAACGCATCGAGTTGGACGAGTAAATCCTCCGCCCACTGGAAACAGAGTCCGCGTTTACGGATGCCGAGGTTAACGAGAAAGTTGTGGAAACTGGGCGGAGCCCCAATTACACCGTAATCGCGCCGGAGTTGTGCGGCGGTAGCGTAGGCACTTTCTGCCACGCGTTGCGCCTCGTCTGCGCGGACGCTCGGTGAAAGCGCGGCAATCCGGTCGCGTAAAGCTTGGGCCGCGGGTAAATCGGACGGCGCGACTTGTGCCTGCAAGTCGCAACAAAAGTTCCCTAAAACGATCAGGCTGACGCCTGTCAATAGCTGACGAAACTGCATGGCCAAAGTTATTGCTCACCGCAAAAAAGTCACGGCGACGCTTGCCTTATGAGTTATGAACAAATCATGAGCTTAAATACTGTATGCTGGGCCGATATTCCGGTGAAAAATCTCGATCGCGCGATTGCCTTTTACACGGCCGTGCTGGGAGCGCGGTGAGCAAGGAGGGCGACGGTGGTTTCACCTTCGGTCTCCTGCCGCACAGCGAGCAAAACGCTTCTGGTTGCTTGGTGGAGAAGGATGATAACGAACCATCGCAGAAGGGACGGCTGGTCTATCTTTCGGTCGAAGGCCAAATGGATGCCGCCTTAGCGGAAGTGGAACGAAATAACGGCGAAGTGGTTTCACCCAAACATTCGATCGGACCGCACGGATTTCGCGCCATCATTATTGATTCGGAAGGGAGCAAGATCGCGCTCCATTCTCATGCCGAGTAACTCTTTTGGCGTGCGTAGCGGGAAGCTTTTTCGAGACAGCACGGCACGATAATCGCATTTGGATTGCTTCGTGGTTCACGAAACCGCCATAATCGGGGACCTAGATCGCGTCCTGCACGCGCGTGCCGGTCGCCGGGTGGAATATCTCAGCATCGCCTGGACCTCTCTGGAAGCGATCATCGGCGTTACCGTCGGAATAGTTGCCGGCAGCGTTGCGTTGATTGGATTCGGAGCCGATTCAATCATCGAAGTAGCATCGAGCTGTGTCTTACTATGGTGGCTGGCAGAGGGCTCGATTGATCGCGATCGCGTGGCACATCGATTGGTCGGCGGCTGTTTTTTCGCGCTTGCCGGCTACATCGCACTCGACGCCTCGGTGGACTTGCTGAAACACGAAGCGTCGGGCGTCACTTACTTCGGCATCATCTATGCGGCAGCCTGTGTAATTGTCATGCCTCTACTAGCGCGAGCTAAACGCCGCGTCGCCGCGCGGCTTAACAGCCATGCTCTTCATGCTGACTCTCATCAGAGTGATATCTGCGCTTATCTCTCGGTCATATTACTTCTCGGTCTCGCGCTCAACGCCCTTCCCGGGTGGTGGTGGGCCGATCCAATTGCCGCCCTTTGCATGCTGCCCATCATCATCCGGGAAGGAGTTGCCGGGTTGCGTGGCAAAATCTGTTCGCACGCGCATTTTTGAGATGGAGTCAGGTTGCCCAGCAGCCCTTCCCGGGCAACTGTGAACGCCCATGCCGGATCGACTAACCACCGACATCATCGACGCCGAATTAGCCCCCGGCGCGCGTAATGCCATTCGCGTTTGTCTCCGGCTGCAACCCACCGAGCGCATCACCATTATTACCGACGAGGCGACGACGGAAATCGCGGCGGCGTTGCAGGCGGAGGTGGAAGAAGTGGGCGCCGCTCACGCTGTTTTCGTTTTGGAAAATTACGCGGAGCGCCCACTCACTGGCATGCCCAAAATCATTCTGGATGATCTGGCACAATCGCAGGTCTCAATCTTCGCGGCGCGAACTTTGACCGGTGAACTCGGCTCACGCATCGAGATGACCGCAGTGATAAACAAAAATCGCATCCGTCATGGCCACATGGTCAACATCAACCGCCAGATCATGGTGGAAGGAATGCGTGCCGATTTCATCGCGGTTGACGCGCTGAGCCAGCGCCTGATCGAGCGCGCCCGTAGGGCTGAACGCATCCGCTGCCAAACACCACACGGAACGGATTTCGAAGCGGAGTTTTCTCCAAAACTAAAATGGTTGAAGACCAGTGGGCTGATCACGCCTGAAAAATGGGGCAACCTGCCGGGAGGCGAAATTTTCACTTCCCCGAAAAACTGCAGCGGTACGTTCGTGATAGATGGCGTGGTGGGCGATTATCTTTGCGCGAAATATGGTGATCTGGCGACCGCGCCCCTCACTGTCGAAGTGGAGGACAGTCGCATTCGCGAAATGCGGTCGGAAAACAAAAAATTGCTCGAGGAATTTCGCGCTTACACCAACACCGACGAGAATAGTAACCGAGTGGGCGAATTTGCCATCGGCACCAACACGGCATGCACCCATGTAATTGGAAATATTTTGCAGGACGAAAAAATTCCCGGGGTTCATCTCGCCTTTGGTCATCCTTATGCCGAGCACACCGGCGCCGATTGGATTTCGAAAACGCACATCGATTGTGTGGGACGCGATTTCGACATCTGGTTCGATGGCGAACAAGTGATGCGAAACGGGAAGTTTTTGGTGTGATTTTTGCCGGAACTGGCCTCATGCCTGATCTGGCGGAGACCTCCTGGCGCCAATGACGAAGCACGAATGACGAAAGAAATCCGAATTCATCAATGACGAAGGAGCAGCAGATGCAACGCTTTTACATTATTCAGACTTCATCATTCCTTCGTCATTCAAGGCCAGTCCGGCTCGGACCATTCGTCATTCGTCATTTTAACAACCACTAGTGCATCCGGAACTTCGTTCCCAATTCAACGCGGACTTCACGCAAGAGAAATACATGGCCGTGCTGCGTTGCGTGAATGAAACCGAGAAATGGCCGGCCGATTTCCGAATTTCGGAAACACCGATTTTTCTGACGCGGGAATTTTGCGATGAAGTGGTAGGCGCGGCTAACGAGATTGTGGCAAAAACGCGGTCATCGGAATTCGCGCGCCACGCCGCCGGCGCCATTCCGTCCGGACTGGAGGTGCCCAATGAAACAGCCCATCCGAACTTTCTGGTGGTGGATTTCGGAATTTGCACCGAAGGCGGTCGTCTGACGCCGCGCTTGATTGAATTGCAGGCGTTTCCCAGCCTGTTCGGTTTTCAATTGCTCCTCCTTGGCTGCATGCGCAAAGCTTATCCGGCGATCCCGCGACATTGGACCTCATCCTTCGGCGGAATCCAGGATGACGACTATCTCAAACTTTTGCGCAGAACCATTCTCGGCGACTCCCGAGCGGAAAATGTCGTTTTGCTCGAGATCGAACCCGCGAAACAGAAAACCCGGGTAGACTTCGCCTGCACTGAGTCGCTTCTCGGCATTCCGCCCGTTTCGCTCACCGATATTACAAAACGTGGGCGGCAATTGTTCTACGAACGCGGCGGACGCGAAGTGCGGATTGAACGCATTTACAATCGCGTGATTTTTGATGAGCTGCTAAGACGATCGGATTTGGACCTACCTTTCAGCTTTCAAGAAGAGCTCGACGTAGTCTGGGTTGGTCATCCAAACTGGTATTTCCGGATCAGCAAACATTCGTTGCCGTTCCTCAAGACTACGCATACCGCGCGGGCGTTTTTTGCCGATGAATTTCCGGCTGCGGAATCGACCGGCGTTTTTGTCCTGAAGCCGCTCTACTCCTTTGCTGGCTTGGGTGTCGATATGGAACCTACTCGGGAAAAGCTAGCGGCACTGACAAATCCGCAGGAGTGGATTCTGCAACAGAAAGTTCACTACGCGGAATTTGTCCCGACTCCGCAGGGGCCTAAATCCAAGGCGGAAATCCGGATGATGTTTGTCTGGCCGGATAACGAGCCTGACCCAATTCTCGTTAATAATCTGGTGCGGATGAGCCAGGGCAAAATGATGGGGGTCGATTTCAACAAAGATAAGACGTGGGTAGGATCGAGCATCGCGCTACACGAACGCGGGAGTTAAATATATTATGAAAAACGAAAATCCGTGGATCGAAATTTGCCCTGGCATTAGGCGACGCACGCACGCGCACGGGCGCACAATGTATCAAATGGTCGCCGAGCTGACTGCGGGAAGTCGCATGCCTGAGCATCGGCACTCGCAGGAACAGATCGTCCATATTCTTTCTGGGCGAATGCGGCTGATTGTGGAAGGCACATCGCACGAACTCGCCACCGGGGACGTCTTTTACCTCGCGAGTAACATTCCTCATGGCGTCGAAACGATCGAGGACACGCGCGTGCTCGATACGTTCAGCCCGCCGCGAGACGAATACCTTGCCATCGACGAAAAAGCGCGGACGGAATCGAGAAAGGGTTAAAATAGTTACATTGTTAAATTGTTAAAAGGGACGCTTGCCTTTTTAACGCTGTCACTCTTTTAGCTTTCTTAACCTGTCTGGGTTTGCTCAAGAATCGCTGCTGTTTCGGCGGATGTCCGTACCGGCATAATCTTGAATTCCATCAGATCGTCCCAGTTTTCCGTCCAGCGCTGGAAGAGCGCCACATCTTCGGTTTCCATGAGCTGATAGCAGACTTTGAAGTCGGTATCGATCCAGCTCGAGATGTAGCTGAGGCCATCGGGCATCATCCGGCCTTTCTCGCGAAATCGGCGATAGATGGCAGGAGCGTCTTTGAATTGCTCGATGACCATGTACAACATGGGTCGATCTTACCGTCATCCCGAGCGCAGTCGAGGGATCCCGAGGAACTTACCCTTAAGTTTTCGCAACGGGATCCTTCGACTTTGCTCAGGATGACGGAGTCAGCGCAGCTCCTCGTTTGTTTCAGCGAAGGCATTGACGGCGAACTCCAAATCCTCGCGGGAATGCGCCGCGCTCACCTGCGTCCGAACGCGCGCTGTACCATGTGGTACTACGGGATAGAAGAAGCCAATGACGTAAACGCCTTTCTCCAGCATGCGGGCGGCAAACTTTTGCGACTTGGCGGCGTCGCCAATCATAATTGGAACGATTGGATGGACTCCAGGTTTGATCGTGAGTCCACGTTCCGTTAGGGCGGTGCGAAAATATTTCGTGTTCGCTTCGAGCTTGTCGCGCAACTCGGTTGAACCGGTCAGAAGCTCGAGCGCCTTAAGAGTCGCCGCGACAATATGTGGCGCGACGCTGTTAGAGAAAAGATACGGACGCGATCGTTGCCTCAAGAGCTCGACGATGTGCTGACGCGCGCTGGTAAATCCGCCACTGGCGCCACCGAGAGCCTTCCCCAGAGTGCCAGTAATGATGTCGATTCTGCCCATCACTTCCCGATATTCATGCGTGCCGCGCCCAGTCTTCCCCAGAAAACCAGTCGCATGCGCATCATCAATCATCACTAGCGCGCCATATTTTTCGGCCAGATCACAAATAGATTTTAGATCGGAGATCGTTCCGTCCATCGAGAAACAACCGTCCGTCGCAACCAGTTTTACCTTGGCATTGCTCGCCTCGCGCAACTTCGCTTCCAGATCGGCCATGTCGTTATGCTTGTAACGAAAGCGTTGCGCTTTGCAGAGCCGGATGCCGTCAATAATGGAGGCGTGATTCAGTTCATCGGAGATCACCGCGTCCTTGTCTGTCAGCAAGGTCTCGAATAGCCCGCCGTTGGCGTCGAAGGCGCTGGGGTACAGAATCGTTTCTTCGGTGCCAAGAAATTTTGTCAGGGCACTTTCCAGTTCCTTGTGAATGTCCTGCGTGCCGCAAATGAAACGTACGCTCGCCATGCCGAAGCCGTGAGTGTCGAGCGCTGTCTTGGCCGCGGCGATGAGGGCCGGGTGATCAGCCAGGCCGAGGTAATTGTTCGCGCATAAATTGAGAACGCGCTTCCCGCCCGCGACGGCAATGTGTGCGTCCTGCGGCGTGGTGATAATCCGCTCAGTTTTGTAAAGACCTTGCGCTTTGATTTCATCAAGCGTCTTCGTGAGTTGCTGATCAAATTCGGCGAGCATGCGGCAATCTTGCGCGAACCTGGCAGAGTGCAAAGCTGGCCCGGCATTGGTTTGCCACGGAAATTTCGGTTGCGCAGCTTGTGAATAATCTGTTAATAACTGCCCCTATCCTTGAAATACGCTCGGATTTTCCTCTTTATCGCACTCGCGGGAATTAGCGCGGTCCTGCTCTCTTCCTGCGGCACGACCGGTTCGCGCGCGCTCCCGGCCTACGAGCCCCCGCTGGCAAAGTCAGACTTCCAAACCGTGCGCACCACGGCCTACACCCATACCGAGTCAGATCATGTGCAATTTACAAATCACAATGCGCTTGGGGGGGAGTTACAGGCAGCGGGGCGGCCGATTCACCGCGCTGAAAACACTCGTCTTCCATTGGAGATTGAAGGTGACTTAAGGATTGCTTCCTATACGCCGCCTTCGCAGCCCTTCTCGATCAACGATGACGAACCAAAACCCGCCGTGCGGAAAGCAACCCGTGCGACGACCACAATAACTACGACAACGACGCGAACGGTAAAAGTTGTGCGTGGGAAACGCGTGGTGGTAAAGGGTAAACTGCAGCCTCCAAAGATTGGAAGCGCGGCCGCGGATTGGTCGCGCTGGCCGATGGGCACGACTTTCCGGTTGCTTTCGACCGGGCAGATTTATCGAGTTGATGACTACGGCTGGGCGCTGGCTGGACGCAACACCATCGACCTTTATATGGCTACCCAGGCGGAGATGAACGCGTGGGGCGCGCGGGAAGAGCCGATTCAGATTTTGAAATGGGGCGACTCAGAGGAAAGTTTACGCTTTTTGCAGCGACACCAGGATTACAAACACATCCGCCGCATGGTGCTCGAGCTTCAAGGCAACGAAGAAGCCGCCGCGCAGCTGCAGTAATAGCGTCTTGTTCTGTAGCGGCGGTCTATGACCGCCGATTGACCGGCCCAATGTGCAAGCAACATTTTCGGCGCTCATAGAGCGCCGCTACAGAAAGTCTGTGCGGCTGGCACTGCACCAAATCATAAACAGCAGCGCAATTGCAATAGACTTTGCAGCAAACATGAATCTGTAGTGGCGGGCGTGTCGCCTGCACCCATCAAACTAATGCAGCCTAATGCAGCCGACACGGCTGCCTCTACAGAACGGGAGTACCTTGAGCTAGGTAGTCTCGCTGAAGTCCAGCACGATTTTTCCGGAGTTACCAGACCTGGCGAGTTCGATCGCTTCTTTGAATTGTTGAAACGGGAAGCGATGGGTGATGACCGGTGAAATATCTACCCCGCTCTGGATGAGAGAGGTCATTTTGTACCAAGTCTCGAACATTTCGCGTCCATAGATTCCTTGCAGCGTCAGACTATGAAAGACGACGACATTCCAATCGATCGGCGCGGTTGACGGCATGATTCCGAGGAGCGCGATTTTGCCGCCGTAAAACATGTTCGGCAAAATATCCGCGAAGGCTTTGGGGTTCCCCGACATCTCCAGGCAAACATCGAAACCTTCCTTCATTCCGAGTTGCTTCATCGCGTCGGCTAGTTTCTCGGTGCGGACGTCAAGCGCCAGCGTCGCGCCCATTTTGCGGGCGAGATCGAGACGATAAGGATTGACGTCGGTGATGACGACGTGACGCGCGCCGGCGTGCTGGCAAATTGGAATGGCCATGCAACCGATCGGGCCTGCACCGGTGATGAGGACGTCCTCGCCGACGAGATCGAAAGTCAGGGCGGTGTGGACGGCATTGCCAAGCGGATCGAAGCAGGAAAGGACATCCAGCGAAATGGAAGGATCCGCGTGCCATGCATTAGTCGCGGGAATGGCGATGAATTCGGCCCAGGCACCGGGGCGATTAACGCCGACGCCTTGCGTGTTCGGACAAAGATGACGACGGCCGGCGAGACAATTCCGGCAATGCCCGCAGGTGATGTGGCCTTCTCCGACGACGAGATCGCCTTCGGCAAATCCGCGCACATTTGTTCCCACCGATGCGATCTCACCGACAAATTCGTGGCCGATTGTCATCGGCACGGGAATGGTCTTCTGCGCCCAATCATCCCAATTATAAATGTGAATATCAGTGCCGCAGATTGAGGCCTTCTTCGTTCGGATCAGCACGTCGTCCGGGCCGACTTCAGGCACGGGGACTTGTTCCAGCCACAAGCCCGGTTCCGCTTTGGCTTTCACGATCGCCGGCATCATTTTTTGCATCGCGAGCTAAACCTAGGCGAAATCAGGAAATGAGGAAAACAGGAATCGATAGTGATTGCCGAACCGAGCTTGAGATGTCGCAACGGGATCCTTTCGCTCCAGATGACAAGGCTCGAATGGCTATGGACAATTTCCTTCATCATTCGGATGATGCAGTTCCATGTCCGCAACGGCCGAGACGCAAGAAATAGGAAAAAAACCGGCCACGCCGCGCGCCGTTTTTATTCTGCGATTCAGCAGCACGATCGTTCTCTGGACGGTTGCGTTGCTGATTGCGTTCTCCGGATTCGAACTGGCATTCTGGGGTTTGATCAGCGCGTTCGGTTTGATCTCACTCTGGGAATTCTACGGCATGCTCGATCAGCGCGAGCTACCGAATTTCAAGCTTACGGCCATGATCTGCGGGGCTGCGATGCTGTGTGGAAGTTTTTATTATTTTTCCCACTTCGGATTGGCGAATTCCTATGAGTTCGAGACGGCAGTCCTGTTGCTGTTTTTACTGACCGTGATCACGCGCCAGATGTTTGCACGTTTACGCGAGGACGAACCGCTGCAAGCGATGGCCTACACCCTCTTCGGACTTCTCTATGTCCTGTGGCTTTTCAATTTCATGACCAAAATTCTTTACGTGGTGCCGCGATCGGAAGCGGGCGCAGTCATGGGACAATTTTACTGCCTTTATTTAATCGCGATCACGAAGTTCAGCGACATGGGCGCTTATCTTACCGGCAGCGTCATTGGGCGGCATCCGCTGATTCCGCACATTAGCCCAAAGAAAACATGGGAAGGATTCTTTGGCGCGTTGGGATTTTCGCTGCTGGCGAGTCTGGCGCTTTTCAAACTGATGCCTGGACATCTCGCGGCGTTGAACTGGACCCATGCCACGATCCTAGGATTGCTGCTGGGTTTCGCGGCGGTAATCGGCGATCTGGCGGAATCGATCATCAAACGAAGCACCGGGGTGAAGGATTCCGGAAGATTGCTACCCGGCATTGGTGGAGCGCTCGACCTGGTCGATAGTTTACTCTTCACCGCCCCGCTGTTGTTTTTCTATCTGCGGTTGGTGGTGCGAGTTCCGTAAGATGCGCGTGGCAGCCGAACTTCTTGGGAGCGCACGCGCCCTCGCGTGCGCTCCCCGGAATTCCCCCTGCGAAAGTTTCGTATGAAACGTAAACGGGTTGTCGTTCTTGGTGCGACCGGTTCCATCGGCGAAAGCGCCGCGAAAGTTGCGCGCGACATTCCCGAGCGCGTGGAAATTGTCGGCATCGCGGCCAACTCGAAGGCGCGCGAGCTTGCGGCACAAGCCAATGAATTGCGCCCGCCCGCGGTTTGTATCGTCGATGAGACAAAGGTCAGTGAGTTGCGCAAGAACTTAAGCTACCAGCCGCAGATTTTTTCCGGCGAAACGGGCCTGCGTGACATTGCATCGGGAGTCGCGAGCGACATGGTTTTGGTCGCAATTGTTGGGACCGGTGGTTTGCGTCCGGCGCTGGCAGCAATTGAAGCGGGGAAAGATCTGGCCGTTGCGAGCAAGGAAATTTTGGTGATGGCCGGCGAGATTGTGATGCGGGAAGCGCGCGAAAAAGGAGTGCATGTGCTCCCGGTTGATAGCGAGCACAACGCGATTTTTCAGTGCCTACAGAGTGGGAGGGGCCTTAGTGCCCCGAACGGTCGCGGTGCTGAGGCCGCTCCCACATTTCAGTCGGCCGATGTCCGCCGCATCATCCTTACGGCATCGGGTGGGCCGTTTCGGGAAACACCAGCCGAGAAGTTTTCGCAAATCACAGTGGAACAAGCGCTGAAACATCCAACCTGGAACATGGGCCCGAAGATCACGATCGATTCGGCCACGCTGTTTAATAAGGGACTCGAAATGATTGAAGCGCATTGGTTATTTGGGGTGGGAATGGCGCAGGTGGAAGTGGTGATCCATCCGCAAAGTATTGTGCATTCGATGGTCGAGTTCGCCGATGGATCGGTGCTGGCGCAATTATCGCACTCCAACATGTGTTTCCCGATTCAATACGCCGTCACTTGGCCGGATCGTGTGCCAAACTCGCTGCCACCGCTCGACTTTGGAAAACTGGCGGAACTGCAGTTTGCGCCGCCGCGTTATGATGATTTCCCCGCGCTCGGCCTGGCCCGACGCGCCGGTGAAACCGGCGGTACACTTCCCGCTGTTTTGAACGCAGCTAATGAAATTGCGGTCTCAGCTTTTCTCGAAAAACGGATGAGCTTCCCCCAAATCTGGCAAACGGTTGAGCAGGTGATGAACGCGCACGCGTCCGTTGCGCATCCCAATCTCGATGAGATATTGCGGGCCGATCAATGGGCGCGCGCGGAAGCAGGGAGGCACGTTAAAGGGTTGAAGCGTTGAAGGGGCGCTGGCGGACTAATCACCTATCACCGATGTTTAATCACCATCCATGATCCTTCACATCGCGCGGGTCATCCTGATCGTTATCGAGGTCCTGGCTCTTTTCAATCTGCTCATCATTGTCCACGAGCTTGGCCATTTTTTAGCCGCGCGCTGGCGTGGCCTCTATATCGAAAAATTTGGCGTCTGGTTCGGCAAACCGATTTGGAAGAAAACAATCAATGGCGTGGAATATTCGCTCGGCTCGCTACCCTTCGGCGGGTTTGTAGCCTTACCGCAGCTCGCCCCCATGGATATCATCGAGGGCAAAGCCGATGTCGATCGCGCACAGTTGCCGAAGATTTCAGCGTTCGACAAAATCATCGTCGCCTTCGCCGGTCCGCTTTTCAGTTTCCTGCTCGCGGTCGTTTTTGCGGTCTTCATCTGGATGGTAGGGCGACCAGTCAGCGAATCGGAAGCGACCACGATTATCGGCTATGTGGTGCCCGCTTCGCCCGCGGCCCAGGCTGGTCTTAAGGCAGGCGACAAGATTCTGTCGGTAGATGGGCACGGGGTCACTCGTTTCGGTGGCATGAGCGAAGACTCAATCAGCTGGCGCATTGTCCGCAGTGAAGGCGAAACCGTTCCGATCATGGTCGAGCGAAACGAGGACGGGAAGGCGCGAGTAATCACAGTGGACGCAAAACCGATAATCCCGCCAACGCGCGCGTGGATGCGAAAGGGGCTGCGCCAAATCGAAATTTTTCCTGCCGAAACTCCATTGGTCGCACGCGTGCAACCGAACAGCCCGGCAGCGAAAGCTGGATTACAAGCAAACGATTTAATTGTCGGAATCAATCGCGAACCGCTTTATCACATTAACGGAATTGATGATTTTTCGCGCGAGCACCCGTCCGCGCCCATTCAGTTAAACCTAAAGCGGAACGGCGCGGATGTGACGGTGCCTTTTGAGGCAGGTCCGCTCGTAGTTGGGGACGTGTCGCAGGATAGTCCCGCGGCCCGGGCGGGTTTGCAAAAAGGGGACGTGGTCCGCGCGCTCGATGACATTCCAAGGAAGAGCACTGCTGCGGCCTCAGACTACATCCGACATCACGGCGGCCAGCCGGTTCGCTTCTTCGTCACGCGGGGAGGGAAGAATTTCGAATTGAGTGTTACTCCAGAAGTGCCGCAGGGAGAACTCTACCCGCGCATTGGTATTTCCTGGGAGGACAATTATGGGATTGTCCTCGATACCTATGGAAGATTAACGCGCACACATCCGACGCCACCGGAGCAAGTTCGCGCCGCGACCCTGGCTGTGGTCAATACCCTTGGCGCCATCGCCTCGCCCAAGTCGGATGTAAGACTCCAGCACATGAGCGGGCCGGTCATGATGTTGCGGGTTTATTATTTGATGTTCGAAAATCGCGACGGCTGGCTGATGGCGTTGTGGTTCAGCGTTATTCTCAATGTTAACCTCGCTTTGCTGAATTTGATTCCGATGCCGGTGCTGGACGGCGGGCACATCGCTCTCGCAATCGTTGAAGCGTTGCGCCGGCGTCCGGTCAACGCGCGCGTCCTGGAGGTCGTGCAAACGGCCTGCGCCGTGGTCATCATCGGATTCATGGTTTACATCGCCTTCTTTGATGTGCAGGACTTGTTTGGGCGAGCCGGCCCGAAATTCACGCCGAAAAATAGCTCGACCTCCGCTCGGTAAATTTGGAAAGCCGGTGCAGCCAAGCTGAACCGTGCCTAAATTCCCACTATGAACCCAGCGATGACAACCACGGCGTTTGAACTGGATGGTTACCGGATCGTGAAAAATTTCGGGGTGGTGCGCGGCATCATTGTGCGATCGCGCTCAATTTTCGGGACGATTGGCGCGGGATTGCAGACCCTGGTCGGCGGCAACATCACCATTCTCACCGATCTGTGTGAGAAAACGCGCCAGCACGCGCTCGAGCTTTGTCTCCAACATGCGCAACAGCTAGGCGCTAACGCCATCATCGGTTTGCGCTATGACGCAACCGAGATCATGCAAGGCGTCACTGAGGTCCTTTGCTACGGAACAGCAGTCCAGGTCGAGCCCAAGCAATGAATTACTGCGCGGATCCATTTTCCTACCAGCGGCGTGTCTCGCGGGAAGTGCGCGTCGGCAATGTCGGCATCGGCGGCGACAATCCGATCCGGGTGCAATCGATGATTACCTGCGACACAATGGACACGGGAGCTTCCATCGCGCAGACGATGGAGCTGGCGGAGGCGGGCTGCGAGATCGTGCGCATCACAGCGCCGACAGTAAAAGACGCGGCCAACTTGCAACATATCGTGCGCGGCCTGCGTGAACGCGGGTGTGAGGTGCCGATCGTGGCCGACATTCACTTTAAACCGGAAGCCGCGATGGAGGCAGCCAAGTGGGTCGATAAGGTGCGAATCAATCCGGGTAATTACGCCGACTCGAAGAAGTTCAAGATCATTGAGTATAGTGACGAACAGTACGCGGCCGAACTAACGAGAATTCGGCAACGTTTTGCGCCGTTGGTGGAACTTTGCAAAGACCGCGGGATCGCGATGCGGATCGGGACGAATCACGGTTCGCTCTCCGATCGGATCATGAATCGTTACGGCGACACGCCGCTCGGCATGGTGGAAAGCGCGCTCGAGTTCGCCCGGATTGCACGCGATCTCGACTATCACGCCTTCATTTTCTCGATGAAATCGAGCAACCCCAAAGTGATGATCGCGGCCTATCGTTTGCTGGTCGCGCGATTAAGTGAAGAAGGAGCGGATTGGAATTATCCGATTCATCTTGGCGTGACCGAAGCCGGTGAAGGCGAAGATGCGCGGATCAAAAGCGCCATCGGAATTGGCTCGCTCCTGGCCGATGGGATTGGCGACACGATCCGCGTCTCGTTAACGGAAGACAGCATTCATGAGATCCCAGTCGCGAAAGCGCTGATCGATTCTGTAGCGGCGGGCGTGTCGCCCGCAAATTCAGCAAATTCCGCAGCCGATATCCGCCTTAGGCGGACCACCACAGAAGAAGCAAAAGCGGCTATCCAGCTTTCATTCGATCCGTTCTCGTATCAGCGGCGCACGACAAAGAAGCTGGAGCGCGAAGGCGTGCAAGTCGGCGGCGATGAACTCGTGCGCGTTGTCATCCGCAAAGAGCAGCATGAGAAAATCGCGCACAAAATCGAACGGATGGGCGATTACAAGCCGGAGATCGTTTTTGAAAACGCCAGCGTGATCGAGGTGGATCCGCGCGATCACGAAGCCGTTGCCCGCGTGAACGATTCCGCGGAAACGGAACTTGTCACGGTCAAGGATGAGATCGATCTGCCGATGATTGCGGCGTTTCGTCTGCTGGCGGCGAAGTTGCAATCGCGGCATCCGATTTTGCTGAAGGATGTGCTAAACCGCTTCGCGGCGAATGACGAAGCACCAATGGTCCGAGCCGGACTGGCGTTGAAGGACGAAAGAAATCCGAATGATCAAATGACGAAACGCAGTCCGGACTTCGTCATTCCTTCGTCATTCAACGCCAGTCCGGCTCGGACCATTCGTCATTCGTCATTTCTCCACACCCTTCTGATTGCATCGACCAACATCGGCTCGCTGCTTTGCGATGGAATTGGCGACGCAATTCTCGTGCAAGGTGAGGAGGCGCCCGGACAATCGCTGCGTTTGAGTTACAACATTTTGCAGGCGGCCGGTACGCGCATTTTCAAGACCGACTACGTCGCCTGCCCCAGTTGCGGCCGCACCTTGTTCAATCTGCAAACGACAACGGCCCGAATCAAAGCGGCGACCGTGCATTTAAAAGGAGTCAAAATCGCGATCATGGGCTGCATCGTAAACGGGCCCGGCGAGATGGCGGACGCGGACTTTGGCTATGTCGGAGGTGCGCCGGGCAAGGTGAATCTTTATGTTGGGAAGCAGGCGGTGAAATTCAATATTCCTGAAGCCGAAGCGGTAGATCGACTAAAGGATTTAATTCGCGAACACGGCAAATGGGTCGAACCGGCCACGCAGGAGGCACTGGCCGAAGCCAACGCCTAAAGAAACGAGTCGCTTTCCAAATTCCAAGCCCAGAAATCCCGACCGAGTCAACCAATCTAGAGTTACAATTTGGTATTGCAGGTGCAACATGCAAATGTTAACTCTCCAGTCACTAATGCCGCCTTCCGCGTTGGAAAACGCGGGGGCAAGGAAAACCACCGGCGACCCGCTCTACAGCTCGTAAGTTGTGATCTCGATTTCGTGACCGTCGGGGTCGCGAAAGTAGATCGAGTGCGAAATCTGATGATTCTGAAAATCGAATGCGATCGCGCGTTTCTTCAGCTCATCCTGCGCACGCAGAAAATTTTCGCGATCGGCGCGAAAAGCAAAATGAAGCGCCCGCACCGCGGCACGATCGCGGGATGTCGATCCGGCTTTGTCGTGCGCGGGAAATAATGCAATGGCGGCATCGCCATTCCCAACAAAGAGCGGGACTCCATCCCACATTCCTTCATGCTGTCGTTTAAATCCGAGGACATCAGCATACCACCGGGCTGAACGTTCGAGATCCCGGACGGACAACGCCACATGATCAAGAGACTCAATTTTAAACATCATCAGCACTTATTCTAGAACCCGTTCCACGGGTCACAACATCGATGGCGCTTTTTCCTAGAATTAGTGCCACTTGTTTTGACCCGAATAAAAGGCGTCCGGTGTTCGTCTTAATCCGATATAGAAATACGGGTATGAAACGGAAATTTGGAATACTTCTGGCAGTGCTAGCAGCAATGGTCCCAATGGCAAATGCTGTTATTGTGAATATCGAAGTAGGTGACCGGCCTTATTATATACATGGCCCAGGCTACTACGTCGGTCGGGTTTATTGGGTTTGGATTCCGGGACATTGGGGCTGGCATCACCATCACAGAGTCTGGATCCACGGCCATTACGCACCACGCTAAGTTCTTGCTGCGGTTTAATTTTGGGCCGGATATTCGCGGTAATGTTCGCCCAAATTTGCGTACGGGGTCAACTTCCCATGGAAGGCACGTCCTCTTTCTGGAGCAAATAAAGATTCAGTTGCTACGTAAAAATCTTAAAGCCCTATCCGACAGCGCCACGCAGTATTGCAGATCGCAAATTTTTTTTCTTGGACCGGAAACAAAAGCAATCGCCGTGCGTCTCTTATTCAGATCCGTTGTTGATTACTTCCTGCAATAAACCTGACGAAGAGGTCACGACGACACAAGGAGAAACCATCTTGCTAAGACCCTGTCCACATATCCACGGCAAATCCAACAAACCATTCGGCAAGAGTGCCGGGCCCGAGTTTGTGCCACCTGACGGAATTTTATGGAACGCGACGCACCAGATTTATGCCCCGCGCAGCGAGGGAAATCGGCTCAGTTCGCGGAGAGCAAAAAGAATGAACATTTTTTCCGAAAAAGATCAAAAAAGATTGACACCGGCCCACGCATGACAAGAATTATTAATTCTATTTCCCTCCGGCGAATCCCATAATTACCAGTAAATCTCACCAAATTCCATATGAACTGTCCATTCAAACCCGTTGACATTACAAAATCCACCGCGATCCGGCGACTTTGCACAGCTTTGTTCGCTTCCCTTACTATCGCGATGCTGAGCGCTCCAACTTCGACCAACGCGGACAAGCCGACCGCAAAGCATTTCAAGCGGACAGTCGATGATACGACGCCACCGCAGGTTGAAGCGGGGGTTCAACCGTCGAATGAAGCGCCAGAATCAACCAGCGGCACTGCGATTTCGCCATCCGTAATTACTGGGCCGGTCGGCCCGGCGTGGACGGCTCTCGGCCCGGCGCCCATTCCAAACGGCCAGACCATACCGGCTGATGTGAACGGCATCTCTCTTACTCACACTCCCGTCAGCGGGCGTCTAACGTCGGTGGCAATAGATCCGGCTAATTCGAATAAAGTTTATGCCGGCGCGGCGCAAGGTGGCGTGTATCAGAGCACTAATGGTGGCGTGACGTGGAGACCTCTCATGGATAACGAGGTAACGCTTGCCGTCGGCTCGGTCCAGCTCGATCCAACGAATGCGAATACTCTGTTAGTGGGCAGCGGGGAGGGAAACTTCTCTAGCGACAGTTTTGCTGGATTCGGCGTTTACAAAATCACGGGTCTGAACACCGCAACTCCGGTTGTGAGCGGTCCATTCGGCTCCGGCCAGTTCATCCATCGTAGCATTCCCGGTCTTGCTATCGATCCAAATAACCATAACAACGTTTACGTCGGGAGTGCCACTGGCCAGCAGGGGATCGGGCCGCAAGCATTCACGGGCGCCCCTCCCCGCGGTCTATTCCGTTCGACTGATTTCTTTTCCGGCTCGCCGGGGTCCCCTACGTTCACAAAGCTTGCGGTGGCAAACATACCAGCAACGTTTGATTTCCGGGTCACCTCGGTCGTCTACGAGCCGGGCAGCTCCGATCGCCTCTTTATCGGCGTGGCCGATGCCGCCGGACTCGGAATTGGAGGCATCTATTTCACAGAAAATGCGAGTGCTCCGTCTCCGACATTTAAACAAGTGTTGAAGACTGCAAAAAAAGACTTCGCGCCTGTTAAGCTTGCGATCAACAAGATCGGAACAACCGTGACGGTCGTGGCGGTCACTGGCGAGACTGCTCCCAACAACCAAGGCGAAGGCAAAGCTTACAAAGCCGTTTACGACTCAAGCAAGCCCGTCAATGCGACGTTCTCTGGGTTACCGGCCGCGAATGGATTCGCAGACGGTCAAGGATTCTATAACCTCGACGTAGCGATTGACCCGACCACTGCAAACAACATCTATGTCGTTGGCACGCTGAATGGGACGTTTCTCTTTTCGAGAGATGGCGGCAAGACATTTACGCCAAGCAACGATCGGCTGCATGTTGACAGCCATTTTGTCGGCGTCGCGCCCTCTAACCCCTCGGTCATTTATACGGGCAACGATGGCGGCGTTTGGCAGTCGATCGATGCAGGTGTGACTTGGCTAAGAGATCGCAACACCGCCACCTTTAGCGCGACGCAGTTCGAGAGCATAGCGGTCCACCCGACCGACCCCAACTTCAGTATCGGCGGCACGCAGGACAACGGCACCAATTTCTTTCGGCCGAACCGGACATGGCATCGTGTCGACTTCGGTGACGGCGGGTATGCTCTTATCGATCAGAACGCGACGAACACGGAAAACGTGACGATGTATCATACATATTTCAACGCGACAGGTCTCCTGATTGGCTTCGGCCGCGTGCTGAAAACGAGCTGCGCAACCGAGGCGCAATGGTCATTTAAAGGGGCCTATATACCGCCCGTGGATCCGACGGTCCACTGCGACGGTACTACGGACACATTCAACGGAATTTCGCTCAGCGATCCTGTGAACTTTTACGCGCCGATGGCGCTGGGGCAAGTAGTCAGTCTCACCGCGCCGTTCGTCGGCAAATCCGGACAGACAGTCTACTTCGGCACGAACAAACTCTATCGATCGACTAATAAAGGCGACACGATGACCGTCGTAAGTCAGACATTTCCTTCTACCGTCAGCGCGATTGGTATCTCGCGAGCAAATGACAACGTGCGCATAGTCGGGCTGAACATTGGGCAACTCACAAGTCCAACCACAAACACGATGCAAGTGTTTGCCACGATTACCGGAGGCAACCCGTTGACTGACGTAACCGCTGCAGGCATGCCCAGCAAATACATCGCACGCACGGTCATCGATCCAAACAATGCGAACACCGCCTACGTGGTTTTTAACGGCAACGCCATCGCCGGGAAGCACGTTTGGAAGACGACCAATCTCAATCTCACCGGCACCGGTACCGTGACTTGGACAGCAATCGATGGCACCGGCATTCCTGATGTTTCGGTGAATGCATTTGTGGTTGATCGAGCAGATTCGACTCATCTCTACGCCGGCACTGACCGTGGTGTTTTCAAATCCACCAATGGCGGTACCACCTGGAGTCTCTACGGCACCGGTCTGCCAGACGTAGCTGTATTTGATCTTGCGATCAGCTCCGATGGTCACCTGCGTGCAGCGACACACGGGCGCGGATTCTACGAGATTCTGAAGTAAGGCGACGCTCCTGTGAGTCGGTTCAAAACTGCGGCTCGCAAAATTGCATCAGGGTTTCAGAACGCAGCTTTGGCGGTGTCGCCAAAGCTGCGTTGCGCTTAAGGCAATCCCGAGAACGTGTCTGTGGCGCCCGTCGAAGGCTGTGTCACTCGACTTGAGCCCGCTGTGTAAGACAAGTAGGACAATCAACGCAATCTCTCCGGAGGCGTACTTCCTCAACGGCATGCCTCCGCGGCCCCGGCCATTTAGGGCGGAGCCGGCGGCGCGTCGTGGCCGAGGTTGTTCGCGGGATGCTGCCGCTTAGCTGGTCCCGGCTCGGCAAGCGAGTCCCCGGTTCGATGTTCCTGAATTTGAAAGCGCAGAAAATCGTGAACAGCATTCCGTGCCTCTGAATTTGCCGTCGTAATGCGTACCCGCCCGCCGGCCGGCAAATTCTCCGCCGCGTAAGAGAGGTCGCTCTTTAGCTGGCTCATTCTGTCTGCTCCTGGCGGGTTCTGTCCACGGGTAACCGCTGGGACTTCGAATTTCCCCTGTCCAAACATAGCCGCAATGTTCGCTACTTGCTGCCGGATCGCAGCGGCGTCCGCGGGATCATTTGCGGTGATCTCTATTGCGCCGCCGTCCGGGAGCAGTTTGAAATGGTAAACGGCTTTGCCTTGATCCAAACCCAGAGCCCTCTCTCCAGGTGTTGCGGCTGAAACTGAGTTCTGAGGCGTTTGCCCCGGCGAGAGATTCGGCGTCATGAAAACAGATGTGACGATAGCAGCCGTAACGTAGAAACCGATTTTCAACTTCACTTTTGGATGATCGCGCACCTTTGTATGCCACGCGCGCCTTCTTAAGTTCGACGTTCTTTTCTATTGTCTGTTCAAAAAGGTTGCAACGTAGTTGCCTGGACTGGCGCCAGAATCGCAGCCCGTCTTCTCTACCAGCCTGCGCGTCTTCCGTTGACGCATGAGGCCCTCGCGGCGATATTCGGCACTCTTAATTGTAGAGCAGGCGCATCGCCTGCTTTATGGCAACCGACGCAGTTGCCCTACAACGACGAGACGTTCCCCAAATGGATAAAATCCGTAACATCGCTATCATTGCGCACGTTGATCACGGCAAAACAACATTAGTTGATCAACTATTGCGTCAATCGGGC
>QHRA01000240.1 GCA_003221295.1 Verrucomicrobiota bacterium | reverse complement strand
ATCGTTTCGGCCGTGCGGACCGCGCCCCTACAAAACATCGAAATCATCGTGGTGGACGATGGTTCGACCGACGGCAGCCGCACGATCTTAAAACGCAATGTCGAACCGATCGCCGATCGCGTCATTTACCACGGCCTGAACCGCGGCAAGGGCGCGGCCCTGCGCAGCGGTTTCGCGGTCGCCACCGGTGATATCATTCTCGTCCAGGATGCCGACCTCGAATACAATCCCGAGGAATACCCTCGCTTACTTGAGCCAATCTTAAGCGGCAAAGCAGATGTCGTTTTCGGTTCGCGCTTCATCGGCGGAGGCCCGCACCGTGCCGTTTATTTCTGGCACATGATTGGGAACAAACTGCTCACTTTGCTCTCAAACATGTGCACAAACGTCAACCTCACCGACATGGAAACCTGCTACAAGGCATTCCGCGCTTCCGTTATCAGGAACCTTGACTTGCGCGAAAACCGTTTCGGATTCGAACCCGAAATTACCGCCAAAGTAGCCCGCACCCGCTGCCGGATTTACGAAGTCGGTATCTCTTACGACGGCCGGACCTACGAAGAAGGAAAGAAAATTACCTGGCGCGATGGAATTCGCGCCTTCTACGCCATCATCAAGTACAATTTTTTTGTTCGCGATAATGGCCTCATTTTTTCTAACGAGAATTCGTTGAACGAATCGGCTGATACTGTTGAGTTCGGACCGCGCCTGAAGCATTCCTGATGACGTCCCGCTTTTCTTACGGGCGCATTGCGCACGTATTGCTTTGGTGCGGGTTGGCCGTCGCGTCACTTTGGGTAAGCATTCCCAAAATTTATTCCGGCGTGACCGAATTCCCGCTTCGTCCCACTGGCCCTCTCCATACGAGCGATAGCTACCTGAAATTTGCCACCGGCGTATCCGGTTTATCGAAGAATCTGATCTCAATCTTTCAATCCACGAATGCGTCCAAGCGCGTCATTATCTTCACTCGCAAGGATGACACGTTTAGTTGCGGCTTGGGAATGACCATCGCATATCTCGCCTCGCCGCATCTTGTCCGTGTATTCGAGATCAACGGAACGCATCCGGATAATGAACTCTCGAAAATGAATCCCCATGAGGTTGCCGCGGTGGTTTTTTGTCGTACTAACCGCCCTGCCTGGTTACCGGCCGGGAAAGTATTTGGCTCGGGACTGGAAGTAGTCTCGATGACGGAAAAAGTGCGACGATGAGTGCGCTCGCTTTACTCGGCGCGTTCGGGACACTTCTTGTCGCGGGCTATGGCGTCTTGGCTTTGCTGGTTCGCCAGAAGACGCGATTAACTCTCACGGAGCAAATCGCTTTCTCCTGGTTACTTGGAATCGGGGTGGTTTCACTGCTTCTCTGGATCTTTGGTCTTTTTGTTCAAGGGGTGTTACTACCCGGTCTCGTTAGCATCATTTGCCTTTCACTGGGATTTGTTGGTTGGAGACAAACGGTGCCGCTTTCACTCGGGCGGCGCGGACCGAAGCCTTTCGAAATTCTTCTCGGGATAATTGTCGTCATTGAAATTGCGAGCGTCTTCTATCTTTCATTTGTTCATACTCTTGGTTGGGACGGATTGCTCAACTGGGAAATCAAAGCTCGCTACGCCTTTGCCAATGACGGCATTATTCCCGCAACCTATTTTAGCGACAGCGGCCGCGCCTTCAGTCACCCGGAATATCCGCTTGCCATTCCTTTCACCGAGCTGTGGCTATACTTTTGGCTCGGTCAAGCTGACCAATTTTGCGCAAAGACAATCTTTCCGGCTTTCTATGTCGTGGGAATATTTTTGCTGGTCGCACTTGGACGACGTCTTGCCGGAAGAACATGGATTGGACTGCTCGTGGCGGCATTTTTGTTTTTTGTGCCACAGATCACGGTTGAAGTCGGCAGTGCAATCGCTGGTTACACAGACTTTCCTCTAAGCGTCTTTTATCTTGCAACAATCGGATACCTTTTCTGCGCCGCTAAACCAAAAAACGACGCCTTTTTTCGCCTCTACGCCGCGTGCCTCGCGCTGCTTCCATGGGTAAAACGCGATGGCGTAATCCTGTGGACGGTCGCGGCGGCTTGCGGAGTATTTGTTATTTTAGCGACGAGAAAATCATATCGGTCGTTATTGGCCTTCTTCCCGGGACTCCTGATCATTTGCGGCTGGCGCTTTTATTTAAACGCCATGCACGCGCTGCAGGGGAGTGACTTTCTACCGGTGAATTTGCAGACCTTTGGAAGTCATCTTTACCGTATCTTTCCACTTCTTTCTGCACTTCTGGAAGAATTCCATGATCTTCGTATCTGGAGTCTGTTTTGGTTTGTGGTCGCCGTTGGCGTCGCCTATTTGCTGCGCCGGATGCGCGATCCACGCGTCCTGGTACTGGTCACCGCTCTGATTGTTCCGATCGCGCTGTATCTGTCGATTTATGTCTTCAGCAGCTGGCCCAATTATCTCGACCATGTAGGTCTCTCGATTAGCAGGCTGTTAATGCACGTTACCCCGGTTGGATTTCTGATCACCATGCTTGCCGTTTCCCGCCGAAGTCTGAAAAACCGCGCGCGCGTCCATGAGTGCGGCGTAGTCACTTGCGTAATCGCAGGTTCTGAGCGAACGCCGGGGGTTGAGCTCGCCTGAGGAAACTGCGCTTTCGCGTGATCCCGAGGTTGTTCGGGAAATGTTTGATCGTGTCGCACGACGATACGATCTCGCCAACCACCTTTTAAGCTTTGGCCGGGACTTCTTCTGGCGCAGACGAGCGGCCGAAATTGTCGCGGAGTGGAATCCAGCTTGTGTGCTTGACCTGGCCACCGGCAGTGGCGATCTCGCACTCGCCCTCCAAGACAAAATATCTCGGGCCCAAATCGTCGCTCTCGATTTTTCCAGCGCCATGCTTGCGCTTGCCCGTCGCAAGGGCGTTCGTCACCTTATTGCTGCCGACGCGGCCCAATTACCGTTAGCAGAACAATCGTTCGATGCCGTAACCATCGCATTCGGTCTCAGGAACGTGCGCGATTGGGCTGCCGCCCTGCGCGAAATGCGTCGTGTCCTGACTTCTGCTGGCCATCTGCTCGTGCTTGATTTTTCTTTGCCGCCAAAGCCGATCCTTCACTTCCTTTATCGATTTTACCTGCGCCAAATTCTACCTTTCGCTTCTGCAATCATTACGCGTGAAAAAGAAGCCTACCAGTATCTCGGCACTTCTATCGAGAAATTCCCCAGCGGCCGTGCGATGTGCGATTTGATCGAGGCCAGCGGATTTCAAAATGCCGCAGCTGAGCCACTCACCGGCGGAATCGTCACGATTTACACCGCTGAAAACGCCCGTCATCCCGAGGGAAGTCGAGGGATTCCGCAGCGCTACCCTTAAGCTTTCGCGGTTCGATTCCTCGCGCTGCCTAGAACGACTTCACGGCGTTGGCGGGGCCACCGGCGACGTCGCCACCGAGGGCGACGCGCTCGCCGCGGGCGATGGGAATGGCGGCTGTACCAGCGCTCCCCGCAACGCGCTCAAGTCCGAACTGCTAATGACAAATGTGCCTTCATGTTCGTCGGTCCGCGCCATGGACGTTTCATCAGCTGACGGTCCGCTGATGGTGACCTTGTGCTGCGCCTTGTCGTCCGCCGAAGTAGTAAAGGTCGCGACGAGTTGCGGCTTATCGAACGCTGCCGGCGGAACATTTGCGAGCCAGCGAACGGCATGCAACGAGGCGAGCGTGTTCACCAGGGACTGCACAGCGACCGTGTTGATCGGCCCATTTCCCGTGACCCATTCCCATTGATTGTTGGGCCCGCGGATCAAGCTTTGTTCGTGATCGGTAAAGAGAGCGAAACGGTGAATTTGCTCCGGCTTGAATTTAAAAATTGTGAGATCCTGCCACTGCAGCGGATCGGCAAAAATATTGTCGAGCGTTGAACGGTGAACCGCGACCACGAATGGCTCCTCTCCCACACGTGCGAAAATATTTTCACCATCGATTTTTCCGAACGCGATCGTCGCCAGTGGATGCTCGCCCGCCTTGGTTTCGGCTGTATTCTCTGACGCAAATGAGCTGAGCGTGACCGTTAATTGCGGCTTATCGAGACCATATTTCGGCAAATCGGACGCAACGTCTGCGACGAAATTTGTTACTTGCTCGCCAGCAAGCAGATCAATTAAACGGCGGGCTTCTGCCGCATTGGCCGGGCGATTGTTCCGATTGACGATCGTCCAGTTTTGGTCTTTGCGGGCCAGCACCGTTTTTGTTTTTCCCGGAACGTCAATGGTGATGCGATCCAGCTGGTTTTGATCGAAACGCACCAAATGGCGGTCACGTAAATCGTTTGGTCTGGTGCTCAAAATCGTTTCGATCTTGTTCGGCAAGGTGTAAACGAATTTGCGCGGTGCGAATCGGACGTAGACCTGGTCCTTTTCTTTTTCGGGCACGCCGCCGATTTGTAAAATCTGGCCTTGTTTGTCGTCGGCGGTAAAAATCGTCACCGTCCCCCGCGGCTCGGTCAGGGCATAGGGATGCAAATCGCCGGCGTCGTCAGCCACAAATTGGGCAATCCGGCTGGTCGTAATCTGCGCAATCAAATCGTTGACTTTTTGATCGTCGGCTCGTGCCCGTAATGGTTTCACGATTTGCCAGTGATCACCTTGTTTTTGCAGTTCCATTTCGCCAGCCGCGGTCTTGAGTGAAAGCCGTGTCACCTGCGTCGCAACCGTGTCGGTCAACTTGCGGTCCCGAAATTCCTCTGGCTTTTTCGAAATCTGGTTCTTGATCGATTGCGCGGCGAGAAAGACATCTTTCGAATTCTCCAGTCGGACATAGGTCTTGCCTTCCAGGGCGGCGTTGTTGCCGAATAAAATCTCCGGCGGTGCGTTCGCGCCTTGGAGCTTGAGTCGAAGCTTCGCTTTGGCTACACCGTATTCCGCCATCCGGCTCTTATCCGCCTCGATTTCTTTTCCGCTGATGGTTGCGTCTTTTTTCCAATCTTCCAGATCGAACAATAAGCCGTCTATGGTACTACCATCGGCCAGATCTTTGACCGGCGATTCCAGCCGCCATTTTTTGTCTGCGCGTTTCAATTCGATCCGCTCCTCGCCGTTCTGAATGACAATACCGTCGATTTTATCGCGCTCGAAATTGATCACGTTCTGGGCGCGGCGATTCGCTTCTTCCGTGTTCGGGCGCTTGGTTTCGTAAAATTTAATGAAAACGACTAACGCCGCGGTGAGGGCAAAGAGGACGAGGGTAGTTCGGAATCTCATGGCGCGATCAGGCTCGCCGTTTCCACCACACCGCAGAACCGATCAATGCCGGCACCAGCGGCAGCAATACCAGAACAATCCAGCGCAAATTACGCAGCGCTGTTTGATCGAGGCTAAAGGTGAGCGTTTTCGGCACTTTCGGCGCGATGCCGATCATTTGCTCGCGACTCATCAGCCAGTTAATGCTCCCGGAAATGAAGTCGAGCGCCTGCTGGTCCTGGGTTAGAGCATTGTCCTGAACAAAGAGCGCATTGCTCACCAGCACCATGCGGGATGAGTTCACCCGCACCCGCTCGTCGCCGCTGCCGCCTTTTTCGACTGAGGCCGCGATCGTCAGCGGCGCAGCATGATCGCGATTTTGCTCAAACTGTAGTTTAGCCGGATCATCCGAATTATAATCGACCTCCCCCCAGTAACCTTTTTCCGCCTGTACCAGTGGCTGCAGTTGGACGCCCCCGGCTTGCGCCCGCTGCGACTCGAGCGTAAGCGAACACGTTCCACCTAGAAATGGCGCGCGCACATCGGCCAGCCGTTTGGTGATCGGGGAATCGGGCAGAAAACGCCCAATCACATCGCGCACCCGCGCGATTTCTTCAATGCCGGTGCGCACCATTGCCATCAAGCGATCGTCGTTCACTCGCACGCCAAACTCGGCTAGGAACGCGTCGAGCTTCGGCGTTTTGGCGGAAGGATCGAGCAACAGCAAAATGCGACCCTGTTTATTCCAAAAATCGCGCAACAATTGCATCTCGCGGTCGGAAAAATCATATTGCGGGCCGACGATTATGATCGTCTTCATTTCCGCCGGGATCGCATCGACGTTGAAAAGATTTAGTTCCTGAAGCTTGATATTTTCATTTTCGATAAATGTCTTTAGCACTGAGATCGGGCTGGCCGGGGACCGCTCCATCGTCATCAGGTTCGGGGGCGCTTCCGCGATGGGCGGTTCTTTGTGGCCGAGCACATAACCAATGACGTTTTTCTTCCCCTCGGTCAGATCGATGATCGCGCTGCTGATCGCCTGCTCGCCTTTGAACGCGGTCACACGCGGACCTTCACCCATCGCCATCCCGCTTTGATCAATCTCCGCCATTTCCGAGGCCTTGACCGTTTTGTTCCGCCCCTCGTAATCAAGCACCAGCATGCTTTCGTCGGTAACTACCTTGTATTTGTCGAAGAGTTCCTTCGCCCGCGAAAAGCTGCGTTCTGGGTCGATATGCTCAATGTCGATTTTTCCTTTGGCGACGTACTGATATTCCGTTAGCAAACTTTGGACGTCGTTTGTGATCGGCGTGTTTGGGGAAAAGAAAACGGTGATTCGCAGTTTTCCCTTCAACGAGTCGAGCATGCGTTTCGTTTTGTCCGAGAGGGCATATTTCTGGTCGCGCGAAAAATCCCATCGCCGGTAATGCTCGAAGCCGAGATAATTCACCATCAGTGCCAGGAAGATGAGCAAGCCAATTTGAACGACGACGTTGAGCCCGATCTGGAAGCGATGAATTTTCTTTGGTTTCTCCGCCACGGTTACAGTCTCCATTTACGCGATTGAAATGCCTGATAGGTCAGACCAAGCATGACCATCGTCAGGCTGAGGTAGAGAACGATCGGGCGGGTATCGATCTCGCCGCGCGAGAGCGTGCCCATTTGCTCAAGAGCCGAGAAATAACCGAGTAGTTGCCGCGTGGTGGAGCTAACCTCAGTTAAAATAAAAGTGATTAACCCGGAGAAGAAATGCATCGTGATCGCACAAAACGAAATCACGGCTGCAATAATCTGGTTTCTAGTTAAGACCGAAGCGAAACAGCCCACGCTGACGTAAAACATTCCCAATAACAGCAGCATCAGGTAAGAACCCCAATACGCGCCGGATGACCCCGCCGCTGTTTGACCGGTGATGTATTGGAAAATCAAAAAGTAAAGAATGGTGGGAACCCAGAGAACCAAGTAGAAGACGAGGGCGCCAAAAAATTTCGCCAGCACTACCTGCCAGTCTCGCACCGGCGCGGTCATAAGCGGCTCGATCGTTCCCAGCTTAAATTCCTCGGCGAATAACCGCATGGTGATGAGCGGGAAGATCAGGACAAAGGCGAACCAGAAAAAGACCGAGTTAAAAAATGCTTCCTGCACCGAATATTGCACTGGCCGCTGGTTCATGAACGAAATCTGGAAATAGAAGTCCGCTCCGCTCACGAACAAAAAGAAGACCAGCACGATGTAGGCGATGGGCGAGTAGAAGTAACTCGATACTTCGCGGGAAAGAAGCGTATAGAACTTACGCATCGGTCCTCCCTGCCGGGTAGCGCACGCAACGCCAGTCCGGCTCGGACCTTGCGTGCTGGCGATGACGTCCCGTCATCGCGAACTTTTCCTGTGTTTGAAAATTCAAGTGACGTTCGTTTCGGCGAGACGCCGAAAGTCCGAGCCGGACTGGCGTTAGCACGCGAGACGCGCGCTCTACCCGGAATGATTCGTGCAACGTTTTATTTTTCATTCACGTCTCATCCGAATGCGTCAGCTCCACAAACACGTCCTCCAGCGTAGCGCGGCGTGCGGTCAACTCGCGCACTTCCCAGTGGCGATCGCGCGCGAGGCGGAACACGTCCGCTCGAAGGTCCGTCCCCGATTCCACTCGCAGCGACAAAATCTTCCAGCCATTGTCATCCGCCTCGCTCACATCGCGGACGCCTGTGATTCTTTTTAGCTCAGCCACCGCGTCATCCGCGCCACCCTTCGCTTCCAGCGTGACTCCGCCCGCCGTTCGAATGCGACCGAGCAAATTTTCCGGCGTATCGCACGCTTCAATTCGCCCTTTGTTGATAATGATCACGCGGGTGCAGGTCATCTCGACCTCGGGCAAAATGTGGGTCGAAAGCAGAATCGTATGTTGTTTGCCCAGATTCTTGATCAGCTCCCGCACCTGGCGGATTTGATTCGGGTCCAGGCCGATCGTCGGTTCATCCAGAATCAGCAGGTCAGGTTCGTGCAGTAACGCGTCAGCTAATCCAACCCGCTGCCGA
>QHRA01000131.1 GCA_003221295.1 Verrucomicrobiota bacterium | reverse complement strand
CTTCTCCTTTGTCGCGATTGGCATTGTTGCGGCGATGATAATCTTTCCGCTGCGTTCCGTGACCTATTTAAAGAGGCACGAGCGAATTAAACCGATTGCCGCAGAAATTAACGCGCTCCTCCCGTCTGCGCAGCGGCTGTACGCAATCGACCCTGACTTTCAGCCGTATCTCTTTTATGTCCGCGCCCCTATAACCTACCTCACGACCTTGGACGAATTACCAGCGGATGCGCATTATTTTTTGATTCAGCCCAGGCATCAACGAAAATTCGAAAGCAACCCGCGATGGCGACCTTGCGGCCGAAACTCCTGGCTCATACACCGGCCTATCGTAACAAAGAAAGCTTGCTTTTCGCCATCGAGCACTGACGACGGACCACGGACTTCCCCGCGTCGCCTTGCACAATCCAACAATCGACAACCGATAACCGAAGCGCGCGACGCTTCGCGCTTCGCCTTTTTATTTGACGCCATTGAACCTGCGAGAAGAATCATCCGCATGAACACCCGCATTATTTCAGCACTTATCGCTCTTGTCGCGATAGCCTTTATCGCTTCCATCGCGTCCGCACAAACGCCAGCTCCACAGCCGAGCGCTCCGCCAACCACCGTTACCAGCCCGGTCGTTTCTGCCCCCGCTACGACCACGGCTTCACCGAACGAAGCCGAGATGATGAAGCAAATGATGGAGTTGGCCAAGCTCAACGAAAATCATAAGCTTCTCGCTGACCTCGCCGGTTCCTGGAGCACTTCGGTAAAAATGATGGAACCCGGCAAGGAACCTTCCGTTTCCAAGGGTAACGTCACTTTCAAGTCCATCATGAATGACCGCTATTTCATCGGCGATCATTCCGGAAGCATGAAAATGCCCGGGGCTGATGGCAAAATGAAAGATTTCGCCTTTAAGGGGATGTCGATCGACGGCTACGACAACGTGAAACAGAAATTCATTTCATCGTGGATGGATAACCTGGGCACTGGGATCATGACCATGGAAGGGACGTACGACCCCGCGACAAAAACATTTACCTACACCGGCGAAACGGAGATGGTGCCGGGGATGAAGACTCCGGTTCGCGCCGTAGTCAAGATAACGGACAAGAACCATCACACCTTTGAATGGTACGAGAACCGTGGTGGCCAGGAAACGAAGACGTTGGAGATCAGCTACACTCGCAAAAAGTAGCGGTATAGTTGTTATTGTTCTCTGACTTCTATCCTCTGATTCAGCCACCGATATGACCCGTCGAAAATTTCTGGATACGACTCTGGCAGGCGGAGCTACGCTGATTGCAGGAGGGTCGACCATGATCTTTGCCGCGAATTCGCCAGCGGTAACTGAGCTAGGCACCAGTTCCGTTTTCCGATTGGGGGGCGATCTTCCGCTCAACCGCCTCGGCTTTGGCGCGATGCGCATTACCGGAGAGGGCATTTGGGGGTGGCCGGCTGACCGCGGCAACGCCCTCAAAGTTCTGCGACGTGTCGTCGAGCTAGGCGTCAATCTAATCGACACGGCTGACGCCTACGGACCGGAAACAAGCGAGCTGCTGATTGCAGAAGCTCTGCATCCTTATCCAAAAGACCTGGTGATTGCGACCAAAGGCGGCCTAACGAGACCTGGACCTGGACAATGGGTGCCGAACGGCCGCCCGGAATACCTCACCCAATGTGTGGAGAAGAGTCTAAAACGACTCCTACTCGAGCGAATCGATTTATATCAACTGCATCGCATCGATCCGAAAGTGCCGATGGAAGAATCGCTCGGAGCACTCAAGAAGATGCAGGAGGCTGGAAAGATTCGGCATATCGGATTATCTGAAGTTTCGCCGGCAGAAATCGATCGAGCGCGCAAGGTCCTGCCAATTGTGAGCGTGCAGAACCAGTATAACATTGGCAACCGTAGGTGGGAAAAAACTTTGACCTATTGCGAGAAGGAAAGGTTGGGTTTTATGCCGTGGTCACCGATTGGCGGAAACAGGGGCTTGAAGGACAACGCGCTGGAAGCGGCGGCCAAGGATTATCACGCCAGCGTTGTGCAACTCGCTCTCGCCTGGCTTCTGCACCGGTCTCCCGTGATATTGCCGATCCCCGGCACGTCTTCCGTCGCGCATCTGGAAGAGAACATGGCTGCCGCCAAGCTGAAGTTAACGGCCGAGGAGTGGAAACGCGTTGATACCCTAGCGAGTTAGCAATTGTAAAGAGATCACCAGCGATAATCTTCGGTAGGACGGTTGCCGCGGACGCGAAGCGTCTACAGAATTGCGCCCGCGCAGGAAATTGCTATCCCTTATTGAACCAACTCGAAAAAATTATGAAAAAGATCGCATTAATACTAACTTTGCCTCTGGCCCTTTCGCTGGTCGCGGTGGCGGCACAGAAAAAGGACGCATCCAAGAAGTCAACTGAATCGGCCACGAGTGAACAACATGTCGTTCTCAATCCTGCAGACTTAAAATGGGGGGATGCGCCTCCCGGATTACCAGCCGGAGCGAAACTGGCGGTGCTGGCTGGCGATCCAAACAAGAAGGGACTATTCACGGTGCGGCTGCAAACGCCGGCTGGTTACAAGGTTCCGCCACATACGCACCCAACCGCTGAGCATATCACGGTGATTTCCGGCACGTTTAACATCGGCACGGGAGATAAGTTCGATGAAGCAGCCGGGAAAGAGTTGGGCGCTGGCGGCTATCTGGTCATGCCGGCCGGGATGAAGCACTATGCTTGGACGCCGGCGGAAACAATTATCCAAGTCCATGGCATGGGTCCGTTTGTGATCAAGTATGTGAATCCGGCAGACGATCCGCGTAACGCGAAGAAGGAGTGAACTAACAGCGCGATTAGTGTTGCCGGGGGCAATTCCACTGCGTTAGACTTTTGAGCTCGGTGAATGCGACGGCTCTTCGTCTATAGCGGATTGCTGGCATTGTTAATCACCGGCACTACTTTCGCTGGCTGGTATCAACGAACCAAAGACGGCAAGACGCGCGTCTGGAACGAGAACACCTTAAGCCGGACGATTTAGTAACGTGGTCTGGGGCGCGCGACGCCAAAGGCTACGCCACCGGTTATGGCACGCTCACCTGGTTCGCACCTCAAAATGAGGTAGAGACGGGATCGCATATTGCACGTCAGCGGCACTACATTGTTATCAGCCGTGAAGCCGGGATGATGGTGCACGGCAAATTCGAGGAGGCGCCTGCTAACGCTGAGCCAAAGAAAAGAGGGCAGACGGACATTTCTGAGCAGCTGGCGCCCTCTGCTCGCATTGAAGCAACGCCAAAAAAAAACGCAGCCCACCCCCACGCAAGAGAAGGCCACTTCACCCGCGCCGACGCCATCGCCAACTCCGGCTAACAATTCTTTGGACTCATTAATGCATCCGCCGTCCTCGTTAAAACTAAACCCGCCCGCTGACACATCCCCGCCGCACTCAAGCTCTTCGCCGACCGCGACGCCAGAGATATCGCTGCACCCGGCACCAGCTCCGTCGCCGGCTATCTCCACAGTAACAGAGGTCGAAAGATCGCAGGTCAGTTCAACCCGCTCTTTGACGCTCGTGCGCCAGGGTAGTTGCGTGAAAAGAAGAGCACGCTAGATTCTCCTGCTCCATCCCGGCAGCATACGATCGCTACCTCGGACCGATATTAT
>QHRA01000130.1 GCA_003221295.1 Verrucomicrobiota bacterium | reverse complement strand
ACAAGTGATTGTGCGGGCGTATTTCCGCCATGTCCGTTGACAATCAGGATGCGCCTGAACCCCTGCTCCGCCATCGCGTTAAGAATGTCGCCCACCACGCGCAAGTAAGTATCAACACGCAACGTAATCGAGCCGGGAAACGCACGAAAATAGGGCGTGATTCCATAAGCTACAACTGGAAAGACGGGAACACCCAAAGGCTCCGCTGCTTCCCCCGCGATTCGCTCAGAAAGAATACTATCGACACTTAAGCTTAAGAAGGCATGCTGCTCCGTACTCCCCAGCGGCAGGACACAGCGATCATCTCGCTTGAGATATTCCTCCACCATCATCCAATTCATGTCGCTAATGCGCACGCGTGTAACTCTTAGACTGGTTTCAAAAAGCGCCTCGTGAGTTGCTTTCGCCGAACGTTAATACTCAGCAAACGCGTCATCGGGATAGCAATAGAGCCAGCGCTCGTCCGGCTGCGCTGACGCGATCACTGGATGTCCGCTCGCCCGGGCATGTTTGCTGGCGTGTTGATGAGGCGAGCTGTCGCAACACAACGTCTGGCCGCATTCCTGACATGTTCTCAAGTGCACCCACCGGGCCCCGATCTTCACGCACTCAGCGCACTCACCACGAGTCGGATGTTTGATCGTGGTGATGGCAGAAAGATGGGTGCAACTTCCATCAGACATACTTCACATCGTTTTCAAATATTCATGAACGAACTGAACTACCATTGACCCTTCGCCAACGGCGGAAGCGACGCGTTTGACTGAGCCGGAACGCACGTCTCCAGCTGCGAATACACCCGGCCGGCTCGTTTCCAACAGAAATGGCTGTCGCTTCAGGGTCCATTGTCGCGAATCGCCCAGCTCGATTCCCGTGCGCACAAAATGTTTCTCATCTTTTTCGATTTCGGACGGTAACCAATCAGTCCGCGGGGTCGCGCCGATGAAACTGAAAAGGGCATCGATTGGCAGCGTTTCGTTTTCGCCCGTGGTCTTATTTAAAATTTCAACCGAACTCAAATGACCGTCGCCATTCATGCGAATGACTTCGGTGCAGCGAAGGATCTCGATCTTGGGGGTGTTCATGATTCGATGGGCCAGATAACTCGACATGCTCTTGCAAAGATCATCGCCGCGGATGAGCAGGAAGACCTTGCGCGCGTTCTGCGAAAGATAAACCGCCGCCTGGCCGGCGGAGTTACCGCCGCCCACCAGCACGACATCCGAGCCGCGGCACATCTGCGCCTCGTTAGGTGTGGCGGCATAATAAACGCCAGCGCCTTCAAAACGACTACAATGCTCAACCTCGAGACGGCGATACTCCGCGCCGGTGGCGATGAGCAAACATTTGGCGACAACATTTTCTCCGCCTTCCAATTCAAGAACGGAATACGTCTTGTCGAAGGTTAGTTTAGTTACCGGCGTGGGAACCGATATCCGCGCGCCGAACTCGTCGGCCTGCAGAACCGCGCGATCGGCCAGCTCGCTTCCAGTGATGCCGGTCGGAAATCCCAAATAATTTTCGATCCGCATGCTGCTTCCGGCCTGACCTCCGGGCGCGGTGTGTTCGAGCACAATCGTGTTTAATCCTTCGGACGCGCCATAAACCGCCGCGGCCAATCCCGCCGGCCCCGAACCAACGATGGCCAGATCATAAATGTCGTGCTCGACCGGACGGCGAATACCGATCTTTTCAGCCAGTTCGCGATTCGATGGATTGCGCAAGACCAGACAATGCGCGCAGGCAACGATGGGCGTGTCAGCTTCCGTCACTCCGAATTGCTGGAGCAATTGATTCACCGCCGGATCGCCTTCCAGATCCAGCCAGGTAAAGAGCACTCGATTCTTCGCCAAAAAATCACGGATCCGAAAGGTGTCGCGCGAGTATCGCGAACCGATCACGCGCAATCCGGTGAACTCTGGCGACTCACGCATTAATTGCCGCCGCGCGATGAACGCTTGCAAAATAAGATCGCTTATCTGCGGATCCTGATTCAATACCTTCCGCAGGTCCGCCTCCGACATTTCATAAACCTCGCAATCCGATCGCGCGATCCCACTGACTACTTTCGGACTGCCAGTCAGATGGCCAACATCGCCGGTGAAATCTCCGGGGCCTTGCATCCTGATCGTCTTGGGCTGATCGCCGGTGACATCGATAATTTCGAGTTCGCCGGACTTGATGACAAAGAACTTTGGATCACGATCGCCTGCGCGAAACAACGCCTCTCCTGCGCGAAACGTTTTCGTTGACGCGCCGGCGTAACGAGCGAGCTGCGTTATTTGCTCCTCCGTCAGCGTTGGAAACGCCATCGCGTTTAGATCTTGCGCGGCCATTGCTCTGACTCTCAACCCTCAGCAATCAACACTCAACCCTACGCATGTTGCTGCCTTCGAGAGCGCCGTTAGGCGCGACACGTTTATAGACTCACGCCCACACAATTCGACCCGAGCTCCGTAGGAGCGGCATGTGGACGATCCACCTTTCATGCCGCTCCTAACGGAGCTCGGCGGGTCGGGAGATAGACATTGCTACAAACATGCCGCGCCTAACGGCGCTATCAATGCCCTGTGCGCGACCGCGTCATCCCGGAACACCACACATTCCTCTCTGTCCGCTAAACAGGAATTCTCGCCTGTTTCCTCGCTAAGACGCAACGGGCTAAAAGCAAGTTGGGCGCACAGGCTGCGAGCCTGTGTTCCGTCCGCCATACAGCACCAAAAAAGCTTTAAAAAAATAGTTGACTGATTAGTCTAGACGAGTAAAGGTGAGGCATGCCTCGAGTAAGTGACATGAAGAAACGCCTGACCGACGCGGCGTTGGATTTGATGTGGGAAAACAGCTACGGCACCACTTCGGTGGACGCAATTTGCGAGCGGGCCGGTGCAAAAAAGGGAAGCTTTTATTATTTCTTCAAATCAAAGTCCGAGCTCACGGCGGCTGCACTGGAAGCGGAGTGGAATAAAAACAAGGCGAACATGGACGCCCTTTTTTCGCCCACGATCCCCCCTCTCGAGCGGTTCGATCGCTACTTCGATCATGTCCACGACCGCCTGGCCGAACTTCAACGAGAGTGCGGGTCCATCCTCGGATGCCCTCTCTTAAGTATTGGGAGCGAGGTGAGCACGCAGGACAAGGTCGTGCG
>QHRA01000239.1 GCA_003221295.1 Verrucomicrobiota bacterium | reverse complement strand
TCGCGATTTTAAAAAATCCGGCCCGCGATGAACTGGGCGAGCGTTTGCAAACCGCGTGGAAATTGGCGGCGTTGCTGCGGAAGAAGCGTTTTGAGCACGGCTCACTCGATCTCGACATGCCGGAGGTAAAAGTCGTGGTCGATAAAAAAGGGAAACCGATTCGATTTGAGCGAGTTGAGAATGATGAATCGCACCAATTGATCGAGGAATTCATGCTGGCCGCGAACGAGGCGGTGGCGCGTGAGCTGAAAAACCGCGGGATTCCAACAATCTATCGCGTGCACGAAAATCCGGAGGCGGAGCGACTAGGCGAATTTCGCGAGTTCGTTCTGGCACATGGAATTCGAGTGAGCGATCTGACGCATCGCGGCGAGATGCAGAAATTATTGGCTGCCATTGCGGGAGCGGCCGAAGAACATCCGCTCAAGATCGCGCTTCTCAAGAGTTTGAAGCGGGCACGCTACGCCACGACGCCTTTGGGTCATTATGGCCTCGCGAAAACGAATTATACCCATTTCACCAGTCCAATCCGGCGTTATGCCGATCTCGAGGTGCATCGCGCACTGGCCGAGCGCGATCTGCCGCGCCGAACTTTGCGGGCGATGCCCCAGCTGTCGGCTATCGCCGATCACATTTCCGCCACTGAACGTAACGCTGCTGAGGCAGAAATTGATGCCGTCAAAATGAAGAAGCTGGAATTCTTCGAGTCACAACTGGAGGCGCGCAATCCGCAGATCTTCGACGCGGTGGTAATCGACGTGCGTAATTACGGGCTTTTGGTCGAACTGCCGGAGATTTTGCTCACCGGGTTAGTCCATGTCTCGACGTTAGCGGACGATTTCTACATTTTTTCGACGGCCCAACGCCGGTTTATCGGCCGCCAAAGACGCCGCAGCTTCGCGGTGGGCAACAAATTACGCGTGCATGTCGCACGGGTGGACCAATTTAAGCGACAAATTGATTTTGCGATCGCTGATTTACGCCCAGTTCAGAATCGCCCTCACCGCAAACGCCAAAAATAACTGGCCGCGAGGCCAAATGTTATCCATTTGGGGTGTGAAATTTAGGCAAATTTTTTCCTTCCCCAACGACCGGCGTCCTGCCACACTCCGGCCCGACATGGATCATATTATCGAAGCGAAGGAGGTCCAGATCGAGCGGAAGCACTTCTACGTGGAATTCCGCGAGAACGATCGGGGAAGATTTCTTCGCATTACCGAGGAAGCCCATGGCCGGCGCAACACCATCATCGTTCCGAGCACCGGGACGAACGAGTTCACCGCCGCCATCGAGGACGTGCTCGGCGCAACTGAGCAGGCGCCGGCATAAGATTCCTTACGATTCGAGCTAACGCACCGCGTTCAGCGCCTGTGTGCGTTGACACGTCGAGTCGGGGAATTACTTTGCCGCGCTCGATCACCGACCTCTTCATTCATGGCTCGAAAATCCTCCGCTTCACGTCGCGCCGCGACTAAGGCGGCCTCCGGTCGGCACATCAAAAGAAAACCGGCTGCCAAACACGAAGCCGCCAAATTTGTTTATTACTTCGGCGAGAGTAAAGCCGACGGGAATGGAAAGATGAAACCCCTGCTCGGCGGCAAGGGGGCTAATCTGGCCGAGATGACACGGATCGGTCTGCCGGTACCACCAGGTTTTACGATTTCGACCGAAGTTTGCACTTACTTTTACGCCCACAATCGCAGTTATCCCCGGACAATGCAGGCGGAAGTGGAAGAAGGGATTCGCCGGATGGAGCGAATCATGGGCACGACCTTCGGCGACACCAAAGCGATGCCGTTGCTGGTGGCGGTGCGATCAGGGGCGCGCGATTCCATGCCGGGAATGATGGACACAATTCTCAATCTCGGACTCAACGACGAGACCGTGCTGGCTGTAGCGAAAGCAACGAAAAACGAGCGCTTCGCCTGGGATTGTTATCGCCGATTTATCCAAATGTACGGCGACGTGGTGATGGGCGTGCAAAAGCGCCCAGAAGAAGACCACGAGCCGTTCGAGGCCGTGATCCATGAGCTCAAGCACGAGCGGCATCACAAGGACATCGACGATACCAAATTGAGTGTGGCCGATTTGAAAGAGATCGTCGCGCGTTTCAAAAATTTGGTCAAAGAACGCACCGGCAAACAATTTCCCAACGACCCCTGGGCGCAGCTGCAGGGATCGATCGGTGCCGTGTTCGGTTCGTGGATGAACGATCGCGCCATCGTTTACCGACGGAAATACAACATTCCCCAGGAATGGGGCACGGCCGTGAATGTGCAGGCCATGGTTTTCGGCAATACCGGCGTCAATTCCGGCTCGGGCGTGGCTTTCACCCGCGATCCCGCCACCGGTGAGAAAGTTTTCTATGGCGAATTTCTCATCAACGCCCAAGGCGAGGATGTGGTTGCTGGTGTGCGAACGCCAGAGCCGGTAGCCGATTTGAAGAAGCATTTGCCGACAGCGCTAGTCGAGTTGGAGCGGATTCGCCACGTCCTCGAGGCGCATTTCAAAGATGTGCAGGACTTCGAATTCACCATTCAGGACGGCAAAGTTTTCATGCTGCAAACGCGGAACGGAAAACGCACGGGGGTGGCAGCAGTGAAATTCGCCTGCGACATGGTGCGCGAAAAATTAATCGAATGGAAAACCGCGATTACACGCGTGCCGGCCGATCAGCTCGATCAGGTTCTGGCGCCGGTGTTCGACCGCGCTGCGCTGAAGAGCGCGAAGGCGATCGCGAGCGGGCTTCCGGCGGGGCCGGGCGCGGCCACTGGCAGAGTTTATTTTAACGCCGATCGGGCCGCCGCGGCCGCGCACAAAGGCGAGAAAGTGTTGCTGGTACGGGTCGAGACGTCACCGGAGGATTTGCGCGGCATGATCGCGGCGGAAGGAATCCTGACTGCGCGGGGCGGGGTCAGTTCCCACGCCGCTTTGGTCGCGCGGCAGATGGGCAAGGTGTGTATTTGCGGCGCATCGGCCCTGAACATCGATTATCGCGCGAAAACAATGTCGGTGAACGGCGCGATTTTTCGCGAAGGTGAAAACTACCTCTCAATCGACGGGACGAGCGGCACTGTTTACGCGGACCAATTGCGTAACGCACCCTCGGAAATCATTCAGGGTCTACTCCACGGCGACAAAATCGCGCAGAGAAGCGAGACTTACCGCAACTTCAATCAGCTGATGGATTGGTGCGCGAAAGTCACGCGCATGAATGTTCGCACCAACGCGGATACACCGGAGCAGGTGGAAAACGCGGTCGCCTTTGGCGCCAGCGGCATTGGGCTTTGCCGCACGGAGCACATGTTTTTCGAGGGCGACCGCATCGATGCCATGCGGGAAATGATTTTGGCGCGTAAAGCGGACGATCGACAAAAAGCGCTCGCCAAACTGCTACCGTATCAGAAAGGCGATTTCGTTGGAATTTTCAAAGCGCTCAAAGGAAAGCCGGCAACGATTCGTTTGCTTGATCCGCCACTGCACGAATTTCTCCCACAAGATCACGCCGCTCAAAGCGCACTGGCGGAGAAAATCGGTGTCAGCCAGGAAGAGATCGCGCGACGTGTCCATGAATTGCACGAACAAAATCCGATGCTGGGCCATCGCGGATGCCGCCTCGGAATTTCATTCCCCGAAGTGACGGAGATGCAGGCGCGCGCGATTTTCGAAGCCGCTGCGGAAGTGCACAAGAGCGGAACCAAGGTGCATCCGGAAGTAATGATCCCGCTGGTCGGTTTTAAGAGGGAGCTCGAATTGCAGGTGGAGATCGTGGATCGCGTCGCACAGGAAGTGCAGGCGGCGAAAAAAGTGAAATTCAATTATTTGGTCGGGACAATGATTGAAGTGCCGCGCGGTGCCTTAATCGCAGACGAGATCGCGGAAACGGCAGAGTTCTTCAGCTTCGGCACAAATGATCTTACCCAAACTGCGCTTGGCATGAGCCGTGATGACAGCGGATCATTCCTGCCGCATTACGCCGAGCTGGAAATCGTGAAACGCAATCCATTTGCCACGATCGATCAAAACGGCGTCGGCCAGTTGATGCAGATCGCGATCGAGAAAGGGCGCAAGACGCGACCGAAGATCAAGCTCGGCATCTGCGGGGAACACGGCGGTGATCCCGATTCCGTGAAATTCTGTCACCGCTTGGGGCTGGACTACGTCAGTTGCAGTCCATTCCGTGTTCCAATCGCGCGACTCGCCGCTGCCCAAGCCGCGCTGGCAAAATAGGTCACATACTTCGGTCATCCCGAGCCTAATCGAGGGATCCCGTTAAAATTACCTTAAAGCTCTCGCAACGGGATCCCTCTGCTCTCGCTCGGGAAGACCGAGTTATGAGCGATGCCTAACGATTCGTGGATGGTTCTTTCTGCGAGGAACGCTATTGGAGTCAGACAATTCATTGATCAGTCGGTGAACCCCTACAAGGGGGCAATTTTTTCAGCTAACGCCGAGCGAAATTAATTGTCGAAGCTGGAATGGGCTCAGACGGCAATAACAAAACAAAGCTGGAAGAAGACATCTGCATTCACATTTTCACAGTATCATCGGCGATGGTTGGTGTTTGCCTGACAGTGATAGGATTGATTCGCGTCGTTATCACCCTAGGCAAAGCCGATACCCTGGCTGACGACCTCCTCGCCGGTGACGCGCTTCTATTCCTCACTTCCTGTCTTCTTTCCTATGCGGCGCTGCGGGCCCGCAGTCTTCGCCGCATGCATAAAATTGAGCGCGCCGCCGATGTTGTTTTTATCGTCGCAATGGTGATGATGACCGCTATTTGCGGTTTCATCACTTACTCGATTTCAGTTTCTTCGACCGCGGGACATTAGAAGGCGACGGAGGGCACCGAGATAGAATCACTATGCCCGCAGCGTTACCTTAAAGTCCGCGCAACGGGATCCCTCGGTCCGAGACTGGCGTTTTTCGCTCGGGATGACAGGTTTCACCTGGCGGTTGAGAATTACTTCTGCTTCGCTTCCTCGAACTTGGTCCACGCGCTCCAAGAACGTTCCCAGTTATTTTTTGCCGCCCAAGCCTGGGCCTCCAGCAAATAGAAATAAGCTGGTGGCTTTCTAGTCACAGTAAAATGTCGGATGGTGGCGAGCGCGTCGTCAACCAAGCCGCGATTCATTTGCTGGCGATAGAGGGTATAGGCCGCAGAAAAATTGTTTGTGTCGCGGTAAACTCGTTCCCGCAATTGTTCGATTGACTGGCCTCTTTCTTCCGGTGGGAAAACAACGTTGCTATCAAATTTTTGCATCAGTTCGCAGGCGCCACGGAAATCGCCGGAGCTGCCGCGATATTTCGCGACAGTCCGCCAGGTGAATTGCAACCAATCGGGATGCTTGTTGACCGCAGCGATAAGCACGTTGATGTCACCGCGGCTGTCCCAAAGTTGAAAAAGCTCGCGTTTTTCTTCCGGCTTCATCGCGACCAAGTCCGGATCGGCATCGAAAAACTTGCTGAAGGCGGGCCGAAATTCTTCGGCGTTCAGCTGCGCAAAATAGACAAGGGCCAGATCATGTTCACTGAAAGCAAGCTGCCTGATAATCTGGCGCGCCGCCGGATCGCGTAGCTTGGCGGTAAACATAATCGTGCGGAAGATGTCCTTGCGTTCTGGTCCCGCGCGACGCAAAGCCTCACGCCATGCCATCAGAGCAAGGTCCGGCCGCACTCGCAGCCAAACGAAACCTTCCTGCAACGGCACCGACTCCGAATTCGGTTCGAGAAAGCGGGCGCGCCGAAAATCATCCAGTGCCTTCTGCGCCGGTTCACGTTGTCCGATCTCCGCGGTAGCGCGCAAATAATAAAGTTCCCAATCGAGCGGCGCCCAATCCAATGCGCGGTTAGTCAGATTGATCGCCTCGCCAAAATTATGCCCGCGACTGGCGACAACGGCGAGCTGCTTGGCGTTGCCGACTCCGACCGCGCCGGGCAACATCGCCATCGAGCGCCAGGCAATTGTCCAGGAAAGGCCAATCACGAGAAATGCGACGCCGAGAATCCGAAAAATCCATGAGATTGTTTTCGACATCTGCAATTGCGTGGGCCGATGCAGTGAAAGACCGAGCAGGAACATCGCGGAATAAGCGGTACCGACGCGATGACCCGAGACATCAACGAGCCCGTGCAAGGCAAACATGAGCGCACCAATCAAGGCGGCGAGGCGGAAACGCTGGTTGGTGCCGACTTGTAACGGAGCGACGCGCCAGACGAGCAATACCGCGCCGAGGAGAATGAGCGGCACGGCGACCCAACCGAGCTCCGACCAAACCCACAGCCAATCGCTTTCGGGATGAAGGGAGCGGGTGGTGCCACGAGAAGCATCGCGAAAGATGGCAAAAATGGATTCGAAATTACCAAGACCAACTCCCACCCAGGGCGACGAGCGGATCAATTGCCAGGTGTCGCGGAAAATTGACCAGCGAAAATCCGATGAAATATCGGTCCCGGCGCTTTTCTCGAGATGAAAGCGTGCCACCGTTTCACCGCCGGCGACCAGTAGCGCGCTAACGAGAAGGAGGAGAAAGGAAACCGCTAGCGAGATGCGGCAGGCGGCGCCAGCGCGCGTGGGGGCATCAAGCCGGAGCGCGACGGTCGCAATCCAGATTGCGCTGGCCGCCACGAGAATAACGATGCCCGCGCGGGAAAAATTGAGGCAAATGGCCGTGATGACGATGCTCAGAGCGATCGCCCAGAGGATCCAGCGTTTGCGGCCGTGCCGAATGTCGTCCTGGGCCGAGGCCAGAATCAGGACGGAAGTCACTCCGAAAAGATCGGCGGTTTGATTGCGATTGAGGAAAGGGCCGAAATTGCGCGGGTTGTTCCAGGAAGGAATCGAATGATGGGTAAGGTAAAGCAGAATGCTGAGCGCGGCGATCGCGACGATACCGGAAGCGAAAAGTTGCAATTGCAAACGGGCCACGCGCAATTCCAGTTCCTGAGCCGAGACGCGGTAAAGCCAGCACAGACCGGCGACAAGACTGGCGAAACCACCAGCGGTCAACCAGGGCTGCGGGGTTACAGTAGCGGGCAAGGCGATTCCGAAATCGTTCGTGAGTGCTGTCCGCCAATCTGGAGTGAAGAACCAGGTCTGCGGTAAAAAGCTCACGAGCGCGCAGAGGGCAAACGCTAAAAACGTGGCATTAATCTTCCAGCCGAGAGAGCGGCGTGGTGGCTGGAAAACCAGGAACGCGCCAAAGAAAGCGACGATGATCCCCTCGGCCCATTTGCTGGTCGCGCCGCCGAGAAAAACCGCAAGAACCGGCAGCAACGCGAGGAAAAAACTGCGCGCCCATTGCGCCGGCACGGGATGATGAATGGCGTGGCTGACAGTCGTTTCTTCCATCTTCTTCTTAGTTCTATTGCGATTGCGCGAAGTGTAGCATGAGTTGAAGCGGAACGGCCATCGCGTAGTCTCACGCCACGTAAGGCGGTTTAAGTGATGCTCACCCAGCGTTCCGAGGGTCTTCGGCGACTTTTATTAATCTGCCAGATTTGGATTACAGCCGGACTCTTCTGGCTCGGGGTCTGGGTGATGGTGAAGTTTTATTCCCCAAGTGGAGAACTGACCTGGCGTCGCTACAGCATCTATTGTGTGTTGCTCGTGCTGGGGTTGACCCTGGAATATCTGGGGCGAGACAGCGCGCGCGATTATCCGCTGCAAACCGATCTCCTGCGGGAACATCGTGTCAGTCTACGGCAAGCCATCGCCAGTATTGGGACGCTTGTCATTTACCTGATCGCGACCAAGGACGGTTTTATCTCGCGAGTTTTCCTTTTCAATTTCGTGCCTTGTTTTTACCTGGCGTTACTTTTTTCACATCACTATCTGCCGCCCTTCCTGGCCCGCCGCTTTTTTAAGGGAATTCGCGCGGAAAAAACATTGCTGGTCGGTTCGCCGGCACGAGCAGGGCAATTGCATAACTGGCTGCAACAAAAGTCCGAGATCGGCTTGCACACGGCTGGCCTTATTTGCCCACCAACCGTCGAGCAAGCGAGCGATCTTCCGATTCTTGGCCAGCCCGAAGATTTCGACCGGATCGTGCGCGATTGCGGCGCTACCCAAGCGATCCTGTTGGAATTTCCCCGAACCGAATCCGATCGCGCAATCATCGATGCATGCGACGAACTCGGAGTGCGTCTGATCATCCTCAGCGATCTGGAAGAGACACTGCATCATCCCGTGGTCCACTTCGAGGACGGCGGATTTCGTTTCATGGCCTTGCGCGAAGAACCGTTGGAGAATCCACTCAATCGCTTCGTTAAGCGCGCCATCGATATCGTCGTTTCAGTTTTTGTCCTGATTGTGGTGTTTCCAGTGGTGGCGATCATCATCTGGATCACGCAACGCCTGCAATCGCCCGGCCCGCTCTTCCATAGGCAAGTGCGCGCTGGAATTCAAAATCGTCGATTCACCATTTATAAATTTCGCACGATGCGTCCGGACGACGATCGGATCGCGCGCCAGGCGAGCGGGGCTGACGATCGCGTTTATCCGCTTGGGCGATTCTTCCGGAAGTTTAGTATCGATGAAATTCCGCAGTTCTGGAACGTGCTGCGCGGCGAAATGAGCATCGTCGGTCCCCGTCCACACTTACTCGAGCACAACGCCGAATTTGCAAAGTTAATGGCGGGCTACCATGTCCGCGCTTTTGTGAAGCCGGGAATTACGGGCTACCATGTCCGCGCTTTTGTGAAGCCGGGAATTA
>QHRA01000104.1 GCA_003221295.1 Verrucomicrobiota bacterium | reverse complement strand
CCCCCATGCGTGTAAACCGGCGGCAATGACGGACCAAGAAGTCGAGGCATTTAATGCCGAACCGTACGCACATCACTGGTTCGGGAAAAAACAGTTGGTCGTCATGATCTGAACCGAATTCAAAATGTGAAAGGAAAATGCCATATGGCGGTGAGGTGTGTGCACTTCTTTTCAATGAACACTTTCCGGCGACCCGACTCGCGCTGTCGTAAAGGTGAAACTTGACTATTCGATGATCTCTGACCATAGTCAGAGATCGATGGATACGGGCGCTGTTCAGCAAGTGCGGAGCTTTAACCGAATTGTGGCCGAGCGCATTGGCGCTTTGGACGATCGGTTTTTGAAGCGGGACCGCCCAATCGGTGAGGCTCGGTTGCTTTGGGAGATCGGATCGCAGGGCGCCGAAGTCCGTGAACTGCGAAGCCGCCTTGGAATTGATTCGGGCTATTTCAGTCGGGTATTGCGCTCTTTGGAAAAACAAAGGCTTATCAGGACTCGCGTAGTTCAGGAAGACCGGAGGTTGCGCCAGATTTTTCTCACTAGGGCCGGGTTGGCAGAACGCGCCGAGCTTGAACGGCGATCCGATGAACTGGCCACAAACATTCTGGAATCACTGTCAGATCAGCAACGCAGCGTGCTCACCGCGGCGATGAGGCAGGTTGAGCAACTGCTGCGAGCATCGATGATAACTTTCGGTATCGAGCCCCCAACTACTCCAGATGCCCGGTGGTGCTTCGATCAATATTTTGCGGAACTCAACAGCCGGTTCAATGGGGGCTTTGATCCGGGGCTGAGCATCTCGGCCTGCCCTGAGGAACTCACGCCGCCTTCGGGACTATTGATTCTGGGGCGTCTGCAAAGCAGACCTGTTGGCTGTGGGGCGCTGAAATTTCACAATAAGGAACCGGCTGAGCTAAAGAGAATGTGGATTGCAGAATCGGCACGTGGGCTCGGAGTTGGCCGACGGCTGCTAGCTGAGCTGGAACGGCACGCTCGCAAAGCAGGTGTCAAGGTCCTTCGTCTGGAGACCAACCGAGCCTTGTATGAGGCGATCCATCTCTATAGACGCTCTGGATATGTCGAAGTCGAGGCATTTAATGCCGAACCGTACGCACATCACTGGTTCGAAAAACAGTTGGTCGTCATGATCTGAACCGAATTCAAAATGTGAAAGGAAAATCTTAGATGAACAAAAAGAAAGCGGGAGCAGTAAACGAAATGAGATTCGGGGTCAGACTCGTTAGCACTACCGCATTTGCGCTATTGGCCGCAATCACTGGTGCGCTGATGATGGTGGGTTGCCCGCAAACGCCTGCCCCCGGAACGTCGTTCCGTGACTGTTCGAATGGTTGCCCCGAAATGGTGGTGGTGCCGCAGGGCAGGTTCACTATGGGGGCGCCGGCGGGGGAAGAAGCGCGCGAGAATCTACCCGATCAACGTCGCGGACGCTCGGTACCGCAGCATTTGGTCACGATCCGACACAAGCTCGCAATCGCCAAATTTGACGTGACGCGAGATGAGTACGCTCAGTTTGTAGCGGAGACAAATCGGCCGGACGCCGATAGCTGTGATACGCTTAATGCGTCCGGAACCTTCATTGCTACGAACGGCAATTGGCATTCTCCAGGGTTTCCGCAGACCGGAAGAGACCCCGTCGTCTGTGTGAGTTGGGACGATGCGCAGGCCTATGTGGCTTGGCTGAGCGCCAAGACAGGGCATGTCTACCGCTTACCAACGGAGGCTGAGTGGGAATATGCGGCGCGCGCGGGAACGACGACGGCGCGTTACTTTAGCGATAATCCGGCGGAGCTCTGCCGCTACACCAATGTTGGTGATCTGGATTATAGTGAGCAGCATCCTGGCGATAGCGGGGTGAATCGAGCGTGCCGCGACGGGTATGCATTCACGTCGCCAGTTGGAAGTTTTCCGCCGAACCAATTCGGCCTCTACGATATGCTTGGCAATGTCAACGATTGGACTGAAGATTGCTGGAACGCCAACTATAGCGGCGCGCCTACTGATGGCACGGCGTGGCAGTCTGGAGACTGTGGTCGGCGCGTTGTGCATGGCGGTTCCTGGGACGCTGATCTCAGCGGCGTCCGCTCGGCTAACCGCCGCAACCCCCCCACGTCCTCTCGGAACACCACCTTAGGGTTCCGCGTGGCCAAAACACTCTAGTTACATCTTGTACCTTTAGCCCTTTACCTCTTT
>QHRA01000182.1 GCA_003221295.1 Verrucomicrobiota bacterium | reverse complement strand
GACGCGACTGGCGAACGTAACCGTGCCCGCTAAGCAGAAGCCGATGAGCGACTTCGACTATTTGCGTCAGCTGGACCCGCGGTCACTGCGTGATTACTTGAAGGACGGTAATTACGGCGGCCATTATCAGCGCGATGATGAGGAGATGATGAAAATCTGGCGGATTGGTGTGGAAGAAACGCGCCAACTACTGGAAGATTTCTAAGAAAGTCGAACCACTTCTTATTTACTCGGTTGAACGAGAACATGGAGGGCCGAGCTCTGCGAGCCCTCCGTGTAGCACAGCCATCTTGGCTGTGGGGCCAACGGGAATCTTGCCCGTTGATTATTTGTGATATGGCTTAGGGAACTGGGAAAATAAAGTCCTTCGACTTCGCTGCGCTCCGCTCAGGATGACACAGCGACTCCCTGAAGCCCGAGCCGCTCGGCGTCCGATTTCAAGGCGGTGATGACTTTCGCGATTACATTATCGAGGGACATGCCGAGTTCCTCAGCGCCGCGTACGATGTCATCGCGATTCACAGCGCGGGCAAATGCCTTGTCTTTCATCTTCTTTTTTACTGCCGCGACCTCCACCTCATGAATACTTTTCGAAGGCCGCACCCGCGCGACGGCAATGACGAATCCGCTCAGTTCATCAACCGCATAGAGAGTTTTCTCGAGCGGCGTCTCGCGCGTAATATTTGAGTAATCGGCGTGCGAAAGAATCGCCCGGCAGATTTCTTCACTCCAGCCCTGATCCCGCAACCACGTTACGGCGACGAACGGGTGCCCTTCGGTCGAACTTCGCTCCAGATTCGGGTGACGCTCGTAGTCCATATCGTGGAGTAATCCGACCGCTTCCCAGACATCCACATCCTCATCCCGCAACTGTGCGAAATGCTTCATCGAATCAGCAACCGCGTAACAATGTTTTCGCAGGCTCTCCGACTGCACCCATTCGTGGAGGATGGTGAGAGCATTAGCAGCCAGGATTGTCATGTATTACCAGGTCGATGCAGCGTTCGTGAATTGCCTTCGCTAAGCTATATCCTGCAGCCAGCTTTTGACAAAGCGATTAGCTTGCGCAGGCGATCTTGATGTGTTTGCGGGCGCTTCGCGCTAACCACCCACCAGATCGCGGTCTGACGATAGGATGCGGGTTGGCTTTGAAAAAATTCCCAAGCTGCGCTCTCGGTCCGGAAAAGCTTCAATGCCGCGTCATTTAACGTCGCTGATTTTCGATTTTCATAACTGTAAATGCCCGATCTTTCCGGCATCCGTTTCTGAAAAGCCTTTATCCCGGCAGGTCCAACGCGCCCCTCGCGCATAAGCTCTTTCATCCGGCGAATGTTGATTGCGCTCCAGTTGCTGGTCGGCCGGCGTGGCGTAAAACGAATTTTGTAGCTCTCGGCATCGATGGTCTTGCGCAAACCGTCGATCCAACCAAAGCAAAGTGCTTCATCCACCGCTTCGGGCCACGTAATGCTGGGGCGTCCGGATGCTTTCCGATGAAAGCCGACCCACTGCTCGCGTTTTATCTGATGATGTTTCTCCAGCCACGCGCGAAAAGCGGCCGGTTGCGCGAAAAAAATTGAAGAATCTTCCGCTGACGTCATCTCACTCAAAATCGGGACGCCCCGGTGAATTTTCCAATTGCGTGACAGATATCATGCGATCAAAACGCCAATTATTTTGACGAAAACGGCCAATCTCGCCGCAAAAAGCGAAACATATTCGGGAAGGAGCACTTTGTCCCGCGTCCGTGACAAAGATATATTGATTGTGTCGCGACGTTCCTTCGACAGCGATGAGAGATTCGTGCGAATCAACTTCTAGAAAGGATTGAAATATGCAACGCGTAATTCACTTCGAAATTTATACGGAAGATCCGGAAGCAGTGCAGCCGTTTTACCGGGATGTTTTCGGCTGGAAGTTCAAAAAGTTCGAGGGTGGGCCAATTGAATACTGGCTTGTCACGACAGGCGACGATAAGGACCCGGGAATCAATGGCGGTCTGGCCCGTCCCCGCCAGGGACAGAGTCCCGGGACGATAAATACGATCGCGGTGCCGTCACTCGATCAGTCGATAAAGAAGATTGAAGAACGCGGCGGAAAGATTTGTGTGCCAAAGATGGAGATCCCCGGTGTTGGCTGGCTAGCCTATGCCGAAGATTCGGCCGGCAACGTCTTTGGAGTCATAGAGCCACACCCGAAAGCAAAATAGGTCGGGCGACAAAGGATTATGCCATCGGTGAACAGAATTTGCACAATCGAATAAACTGAAGGAGCTGTTTCTGTAGCAGAAATAAACTAAAACAATGGAGGAAATATGAGTACGGAAGACGTTGCGATGAGATTGGTGGAGCTTTGCAAGGGAAGCGAATGGAAGAAGGCGGTCGATGATCTTTATGCGAAAGATATCGTTAGCGTCGAACCGCGCCAGGTGGCAAACATGCCGGCGGAGATGCGAGGGATCGATCAAGTACGCGGCAAAAACGATTGGTGGGAAAAGAACATGGAGGTGCATGACTCCAAAGTAAGCGGGCCATTCGTAGCGGGCGATACCTTCGTGGTTCGATTCGATATTGATGCTACCGATAAGAATTCGAAAAAACGAATGCAGATGTCCGAGGTAGGCATTTACACCGTCAAAAACGACAAGATTGCGCACGAAAGATTTCTGCCCCTAGCTGAGGAGTAGCGTGCGCATTTAACGCGCATACCGACACGTCCCGTGGCGGTTCTCTTTCCTCGCAGGCCGACAGAATATCTGTTTAGCGGCCGCTGCAGGATGATTTTGCCTCTCCCTTTCCAAAAGGGAGAGGCAAGGTGAGGGATTTTCTTCTTCGTAGGTTGGTCCGTTCGTTCGAATAAAAGCATCCGATCTTCGACTCCTCACCTTAGTCCTCTCTTCGGTCGAGGAGGAGAGGAGACGCCCGCAGCAAGCGTCGCTAAAATACACACCGACAGAATGTCGGCTGATGCGGGCGCTACCCTCTATTCTTCCACAGGCTTGGGCAGGGGAGAGAAGATGGTGACATGCGTAATTTTGTCTTCTGGAGCACGCCTTGCCTCCAATACCACTGACTGAAGTGGCTCCTGACGCGTGGATAGATAAATCCTGACAACCTTGGTGTCGTTATAGCTCCCGTTAGTGCGACTGCTGTTTAACTTATCACCTTTCGCTGCTTCTTCCCAGCTATCTTCAAGCTCGGCGGGCGTTAGGAGTGAAGTTCCGGTTTGGATGATATTTACTTCGTCACTTACAATCTTCCTCGAAACTGGGCCGGTCGGCTCGAACTGCGGTACCTTTGGAGTCCAATCTGGAAGCGCGAGCGGCCCTGGCGCTTCGAGCTGCTTTTGTAGCGCAGCCTTCTCCTTCGCCTCTTCCTTATTAACTTCCTCGAGTTGCTTTTTCACGTCAGGCATCTTCACACCCATTTTTTTGGCGACTTCGGTCGCCTGCTGAATGGCATCGTCCACTTCCTTGTCCGTATCCTGTGCGCGTAGCGAGGGGGCAAGAAGAAATGAGGCAATGAGTAGGGAAACAAAAGCGAGGAATCTCGAGTTCATGGCAAACAAACTAGCGACGCGACTGCCGTGCCGCAATCTCGCAGTACATGAGGGGCAGAGCTCCTGCGAGCCTCGGGCGTTGTCATGGCGTCGCGGGAGCTCCGCCCTTCACAACCGACCTTCGAATCGAAGAATTCTCGACTCCATCTACGATCTTCCGTCCCGGATTGTTCGGATCAAAGACCCAATCCTTTTCGTCAACTGGAAATTTGTAACCATAAGTTCCAGGCGGGATCGAAACCTTGATCGTCCACATCCCGTTAGATTGTTTAGTCATGGACAGACCCTTCCATTGATTAAACTCGGCCATCAGCTCAGCCGTTCGTGCGTCCGGTTTTTTGACGCGAAATTCCCGCTCGTTTGCCAGCAATAAGCAACCAACGCCAGGAAGAGAGGGACGATAATCCGATTCGGTAACATCGCGACCGCTTAAGCGGCGGCAGCGCAGAATCAAAGTTGTTCGACGCGATAACCACGCTCGCGCAGAAGAGCAGGCACGCCGTTGGGTCCGCCCATATGCGCCGCACCCGCAACAACGAAGTACGTCTTACCGCTGCGCAAATATCCTTCGATTTTGGGAATCCATTTGCGGTTCCGATTTGTCAGGAGCCGATCAGCAAGTGACGGGAAATCGCGGAAACCATCCATGAAAATTCGGGTATCGGTGTCGGCGTCTCCGCGCCGCCAGGCATCAGCCAAGGCATCCCCGGCACTGCCGCCGCCGCGTTGCGCCGGGATGAACATGATTAGCAACATAGCTTCACTTTGTCGATCATTTAGGCCGAGGAAGATGTCAGCATGTTCGCGAGCGGACTCCAAGCCCAATACTGGTTTGGCATTGGCGTGTGCGCGCCGTATTAAGAATTCTTCCACGCCAAGCGTCTCTGACATGCCGTGCAACGACGGTGCTTGCAGCATTAAGGAAAGAAACCAGGGGCGATAGCGCGCAAACTTGTTTTCCGGGACTTCCATCAGTTTAAACAGGCGGCGCAAATAATCGTAAGTTCGCGGATCAACATGATTTTTCAGGCTATCGCCCTTCGGATATTCGCCAGCCTTGGTTAAGCCCCTGCTCGATTGGACTAATGCCTTGGGATCTACTTCGCAAACGAGCCGTTCGGAGACATCGAAAGCACGATTGTAAGCTGACGGCAAAGGATAATCGGTGCTTTGCAGCGCATGAATGGAACCAGCAAGGTAAAGAACATTTCCAGCCGCGCTGGTAACCTTCCAAACGCAAGCGGCTCTGCTATAGCCAGTGACCGAAAGCAGGACCGCCGCAATCATCAATCGCCAGCAGACAGAGAGCATTGACTACCCTTCTAGCAGTCTTTAAAGGGCGGACAAGTTGCAAACACATTTCTACTTGGAACTCACCCGAAAATTTGATATAAAGGGGAGGATGACGCTGTTTGCTTCGCTCTGGCGGAACATTACTGCGGTGCTTGTATTTGCCCTGCTCGCGACAACCGGTGCCTTGGCACAGGATGCTTCGATTGATCGCCTGTTGAATAAGTTGCCGCCGCCGGCAAAACTGGTCAAGCCACCGGTACCGCGGGCAATTGAGCAGCCCGATCCGGCCTTCAAAGATCCGATAAGAAAGCAGATTTTTCAAGCCGTTGTGACAGACAATTTCCCGCAAGCACTTTACCTGAATCGCAAACTTACCCAGCGTTATCCACGGAGTGTCGGCGCGCGGTATCTGCGCGGTGTGCTGGCGTGGACCATGCGCCGATACGGCGAAGCGTCATCCTCCTTTCGTGCCGCAACGAATATTCAACCACGATTTGCGCCCGCGCACTTCGGCCTGGCCGCAGTAGAAGGCGAGCAAGGCCATTTCGCGGCCGCAATCCCACATCTTCAGCGGGTTGTTGAGCTCGAACCTGAATTCTATTTCGCTTATTTTGCCCTTAGCGACTGTGCCTGGCATCTTGGTCGCAAAGAACAAAGTGTTCAATACGCGAAAAAGGCGACGACACTTGCGCCGTCTGTCGTGGATACGTGGATTGAGCTCGCGCGTGCAGAGAAATCGCTCGGGCATACAGAAGCTACTTTGGATGCGATAAGCAAAGCCGCCGAAGTAGCACCCGATAGCGCTTCTATGCTCGCGGTGGTGGGCTATAGCTACATCGACCTGAACCGGCTCCCGGAAGCAATTGCTCCGCTGCAGCGCGCCGCGCGTCTGGCGCCGCGAGATTACCTAATTCAATCGCAGTTGGGCTATTGTTTGGCGACCACCGGACAGCTTGATGCGGGAATTACCTATCTCCGAAAAGGCGCAAGTCTGGCGCCGAACTATGGGCCAGTTTGGGAACACCTCGGATTAGCTTATCAAAAGAAAGGAAATCATCGCGACGCGGTGAAAGCCTTTGAAAGAGCGACACAACTCGCGCCGAACCGCCGGTTGCCCTGGCAACATTTGTCTGAGGAATATCGCGCGGTCGGGCGTCTGCAAGACGCGGAGCGCGCCGCCGCCCGGGCACAATCGCTTCCCGCAGCCAAACGAAATGCGGGAGCCAAAAGGGTGTGAGCGGAAGGCGTCTGGCCCAGACGCCCTACAATTGTCAAACGACTTTCGAACCTCATTCCACTTTTAAGCGCATTCGTTTGGCTTAATTGCTGCTCGAAAGAAAGCAACGTCGCGCGATTGACAAGTGGCAGTAACCTCTCTAAGGTGCGCGACTCTCGAATTTTATGCGTCCTATTTGGAAAGGCAGCATCAGTTTCGGTTTAGTCTACATCCCGATAGCCGTTTACCCCGCCACTCGCGAGGAGAAATTAAGTTTCCGCCAACTGCGCGCGACTGATCTTAGCCCTATCCGATATAAGAAGGTGGCCGAGGCCGATCTGAAAGAAGTCTCCGCCGATCAGATCGTCAAAGGCTTCGAATACGAGCGCGGACGCTATATCGTTTTGAAAGATGAAGATTTTGAAAAAGTACGGATTGAATCCACCCATTCCATTGATATCACCGACTTTGTCGAGTTGGAGCAGGTCGATCCGAAATTTTTTTATAAGCCTTATTTCTTGGAGCCACAAAAGGGTGGCGAGAAGGCTTACGCTTTGCTGCACAAGGCCCTGAGCGGTACCGGCAAGATCGGCGTGGCCAAGGTCGTTATCAGTAATCGGGAGTACCTGGCCGCAGTCAAACCGGATGGACTTTTCCTCATTCTCGAGCTTATGCATTTCGCCAGCGAAGTGCTCACGCCGGAGGAATTGAATCGGCCCAAGACCGAGTTGAACGATAAGGAACTGAAAATGGCGCATGCCCTTATTGAAAGCATGTCCAGCGCTTGGGAGCCGCAGAAATATCGCGACGAATATCGGGATGCGGTCATGGAGCTGATCGAGCAAAAAGCTAACAAGAAAGAGATCGCGCCCAAGGTCGAGGTAAAGGCTCGGGCTACCAATGTGGTCGATCTGGTCAAGGTTTTACAGGAAAGCCTGAACCGAAATCAGTCTCTAAAGGTAAAACGCAGTTCCAGCCGCGACGGCCGCCGCTCATCCGCTGCGCTGGTTAAGCAAAAGCGACGCGCCGTCGCCTGATCTTTCTTCTGTAGCGGCGGGCTACCTGTCGCGCCGTAGTGGCACGAAGGCGGATGACCGAGGGTTTTCATAACATTTCGTTCCCAAATTCTGTTTGGGGACGCCTCAGTTGTTGAAACTCCGTTTCCTCTTGGACTTGCCGTAGTGATAGGATCTGGGTTCGGTTGAGCCGACCAAAATCGCAGATGAAACAGAATTTGAGAAGATGGATTAGGTTCCCAAACGGACTATGGGAACCAGAAGGTGAACCGGACCAGCGCTAGTTACTTCGGCGGTCATAGATCGCCGCTAAAGCAACTCCATCATCTGACTCGCTAACTTCGGCCCAATTCCGGCTTCTTCGTGCTTGAAGTAAACGAACACATCCGACCATTTGCCGACCTGTTCTTTGATTACGTCTGCCCATCGCTTCACGTCATCCGTTTGGTAATCTTCACGTCGTAAACGCAGGTAACCCCAATCGGAGGTCCCGACCTTTGGCGTCTCCAGCTTTTCGGTGTCGGCAATGCACAAGCAAACATTTCGCCTTCGCAGCAGCGCGAATATTTCCTCATTCAACCATGATTCATGGCGAAACTCAAAAGCCGCCCGCATACTTGCCGGCAACGATTCTGTGAAATGCTCGAGCAAAACGGCGTCCTTCTTTAGATTTGGTGGAAGTTGAAATAAGACCGGGCCAAGCCGCGAATCCAGGCCGCTTACTACGTCGTAAAAGTAGTCAACCGTGTCGCCGCAATTGCGGAGTCTAGCGAAATGCGTGACTTTTTTCGGCGCCTTTAAGGTAAATCGAAATGTTTCCGGGGTAAGCTGACACCAGTTGGCGATTGTTTTCGGCGCCGGAATTCGGTGGAAGGTGTAATTGACCTCGGTGGTATTGAATCGTTCGGCGTAAAACGGAAGCATTTTCGCGGCCGGCAAATCTTCTGGATAAAAGCTTCCCTTCCATTCCGCGTATTGGAATCCGGAAGTCCCAATCCACTTGTTCATCAGGCTGCGAACGGTTTCATAAACCTCGAGTATCCGCCTCAGGCGTCGCGCCTCTCAACCTGCCCGCTCCTCCGAGAAGAGAGGATGAAGGTAAGGGCTGAATCGGCGCTAAATGATAGAAATGGCATTACGTTATCGGGACGGGTTAGCTACGCACTCCTATGGTCACCCGAACAAGCTCGGCGATGACTTGTTCGATCCGTTTCGCAACCTTGGTATCGGTGAGCTTGTCGCCGTCAAAAGAATTACCGGTAGCATAAACAAATCGCGGAATGATGAGACAGCGGAAATCGAGCATGAGACTGTTAGCAAAGCTCATGACCGACATATAACTGCCCATTCCACCAGCTGCGCAAAGAAAACCGACGACTTTGTCTTCCCAAGCACTTCCAGTTAGTTCAACCATGTTCTTGGCCGCAGCGGCTACATCGTAGTTGTAAACTGGCGTTGCGACAATGATTCCGTCGGCATTTTCGACTGCGGCAGTTAAATTTTTCGCAGCCGGATGATTGTAGCAGGCGTCAGCGTCACACAAAGGAAGATCGAGCTTGCTAATGTCGAGCCATTCGCAATTCAGCTTTGCTTTCTTTAGCCAGTCAAAGGCGATTTGCGCCATCCGTCGGCTATTGCTGTCGGGATTTCCACTCGTACTGAGAACGAGATAGTTCGGCATACGTCCAGCAGTTTAGCTGAAATCTACGACACGCAAACCAATCAGAATCGTTCCCATCATAACGCGCGACTTATCCCTGCCACACCTCGAGGCCATGAATGCAGTTGCGGACATCCTTTGAGAGATTAACGCTGTTAATCCGCCTTCCTGTGGCGAGGCTGTAGGCAGAAACGGTGGATGGGGATGAACCCCCGATAATCACATCATCGCCGTACAAACAGAGGCCGCGGGCAAATCCCTGGCGAGCGTGATCGTTTGGCAAATGCGCGTTCGATAACGTCGATGGTTCGTATTCAGGAACAGCGAAACACTGCTTAATTCGATTCTTTCTATCTGCAATAACCAGCCTATTGGAAGCGGTATCGTTATAGATTATTCCATCTTTGTAGATTGCGGCATTGTGAGTTTTTCGTGGTAGCGGTGCATACTCTCGCAACGTATCTTGTTTCAATTCGAGCAAGCTTTCGATTGTCGTCCCAGCAATTGTGATCAAGCCGTCGTGGTGGCTAACATTATTAATATGAAGGCTACTGCTATTTGGGCCTACTCTTGGTCCTCTGCTATCATTGGGGTCAAAAAAGGTAAGATGGAACGCGGCCGGCGCGGGATTGGCAATGCGCTTAAGAAAGCCGCGCATGAGCTTCGCGGTGCGCCTGATGATATAACCGCGAGAAAAGGAATTCGTGTTGAGGTCAAACTCGAGAACACTGTTTAAATCAGTCGAGGTAAGATACAGCGTATTTTCATACCTGCTGATTTCGTGACACCGTCTTAGGTATTGATTTCGGTAAGAATCGAGACGGTTGAAAGCGGTGTCGTAAACGAAAATCTCGTCGCTGGCGGCGAGGAAAACTCGATTGTTATGGAATGCAATCCCCCGGAGACCACGGTCGCCGCCGCGACCTTCCCAGCTAATACTGTCGTCATTCCAATCGATTACTTGATTGAACCGGCCGGAGTTTAGGTCAATCAGGTAGACGCCTCCGTGACTCTCACCCTGATGCGCGGAGCGAACTACCGAGGTAGCAATTACTCTGGGCAGCTTGTCCATAAAGATGCGGTATCGTAGCTCTTCAGCGCTAGAGCTTCAAGGTATCCCCAGTGGTTTGCTGCCAGGAAAGAATGTCGCTTGTTGCTTGTTCGATAACCAATCGATAATCAGCCTGGTAGTAGAGGTTACGCGCTTCAATTGGATCAGCCTGCAAGTTGTAGAATTCATTCAAGTCCTGGTCTCTCAGGCAAAGTTTCCAGCCTTCGGGGGAGATTATAGCGCGGGTAGATTCATTCATTGCGCGTTTAATCGTCCGGCGCGGCGCGAGCTTTGTCCCTTTCATCACCTTGACCCGATTGGGGGACCATTCCATAAAAATGTTTTCCGGTGGCATGGTATCGCCGCGCAGCAGTGGAGACAGGCTTTTGCCGGCGCATTGATTTGGTTTGGGCTCACCCAGGAGATCGAGCAAAGTCGGAAGGAAGTCGATATGACTCACCGGTTGAACAACTCTCAGGCCCTGGCGTTGGCTGGGCAATCGAACAAGATAGGGAACGCGCACCGCTTCTTCGAACATGACTTCTTTTCCAAACAGATGATGCGCCCCAAGCATATCTCCGTGATCGCTGGTATGGACAACGATGGTTTCATCCAATAATTCAGCCTGTTCGAGACATGACAAAATTCCGCCAATGCTTTGATCAACCATCGTGACCAGGCCAAGATACCGTTGTCTCATCGCGCGATACTCGTCTGGAGTAACTCCGAAGAAATAGAGATTGGGTAATCGCTTCCGATCCAGGATCGCCTCGGCCTGCTGCCATTCCCGCATTAGTTTGTAGCGCAGTGGAATATTGTCGTTGACTGGCGCGACCGCGGTTGCATCAAGTTCCACATCTTCGAGCGCGTGCTCAAGGTTTAGAGGGCCGTTGTAGGGTGAATGGGGCTCAACAAACGAAACGAATAAAACAAACGGATCGCGGCGATGCATCTCGATAAACTCGCAGGCATGCTCTTCCAGAAATCTGGGTTTCGAAATCTCCAGCGGCAGTTGGCTGACCAGACGTTCGGAAAAAGATCCGTCCGGCCTGTCCGGAGTGTAGCCTCGCAAGTCTAGGAATCGGCTGTAATCACCGACGCCTTCGGTGGAAATCCAATCGCGAAATCCACGCTGTCGCTTCGCTTCATCCCCCAACTGCCACTTTCCCATGTAGGCGGGATGGTAACTGTCGTCGCCAATTAGCTCGGCAAAGGTTCGAATTCGGGGATCAAGTGAAATACCATTCTTCATACAGCCAGTTTGATGTGGCCACATTCCAGTGAGTAGTGACGCTCGCGAAGGCACGCACAGAGGTTGGGTAACATAGGCGTGCTCAAAAATGACCGATTCTGAAGCAAGCTTGCACAGGTTCGGTGCATAAACTTTTTTGCTGCCATCGCAGGCAATAGTATCGGCGCGCTGCTGGTCCGTCAGAAACACGATGAGATTTGGCTTGCGCATCGATTTAGTTAGTCGGGAAACTCGAGAGGTAGAGCGCGCTAAGCCGTCTCATAAATAGGGGCCCATGTAGATACGGCATCGTCGCAGCATCTTTAAGGCTCCTCAAGAGAGAGTCCATTCCCAAACAGAGTTTGGCTACCGGTTCAGCGTCCGCTGCACGAGATTTCGCCTCTCCCTTTTCTAAAAAGGGAGAGCATACAGGTGAGGGATTTTCTTCTCCTTGGGTTGATCCGTTCGAAGGGAGCATCCGATCTTTCGGCTCCTCACCTTAGTTCTCTCCTCGATCGAGGAGGAGAGGAGACACTCTCCGCAAGCGACGCTAACACACACCGGTTTGGGACGAGAAGAGAAACCGGAGTTTAGGGACAAGCAAAAAAATGCCCGTTCGCCTGGCGACGAACGGGCACCTGAATTGTAAATCGGCGAACTCCTACTGCCCAACCATGGTCGCGCCGAGGAAACTCAGCACTTGATTGATTGGATTCGCGATCGCGTCGGTGCTGCTGCCGGCGTAAAGCAAACCGATCGCCCGCGGATTGGTCGCTACGTCTTCCACCATTAACGAACCGGAGTCGCCACTATTGAGAAATTTGCTGCCGCTGTTCCCAACCACGATCTGGCCGGTAAAAGTCTTGGTGAAGGCGGCGCCACCGGCGCATTCGTTATCATAGGCAACACGAATCGTTGCGTTCAAACCCACAATGGAGTTGCGCGATAGCCCGGTAGTACGTCCGCTCTTTTTCACCGCCTGTCCGATTGAAGCGCCCAGCGTACTTTTGGAAATTGTGCCAATCTCCAGGATTGAGCCGTTGCTGGCGACTTTCCCGGCTACAACTTTTCCGATGGAACAATCAACGTTACTATTAGGTAGCGAACTCTTTTTCACCAGCGTCGCTACTGTTTGTGCGCCGTTGACGTTACAGTTAACGTCGATTAGCCCGGGTTGAATGATTGGATCGCCGGTAGTAGCAACGGTGTTGTTGCCGCCTGGAACGATATCCGACTCAAAAACGTGATAGTTACTCAGGATATACTGTGTGCTGCCGATTTGAACCAGCGAGCCGAGGGTGCCGCCGCAGCAATAACCATTCGCCAGGTCCTTGCTCCAACCTCCGGAAGTTCCAAGCTGAATCGGGGGCGTTTGCAGCGCAGTGTGACTGGAACCGCCGTGCGGATTGCCGCGCATGGAACGGAACTTGTCCGTCAGATGCACTTGCACGTCTATCTCACCGACATTCTTGGGCAGGTCGCGAATAACGTCGCCAGCCTTGGCTGCGTCGCGATCAACATAAACAGCAAGAACCGCAGTGCCAGATTCATTCGCGCTGACCGCGGTGCCGAGAACTTCCGGCTGTTGCATCCAGGTATCGGTGACGCTTTTCTGAACAGCTATCACCGCCTGAACTGCGGGATGATTGTTGTCTAGCAGGCCCGGTGGCAAGGCCAGAGCCAGAGGGGAGATCATGAACACAAAACCCGCGATGAGTTTGCCCAAACGGAGGAATATGGAGATCGGCATAAGTGAGAGGAAATCTTAGCGAAACGCCGCCTTCGCTGCAACGTAAAAGACGGAAAATCTCTCTCGGCTAGTAGTAGCTTAATGCAAGCGGCTTACAACGACGTTGGTACATCAGCATGTGGAGATTTGTTGTACTCTTCTAATGCTTTCGGCATTTCCGCTTCCAGCTGCTGAATGCGGGTGCCGTGCGACGGATGACTGGAAAGAAACTCCGGTGGTTGAGCACCTCCGGCATTTTCCATTCGTTGCCAAAAGCGGATACTCTCCCGCGGATCGTAGCCAGCTCGCGCCATATAAAGCAATCCAATTGCATCGGCTTCTGACTCATGTTTGCGGCTAAATGGCATGAGCACGCCGAATTGAGTACCCGCACCGAGTGCCCCCATCACCACGCGTTGCTTGTCATAGTCCATATCGGAGAGCGACATGGCTACTCCGGTCAGCGCAGTTTGGGCGAGGTTCTGTTCTAAGACGCGCTGCGAACCATGTCGCGAAGTAGCATGCGCCATCTCGTGACCTAGAACGGTCGCAAGGGCAGGTTCGTTTTGCGTGATAGGTAGAATGCCGGTGTAAACTACGACCTTGCCGCCCGGCAAACAGAATGCGTTTATCTGCGAGGAGCGAATCAACGAGACCTGCCAGTCGAAGTCCGCACCTGCTTTGCCTGTGGCGCTGGCTAGCCGCGACGCTACCCGCTTGATCATTTCGAGTTCCGGTCCCGAATCGATACTCTCCGACTGTGCCAGGACTTGCTGATAACTTTGGAGTCCAAGTAATGCTTCCTCGCGGGTGGACATGGCGACGTGACTCTTCCGCCCTGTCTCCGGATTGACGAATTTCTCAGAGGAAAAATATTGATAGGCGAAAAACAATCCCGCCAACAACAGCGGGAGCCATTTGATATGTCGCCGCTCCATCTCGCAACTAAGTTATACAACCCAGGGAGGATTGCGCGACCCTATTTTATTTGCTTCTGTCATGTCGAGCGAAGTCGAGACATCTCTAATTGTTTGCAGAAGAAGGTTCAGCTAGAGATTCCTCGGTTTGAGGGACTGGCGTATTCGCTCGGAATGACAGGATGAGGCCAGCCGGAAGATGTCCGCTGGGCGCACAGACCAGGGCCATCATTTGGGGCAAGCTAACGAGCCTGAGACAACGTGAGTCAAGTCTGCCTGCGGTGGTAGGCGCAAGCTTTCGGAATTACGCTGACGAAAGCAGAGTCTCTGATTGACGGATTAGCGATAACAGATAGCTCGTCCGCGGCGCTACGCATCACCAGTAGGAACGATGGCGGCGGTTTCCACCATCAGAATGACCGCTCGATCAGGGGCGCGCGTGCGATGCTTGACGCCTTTGGGAACGACAAATCCCTGCTGTGGCTGCAGATCAATCGAGCGATCTTCGAGATCGATGACAAAGTGTCCCTCCAAGACAAAGAAGAACTCGTCGTCGTTGTCATGTTTGTGCCAGTGATACTCGCCTTGCACGACCCCGAGGCGAACAATGGAGTCGTTCACTTTACAGAGTGTTTGGTTATACCACTTATCGGTGCAGGCTTTGACCAGGGCCGGAACGTCCACCAAGCGGAGCGCTGGAAACTTGATATCGAGATGGGTAGCGTAAGGATAATCTGGTTGTTCGCTCATAGGCTTGATGATGACTTAATCCTTGGAAAATATCATCGCGCAGCGGGTGGCCGTTTGCTGCATCGCCGGATTTGATCGTTGTGTCTGCTGCGCCGGATCACCTGCCAACTCTGCGAAGATGGCCGCGACCTTCTCTGTGACGGAATCAATGGGATCAGTGCTCACACCGGCTCAACGCCTAACGAGATCAAGCTCAGCCACGGCTCAGGAGAGCGCAAGTGACAGCTCTCTCCGCCACACTGACTACGCTGGACATCTAAAGAACGACGTCGTCTGAGCATGTGTACGAGCAGGAGCAGGAGGACGTGCTAAAATCCCTTAGCGATCCTTCGACTTTGCTCAGGATGATAAAATAAGGCGCGCAACAGGCGCCTAAACTTGATCGGCGCGGTTACCGGGAGCGACGGTCTGGTTCGGGTCGGGCTGGGTAGCACCGGGAGTTCCCGGTTCGATCCGCGGGACGTTTGCCTGGGCCGGGTGAACTGTTTTTTCCTCGGTCTTGCCGGCTTTGTTTAGCTCGTCGCTGAATTCGTCTTTTGCTTTTTGAAATTCGCGAACGGCTTGTCCCATTCCACGCGCCAGTTCCGGCAATTTCTTTGCCCCGAAAAGGACAAGGACGATCAACAGAATAACGATCAGATCTGGCCCTGCCAGATTCATGAAGCTCGCGAGCAAGCTCATAATGTATATTTCAACATTAGGCCGCTTGCCAAAGTTGCAAGGTAATTCGGTGGAGGGATTGGCCAGGCCCCCTCTTGACTGATCGCCGTATGGCTCGGATCAACGGGCAAGATGCCCGTTGGCCCACAGCCAGGATGGCTGTGCTACGCGGGCTCGCGGAGCTCGCCCCTCCAGCTCTTGCTCGCAAGCGCTTCTTGTAATTAATCTTCGTGCAGTTGCAGGCTGGCGTCGCGGAAGGGTTGGTGCTGTCGGTATTGGGAGGACGGCGGTAAATTCGTCAGCCAACTCGCGGTTGCCCTCGCGCTCTGCCAATGCTCGGCCGCGCTCCGCTGTTGCGATGGCATCGTCGAATCGACCGGCTTCGGCGTAGGCCGCGGCCAATGTGCGATGCAAAATCGGGCTGACGCCGCCGGCGAGTTTCAGTGCGCGTTCAGCCAATTCGACCGCGCGAATTCCGTTGCGGAGCGAGGCGTTGGGCGCGGTGGCGAGCACCCATGCCAGGTTGCTCTGCGTATTTCCGTCGTTCGCGTCTAATGCAAGCGCGCTTTCCCACTGCTCGATGGCGGCGCGCGTCTGATGTTTCTGCACCAGCAAGACACCAAATGTGTTGCGGGCGCCGATATTGTTCGGCTCGTTTTCGACTCGCGCGCTCTAGAAAAGAATCGCTTCGTCGAGTGCTTGCCCTTCCAGACCAACCGGCACTTTCCCATAAGCACCCGCATTAGCCGGGCGAATTTTCGCCGCCGCGCGCGCGTGCACAATTGCTTCTTCGGTTTTGCCCTCGGCGAAGAGCGCGGTCGCGAAGGCAAGGTGTGCGCCGTCATTATCTGTCGTTACCGCAAGCGTATGCGGCCAAAGCGAATCGGCGTTGCGCCAAAAAGCGGTTTGATGATACGCGCAAGCACTGAGCGTGATGATGACAACGGCGGATGCAAGCACACCGATTTGTTTTCGAAAACGCCAGCGCTCCGTCAGTTCGGCAACGAGCCACACGATGGTGATGGTGATGCCGATGAGAGGCAGATAAGTATAGCGATCGGCATGAGCTTGCCGGCCCACCTGCACAATTCCAATTACCGGGACCAACATGCCAACAAACCAAAACCAGCCGGTGAACAGAAACGGGAATCGTTTCGGTAAATAATCGCGATTGCCGACAACGCCATCAGGAGCGCAATGCAACCGACGATGATCGGGAACGGGAAGAATTTTTCCGGATGCGGATAAAGAACGGCGAGATCGATGGGCCAGATCAGCTGACGCAAATAGATCGCGTAGCTAACGATTGCGCTTTCGAAACGCAACGGCAGCGAGAATCCGAAGGTATCGATCTGGCCGTGTTGGGCCAGCACCGTCGCAACCGCCGAGGCTGCGGCGAATAGCGCAAAAGGAATCTTTTCCAGAATCAGCGAAATGATTTTCTCCTTTTGAAAACGATTCAGCGGCCAATAATCGATTAGCAAAAGCACGAACGGAATTGTGACCAGCATCGGTTTGGAAAGCGTTCCAAGCGCGGCGGCAAGGAGCGCAATCAAATAGCGCGCCAACGATTTCCTGCATGCGTGGTTGGACCAAGCCAGCAGAGTAAGCGCGAAGAATAAACCGCTCAGGACATCTTTGCGCTCGGCGATCCATGGCACCGATTCCGCTCGTAGCGGATGAATGGCGAAGACAGCGGCGACAAATGCGCTTCGCCAGATTTTTGCAGTCAGCGAGTCCAAAGTAAGAAATAACGCGATGGCGGCGAGTGCGTGAATGACGACGCTGCTGAAATGATGCAGACCCGGGTTTACGCCGAACAATTGGCAGTCGAGCTTGTGCGACAGGGTGGTGATGGGATGCCAGTTGGCGGCGTGAAAATGAGTGAAGGCCCATGCGATGTTGGAGAAATTCAACCCGCTGGTCACGCGACCGGAGCGATAAACGTAGTCGTGATCATCGTAACCCACCCAATCGAAGTGCGCGGTTTGCCCAAAGACAATCCAGACCAGCGCAGTAAGCGCTAGGACAATCAGAAATTTTTGCGTCTTCAAACTGAAGCGCAGACTATACATGGAGGGTGGAAGACACGAATCACTCGTCGTCACGCGGCGAGACGAGCGCTTCAGGCCGCTTAATTGTGGGGCGTTTCTGTGAAAGGCCATTCGAAAGCTGCGGCCTCTGCCACGAGATAACAATTTGGTGTTGCAGGTACAACACGAAAATGTCGATTTGCTATTTTGCAGGCGAGCGCCTGAAAGGCGCTGCTCACGATGATGCTACCTTTTGTGATTCCGAGCGCAGTCGAGGAATCTCTGACCTTAGCAGACAACAATAGCTAGAGATCCTTCGACCTTGCTCAGGATGACAAGTAAAAAATTGCTGCCGCAAAGAAGGGCACAGAGGTGCCTTTGCTGTATCTCGTTAGCGGGCGATGGCACCAAACAGCCAATCGTAGGCCCGATGAATTTCGACCACGACCGGGCCTTCAATCGGCGAATTGTGGTAGGCGCCGGGCAAGGTGATCACCTGTTTTTCTCCGGCGAAAGAGTCGACTACCAGACGTTGAAATTTGGGCGGAACGATCTCGTCGTTTTCGGCGAGAAGAAAAATTGCGGAAGCATGAATTCGTTTCGCGTTGGCAACGCTATCTAGTTCGTGGGGAATTTGCAGAGCGACCGGTCCGGCCAGGAGCCAAAGATTCCACCAGCCGTAACTACGCAGGATTATTTGGCGCAATGGTGGCGGATTGTGGAGAACAAGCCCGCGGACTTCCCGATTGGCCGCAACGTTCATTGCCACCGCGCTTCCGATGCTCGCGCCAAAAACGAAGATCGGCTGGTTCGGGACCTTCGATTTCAGTGCATCGAAGGCGGCAAGGGCGGCGGGCGACATTCGTTTCAGACGTGCTGGACCGGAGCTGCCACCGAAGCCCGGATAATTCATTCCCCAAATTTCGATGGCGCGTTCGTCGAATGCGTCGGCTTCAAGTGCAACCCATCGTTCCGCGCGATCGGCGTTGCCGTAGAAACGCAGAATGTAGACATCTACATGATTGCGTTGTTGCGCGAGCCGCGAACGCGCCGTCCAGATTTCGAGGTCACCATTTTGGAATGGAATAGTCTGCCGCGTTGCGCCATGCGCATCGATGCGTTGAGCGGTGGGAAAAAGAATTAGTTGATCGGGTAATGGCGTGCAAAACATCATCAAGATACAGGCTGCGAGGACCGCCCCGAGGAAATATGGTGCTCGGCGTTTCACCGGCGCGAAATATTTTCCTGTTGCACGTTTACCTCAGTTTCCGCCTTTCAGATTGCAATACGGGAAACAGGCCACTGGCCTGCCCGGCGGTCATAGACGGCCCTACAAAACTCAACGGGCAAGATGCCCGTTGGCCCCACAGCCAGGATGGCTGTGCTACAAGGCGGTTACACGTCGTAGTACATCGAGAACTCGTACGGGTGCGGTCTTAGACGCAGAGCGTCGTATTCCTTTTGTTTCATCTCCAGCCAATTTGTGATGAAGTCGGAATTGAAGACGTCGCCTTTAAGCAGGAAATCGTGGTCCCTCTCCAGCGCCGCGATAGCGCCACTGAGCGAATCGGGCACGCTTGGCACATTCGCGAGTTCTTCCGGGGGGAGATCGTAAAGGTTTTTATCGAGTGGATCACCCGGATCAATGCGGCTCTGAATTCCATCCAATCCCGCGAGCAACAGTGCGGCGAAGGCGAGGTAGGGATTCGCTGCTGAATCCGGCGTGCGAAACTCAATCCGCTTCGACTTCGGATTGGCTGAATAAGTAGGAATGCGGATCGCGGCGGAACGATTGCGCGCGGAATAAGCGAGATTGACCGGCGCCTCGAATCCGGGGACGAGCCGTTTGTAACTGTTCGTCGTCGGATTGGTGAAGCAGGTAAGCGCTGGCGCATGTTTCAAAATTCCGCCGACGAAAAATAACGCGGTGTCGGACAATCCCGCGTAACCATTGCCTGCGAAGAGCGGTTTATCACTCTTCCAAAGCGAGATGTGAGTATGCATGCCCGAGCCGTTGTCTGCAAAAAGGGGTTTGGGCATAAAGGTGACGGTTTTGTTGTGCCGCTTTGCCACGTTGCGCACGATGTATTTGTAGTACTGCATGTGGTCGGCCATCTCTTTCAGCGGGGCGAAACGAATATCGATCTCGGCCTGGCCGGCGGTTGCCACCTCATGGTGCTGTTTCTCGATGGGAACGCCGGCTTTCTCTAACTCGAGGCACATTTCGTTGCGAATGTCTTGCAGGGTGTCAGCGGGTGCGACGGGAAAGTAGCCTTCTTTCGCGCGAATTTTATAGCCGAGATTCGGAAACTCTTCGCGTGCGCTGTTCCAATGACCTTCACCGCTCTCGAGGCAATGGAATGATGAATTGGCGCCGTAGGAAAAGCGGACGTCATCGAATATAAAAAATTCCGCTTCTGGTCCGAAAAACGCGGTGTCGGCAATGCCAGTGCTTTTCAAATAAGCCTCCGCTTTTTCGGCGAGGCCGCGCGGGTCGCGATCGTATGGTTCGCGCGTAATCGGGTCGACGATAGTGCAGATCAATGAGAGCGTCGGTTCGGCATTAAAAATATCGATCCAGGCCGTGGCCGGATCGGGAATGACGAGCATGTCGGAGGCGTTGATCACCTTCCATCCACGAATGCTCGAGCCATCGAAGCCGAGGCCGTCGGTAAAAATATCTTCGTTATATTCCGTGAGCGTGGTGGTGAAATGCTGCCAGGTGCCGGGGAGATCGGTGAATTTGAAATCCACGAGTTTTACCTCGCGGTCCTTGATCATTTTGGAAACGTCGGACGGGGTCTTTTTATCTTTAGCCATGGGGTTGGTTGGAGCGTTGATGCGTTGAAACGGTTTGAAAACATCAATGGGTGGAAATTGAAAAGTGAATTGTTAAATTCCTGGAACGCTTCATCTCTTTAGCGCCTTTACGGGTTCAACGCAGGCGTCCCTGCGCCTCACACCGCTTTTTCGCCGATCTCTTCTGTCCGGATGCGGACTGCGTGCTCGACCGGAAGAACAAAAACTTTGCCGTCGCCGATTTTGCCGGTTTTGGCCGCGCTCACCACCACGGTGACGGCTTTATCCACCATGTCGTCTGCGAGCACGACTTCGACTTTCACTTTGGGCAGAAAATCAACGGTGTATTCGCTGCCGCGATAAATTTCAGTGTGCCCTTTCTGTCGGCCAAAACCTTTCACTTCCGTCACTGTCATGCCCTCGATGCCGAGCTCGGCCAGGGCCTCTTTCACTTCCTCGAGTTTGAAGGGCTTGATGATCGCTTCGAGTTTTTTCATTGCGGGTAAACTTGCGTGCGCGCGCCTCTTTGCAAAGCCAAAGCTGATCGCGGCACGCGCTCTCTTAGCAACGCGACACGCCCGATGCAATTACGATTTTGCGAGAATAAAAGAAATGTGATCCGGGGGCGCCATGGCGGCCAAGGGAGCCCGCGATCGGAGCAGCGATCACCCAATGGGCTTGTGTGATCAATGGCCGTCGGGGAGGTCCCTCGCTTGCGCTCGGGAAGACGAAAATTGCCGGGGCGCACGAGAAATTGCGATGAAATGCTGGGTAAATTTGCGAAAAATTCTCTTCGCTGAATACTGACGCTCGATGCCCCGAGATTCTTTCGTTCACCTTCATCTGCACACCGAATACTCGCTCCTCGATGGCGCGGTGCGGATGCGAGAGCTGATGAACGAAGCAGTGAAAATGAAAATGCCGGCGGTGGCGATCACCGATCACGGCAATCTTTTTGGGGCGATCGATTTTTACCAATGCGCCAAGGCGGCGGGGATCAAACCGATCATCGGTTGCGAGGCCTACATCACCAGCGGCTCATACAAAGAAAAACCATCACGCGAATCCACCTTTCATTTCACCCTGCTGGCGGAAAACGAGACCGGCTATCGCAATTTGGTGAAGCTGATTTCGGCGGCTCATCTCGATGGTTTTTATTATCGACCGCGCATCGACAAGGGATTGCTCGCAGCGCATGCCGACGGTCTGATCGGACTGAGCGGATGTCTTGCGAGTGAGATCAATAGCGCTCTTCAAGTCGACAACATTGAAAAAGCACAAAATCTGACTGCGGAATATCGCGACATTTTCGGCCCGCGAAATTTTTTCATCGAACTGCACGACCACGGCATGGCCGAGCAAAAGCAATGCAATGCGCACCTGCCGAAATTCGCCCGCGAATTCGGTCTCGGTTTGGTCGCGGCCAACGATGTTCACTTCCTCCGGCGCAGCGATCACCGAGCGCACGACGTTCTTCTTTGCATCAATACGGCCGCGAAAATTGAGGACCAACAGCGAATGCGTTATGAGCCTGAGCTGTATTTCAAATCGCCCGGTGAAATGCGCGAAATCTTTCGCGACTTTCCGGAGGCGATCACGAACACGCTCGAAATCACGGATCGTTGCAATCTGGAAATCGAGTTCGGTAAATCGAAGTATCCTGAGTATCCGGTGCCGCCGGGAAAAACGCGTGAAGGTTATTTGCGCGAGCTTTGTTACAAGGGGCTGCACGAGCGTTACGGCGAACGCGCGGCCAACGATCAGGAATTAATCAAGCGGCTCGATTACGAAGTCGATGTTCTGGAAAAAACGGGTTTTGTTAGTTATCTCTTAATCGTTTGGGACTTTATCCATTTTGCCAGAGAGCGCGGAATCCCGGTAGGACCGGGTCGGGGTTCTGCTGCCGGTTCGATTGTCGCTTATGTCTTGGGGATCACCGACATCGATCCGTTGCAGAACGGACTAATCTTTGAGCGTTTCCTCAATCCCGAGCGCATTTCTCCGCCCGATATTGATGTGGATTTTTGCGAGGCGCGTCGCGGCGAAGTCCTCGAATACGTCCGGCAGAAATATGGTGAGCGTCGGGTGGCGCAGATCATCACTTTCGGCCGGTTGAAAGCGCGCAGCGTGGTGCGCGATGTGGCGCGGGTGATGGGACTGAGCGTGCGGGACGGTGACCGGATCGCGAAAATGATCCCAAACGAGTTGAACATCACCCTGAATTCCGCGGTCGAGAGAAATCCGGAGTTGAAACGCGCAGTCGCAACCGAGTCGCAGACAAAGCAGTTGATGGAATACGCGACCGCGTTGGAAGGACTTTCCCGCAGCGCCGGGGTGCACGCGGCGGGAGTGGTGATCAGCGATCGCGATCTTTCCGAGTACGTGCCGCTCTGCCGTGACGTCAAAGGCAACGACATCGTCAGCCAGTACTCGATGAATCCATTGAACGACCTCGGGCTGCTGAAAATGGATTTTCTGGGATTGAAGACACTGACCGTGATCGAGGACACGGTGACGTTGATTCGAAAAAATGTGTCCGGCTTCTCGCTCAAGAACATTCCGCTGGATGATGCGGCCGCCTTCGGGCTCTATAACCGGGGCGAAACCATTGGCTTGTTTCAAATGGAATCGGGCGGGATCACGTCGGTCTCGAAGCAATTCGAAGTGCGGAAACTCGACGATATCATTGCACTGATCGCGCTTTATCGACCGGGGCCGATGGAATTGATTGGTGATTACATCAAGCGGAAAAAGGGGCTAACGAAAATTAGATACGAGCATCCGCTCCTGGAGGAAATCTGCGCCGACACTTATGGCGTGATGATTTACCAGGAACAGGTGATGGCGGCAGCGAGCAAGCTGGCTGGTTATTCGATGGGGCAGGCGGATTTGCTGCGGCGCGCCATGGGCAAAAAGGACAAGGAAAAGATGGCGAAAGAGCGCGCAAATTTCATTGCCGGTTGCGCACGCACCAACGAGATCGGGGAGAAAAAGGCGAACGCGATTTTTGATTTGCTTGAAAAATTTGCTGGCTACGGATTCAACAAGAGCCATAGCGCGGCCTATGCGCTGATCAGTTATCAGACGGCGTTTTTGAAAGCGAACCATCCGGTCGAATTCATGGCTGGTTTGCTCTCGAACGAAATCAATAACACCGAAAAAATTTCGGTGCTGGTGAGCGAATGCAAACGGATGGGCATTACCATCCTGCCGCCGGACGTGAACCGCAGCGGGTTGAAGTTCGTGCCAGAGACTGTAGCGGCGGTCTATGACCGCCGACCGCAAGACGAAGAAATCGAAAACGGCGGTCATAGCCCGCCGCTACAGGGGCGCGCCATCCGCTTTGGGCTGGCAGCGATCAAAAATGTCGGCGAAGGAGCGATGGAGCTTGCCATGCGCGAACGCGAGCGCGGCGCCGGCTTCAAGTCGCTGGAAGATTTTTGCAGCCGGCTCGATTCCCGTATCGCCAATCGCAAAATGTTGGAATCTTTGGTCAAATGTGGCGCGTTTGATTTTCTGCATCGCGAACGAGCAGAACTTTTCGCCTGTATCGATGATGCGCTGGCCTCGTCGGCCGCGGCGCATCGCGATCGGATGGCGGGACAGGTCTCACTTTTCGGGGACGCGCATGAACATGTTGCGCCCGCGCGAAAGCGATCCGTCACTCCATGGAGCGATCGCGAGAAAATGAGTTACGAAAAAGAGTTGCTCGGTTTTTACGTCACCGGACACCCGCTTGATGCCTACGCTGATGTTATTGCGAACGGAAAATATCAATCAATTGCATCGCTCGGTGAACTCTCTGATCGCTCGACTTTCCGGGTCGCGGGCGCGATTACGCAGGTGGACAAGAAATTTACCAGGAAAGAAGGCAAACCGTTCGCCGTTGCCTGGCTGGAAGATCTAACGGGCACCCTTGAGCTGGTAGTTTGGAACGAGCTTTATCTCGAATGCGCGGAAAAGTTGATGCCGGGAAATGTCGTCGGGGTCCGCGGCAAACTCGATCTGCGCGATGAATCGTTGCGGGCGACAGCGGAAAAACTGCGCCTCCTCTCGTTCGAAGTTCCGCGCGCTTCAAACCCAGCCGGCGTCGTGACGCCGCCACTTTGTCTGCATTTTTCGGCGAATGCGGGTAGTGCTGAATTGCGGGAGGTTCAGGCGTTGCTAGCGGCTTCGCCGGGTCACCGGCCGGTGCAATTGATTTTCGAGACGGCCGAAGGAGAAACGCTGCGAGTCGATGCCGGCGCAGCATTTCATGTTTCGGTCACGGCCGAGCTCGAAGAACAATTGCAGCGTTGGCTGATTACGGCGGTGGAGGAGCGGGCGAGGGAAGCGGAGCAGCGGAAGGAAGCGGCGGCGGCGGCGGCTGCGGCTGTTCCACGAGCTTTGGAATATTGATCTGGACCGGCTGACCTGGCTCACCTTCGTCGCAGAACGTGATCGATTGCGCAACAGCCGACGGAGACGATTGACGCAGCGTGAGATCGCGTCCATCAAGCGTAATCTCGGAGAAGGGCAAGCCGGTTTCGCCCTCATGCAAGTCAAGACCGTGCGCGCAACTGTTGTCGGCAAATGGTCCATTGCAGCGCAATTCGTTCGCTGAAGAAAGATTCGCGCGAAAATGTTTTGGATCGGTGAGATCGATCGTTCCCTTCACTTCCGCTTCGGCGGTGTCGCTCAGTTCTATCTTCAGTGAATTGACGGCAATGGCATCACTGCGCCAGTTGGTTTGCGCAGAAAAAGAGAATTGATTGGTTTCCCCGGAAACGGTGCTGCTGAAACTATTTTCGTCGCCGGCGCCAGTAAGCTTGGCTGAAAGAGCGCCGGACAACGTTCCGATAATTGGGAATTCCAGAGCGTAGTCGCGCAGTTCATGACACCAACTTTCCGCTGAGAGCGTGAATGATTTTTTCTGCGCAAGATCGATCTTTCCCTGCGCCCGCAGAAAATCTTCACCGCGCTTAAATTCCAATTGATCCACCTGCGCTCGTCCCGCCTCGAGACCAATTCGCGCCGTTAACGAATCGACCGGTATCCGAAAAATTTTTAAGCCGTCGCCGGTGAGAGCAAGGTCGCCGTCAACGGTTCGCTCGTGGGCATGCATGCGACCGCGAGCCGCTACCTTGCCGGCAAACACTTCCGGCCTGGCGCCGAACAGCTCCGCAAATTGACCGAGATCATTAATTGATGCGGAAATGTCGCCGCGAAAATCCGGATTAAGCCACTCTGTCCCGATGGCGGTTTCGCCGCTGAGCGTCAATTCGTTGCGGCGTTGTTTAATAAAGAGCTGTTGCAATTGGACGGTATGTCCATAAAAATTCGCTCCCAGCATGATGACGTCGGCCTTGCGCTCGCGCCAGCTGAAGCCAGTCAATTCCATCCAGATCGACGCGGTGGCGTTGAGGAAGTCGCGTGGATCACCGCGGAAAGTGAACTTCGATCCGCGGACCATCCCTTGGACCGGCACGGTCAAACCCAAAGCGCTGGCAACTTGTGGAAGGGAAATTCCTGATGCCGTGCCGGCCGCTTCCCACAGTCGCGTTTTGCCGGGGCGTTCGGTCGCAATATTCGCGCGCATTTTGCCACCCAAAACGGACACGCCGAGATCCGTGCCGACGCGCCCGGCGCGCAAACCGGTGAGATCGATTACGAGTGAATCGATAGTGAAACCCTCCAGCAGATTGATCGAACCAATGGAAAGCCGGTCGTCCTGCCAGCGTGTCATGCCGCGAACATGCGCGAAACGTTTTTCCAAAAACGGCGCGCGCATTTCAACCGCGCCAATAGAAACTATTCCGCTGTTCCCTTTACTCGCGGAAACTTTTGTATCCTCAAACGCCAGCAAAGAAAACGGTTGCTCGAGTCGGAGTTGATCGGCAAAGATCTCGAAACGTTCCGGCAAAAATCTGGCCAGCGCGGTCCAATCAATGGGACCGGCCGAGAGTGGCGCGCGGCCACGAATGAAAAATTTTGCATGCTCCACCCGAAGCGAAGAGAGGAGGTGTGACTTTTCCGATCCACCGAAAAATGCGGCAAAACTGAGACCGGCTTCGATGCGTCCGGCGTCAAACTCGAAATGTTCGGCATCGAGACCGGCGCCGACAATCTTCAGCTCACGGATTTCGACTGGACGAAAGAGCGGAGCGCGAATTTCGGAAAAACCGAGAACGAGTCCGGAACGTCGCGCTTCGTAGCGGAGCCAGGCTGCGATGCTGTGCTCCATCAACGGCGGCACAACAAAGTTCAGGAGAACAAGCGCCAGCAGAACAAAACCGAGCGCGAGCAGTGGTTTTTTCCATAGCGACATGGCGAATGTTCTAACGCGCAACTGCGCCGGCGGAAAGGCGCATCAATCGGACCTCGGCGCTGGGTAAAAAATCACCTGCACCGGCGGCGTGTCGCCGATACGGCCTTTCAGTTGTGTCCGAAACGATTCTTCGGCTTCGGCCGAAAGATTTTGCGCGGCGGCCCGATCACGCGCCAGTTTGCCAAGAGTAGCCAACTCCGCTTGCACGTCAGCGCCAGAAATTGGATTCCAAAAACCATTCTCGTAGGCCAGCAGTTCGACCACGTTTTGTTCGACACCGAGAATTTGTGCATGCGGCAAACGAACGATGGTCGCTTTCGGCGTAACAGTGACACTGAATTCCTGACGCAAATCGAAGCCGGCTTTAGCCGTGTAAGTCCCGTGCAAACGCAGCCGTTTGGTGCTTCCGGCCCAAGTGTGGAGGAACTCGTGCTCGACTTCGAGTTTTTGGGAAATTAGCGCCAGCTCGGCGATCGGTGAGGTTTGTTCAAAATAGACGCGATTGTTGACGGTGACGCGCGGCTGCAATTGTGTGATCTGCACAATCGCATCGCGCAAATCGCGACCGACCCGCTCCATTTGGTCGACCGTTTCCTTGGTCGTGCGTCCGGGCAACGAAGCGCAGCGGTTAAAGACAAAAACTCCCGCGGCGATCGCGCTCAGCCCAATAATGGTAAACGCCAGCGTCCAATTGAAATGTCGGGAGAAAGATGGCGGCGCCGTCATCAGAAGGAAGTACCGCCCCCCACGCCCGAAAGGACGCGAAGGGCGGCTGTTCCCCCCAGAACAATCTTGGAAAGCTTCTCGTCCAGTAGATGAGCTTGGCGCGGCCCGCAACAAAATTTTAGCCTAAATGCATTCGGTCTGTCTAGATGCCATAATCTGCCAGGTGAAAATCGGGATTCGATACGAAACAATTTACCGCTACGACCGGGCGGTCAGGTTCTCTCCGCACGACGTGCGTCTGTTTCCCAGGACCGATCGGTTTCTACAGATAACCCGGCTCGAGTTTCAAACCAAACCGGGAACGACGGTGCGCTTTGGACGCGATGTTTTCGATAATGTCGTCGCCTCCTGTTTTTTCGATCAGCCGTCGGAAATGCTGGAGCTGCGGTTGACTCTGGATGTGGAGGCGACCAAAAAAAATCCTTTCGATTTTGTTCTGTCCCGTCGCGCTGTCCAAATGCCCTTCAACTACGAGGAAGATATCGCCTCGATTATTTGCGCTTATTGCAAACGCCAAACTGGCGAGTCCATCTCGTTCTCCGACTGGAAGCCGCCGTCCCGGGAATCGCCGCGAGAAACTGTGGCAACCTTGGTGGAATTAACGAAGATTCTTCACCGGACAATTTCGTATGAGCGCCGTGAAGAAGGCGCGGCGCAATCGCCGGCCGAAACATTGCGTCGGCAACGGGGGGCTTGCCGCGATACCGCGGTGTTGCTGGCGGAATTGCTGCGCGATCTCGGTCTGGCAGCGCGAGTTGTCTCCGGATATTTGCGTGAAACGGATGAGGAAGTTCGTCGCGCCGAAGGCTCGTTGCATGCGTGGACGGAAGTTTTTTTGCCTGGGGCCGGCTGGGTCGGACTCGACCCGACCAATGGCATTTTCTGCAATGATAATTTCATTCCGGCTGCGGTTGGATTACGGCCTGCGGATATCACGCCGATCAGCGGAAGTTTTTATCATCGGGATCGCGTCCCGGCGGAAATGAAAAGCCGGCTCGAGCTGATCATGCTTTAGGGCGCTCGTGGCACAGGCTTCCAGCCTGTGGGGCAACCGGGCATCTTGCCCGGTTATCGAATCAAGAATTTGACCGCGAATAATGCGAATGACACGGATAGGCAATCAGAAAAATTCCTAAATGCTGACGAGTTTGCGATTGCGCAATTTCCGTTGCTTCGAAGGCGTGTTGATCGATATCGGTCCTGCTTTCAATTTGTTTCTCGGCGCAAATGGCGAGGGAAAAACCACGATATTGGAAGCAGCCTGTATCCTTCTGCGTTTGCAATCGCAGCGCTCTTCGTCGCTCGCGCCGGTGATCCAAATCGGTAAAAAATTTTTCGAAGTCCGCGGCAAATTCGAAGAGCACGAACTTGAGTTTCGCTACAGCGCGTTGCGACGCCGGGTGAAGTTTGATGAGATCGAGCAGAGAACATTGAGCGAATATTTGCGAATTGGGCGCGTGGTTTCGCTGGCGAATGCTGATATCGAACTGGTACGCGGTGGTTCGGAAGCTCGGCGCCGCTACCTGGATTTTCTCGGCGCGCAAATCGATGGAAGTTATCGGCCGGCATTGCGGGCTTACGAACGCGCCCTGCGCGCGCGTAACGCGCTCTTGAAATCGCCTATGCTGCGCGCGCGTGAAGTAGCGGCGTACGACGCCCCGCTAATTGAACATGGTCGAGTGCTGCTGCGTTTGCGCGCCGAATTAACTGAAATGCTCGCCCCGCTGGCGACGCAGGCCTACCGGCGCATCAGCGCCGGTCGCGAAAGATTCGCGCTGCGATTTCTGCCCGGCGCCAGCAGCGACGATTTCGGCGGCGATCTCGGGCGGTCGCATAGCGAATCAATCCGTTTACGTCAGACAATTGTCGGTCCACATCGCGACGATCTGGAATTGCTCGTCGACGATTTACCGGCGGCGCAATTCGCCTCGGAAGGGCAGCAGCGGACAATTGTGCTGGCAATGAAAATCGCGCAAGCGGACGCGCTGAAAAGATCGAGCGACGGGAAAGCGCCATTGCTTTTGATTGACGACATTTTCGGCGAACTCGATCCCGAACGCCGCAACGCATTGCTTGATAATTTGCCAGCGGATTCGCAGAAGCTGGTTACGGCTACGGCGATGCCGTGGCGCGATGAAATCACAGCAGATACCATTTATCAAATGTGCAATCGGCAACTCATCCGCGTAAAAAATTAGCATTGTCGTCCCGACGCGGAAGCTTAAAACTGACTTCATCGGGATCTCTTGACTGCGCTCGGGATGACGGGGCGGCGGATACTGGACTTGCGGATATTCGCTGGTGCTTTTACATAAAATCGTGCGCGAATTACCTCAGGAGAGGGCAGAAAGTTACGCTGGTTCGTTGCTGGTGGCGCATCCCAGCATGCTTGATCCAAATTTTCGCCGCGCCGTCTTGTTCATTTCGGCTCACACCGCGGATGATGGCGCGGTCGGCGTGATTTTGAATCGGCCGCTCGAAAAACAGGTGAGCGAAGTGGTAACGGAAACGCCGCTGAACGCCTTGGAGAAAGTGCCAGTATTTTTTGGCGGACCGGTCGGTCGCGATCGTTTGATTTTTGCTTCGTTGGAATGGAAGACCGGGGAAGGCCTCAAACTGAATCACAATGTGGATGCTGAAGAAGCAAACGAAAAGCTCGGGAAAGATCCCAATTCAGTGCGCGCATTCATCGGCTACGCGGGGTGGGGGGCGGGCCAACTCGAAGCGGAGATGAAGCAAAATGCCTGGGTCATTCGCAAACCGAACCGCGCCGCAATGAAACTCGACCGGTTGCCCAGGCTTTGGTACGACATCATGCGCCGGTTAGGCCCGTGGTTCAAATTGCTGGCCGCGGCGCCCGACGACCCGTCGTTGAATTAAAACACGCCTAGCTAACACGCGTGGTTCCCAGACGAGCGCCGGAAGTCACAATTGGGCGAGTTAACATTCAAATGTCGCACCTGCAACACTCAAATGTTAACAGGCGTTTCAAAGTGGCGTTGGCGACGCAGATTGCGGTCGAATACCCTCATCCTAACCTTCTCCCATCGGGAGAAGAGAAACATTCAACAGCGAACACTGAACATCGAAGGGGAAGCATTCAGAGTTGCGCTGTGGGTTCAGCAGTAAGGACTTGTTGGAAACGGTAGCCGTGAAGTTGGATTTCTCGGGCAAATACTCTCTCCACAATCTGGCGTTGCTTCGGACTAAATACGAATTGATACGGTGTGCGATCGATTCGGAAATGACCCTTTTTTCTGATCCCGAGGTCGCCTTCAAACGGCAGGTTCAAGCGCACAAAAATCTCGCTAAGCTCATCGATCAGATTTTCATAGCGAACAACTCGATCGATGATAATTCTTGATCCGGACGGATCGGTGTAATGCGGGTAATTGATCGGGAACTTGGCTCTGGCGAAGTATTGCTCGAGGGAAAGGGCGCCGCCAAGGCGGTAGGCGTGCATGTGATAATGCGACAAAACTTTATCCCACGGGTTGCGCTCGACGCAGAACTTGAAATAGCTGTTCCAAACAGTGGGAGGAATGCGTAGCCCAACGAGCCAGGCCAGCATATGATTATAAAAACGCTCACGTCGAGCAAGAAGGCACCG
>QHRA01000103.1 GCA_003221295.1 Verrucomicrobiota bacterium | reverse complement strand
GGTTCCAACAGGACTGGCCTTAACAATACCGCCAACGGTTTTGAAGCACTTTACAGCAACCAAAGCGGTACCTCGAACACGGCCACCGGTTTTAAAGCACTTTATAACAGCACCGGCAACGGGAGTACCGCTACTGGCTATCAAGCTCTCTTAAAAAACACTACCGGCTCCAACACGGCCGCTGGTGCTCACGTGCTGCAAAACAATACGACTGGCACCCAAAACACGGCGAGTGGTGTGAATGCGCTCCTGCTGAACAAGATCGGCAACGGCAACACAGCGGAGGGTCAAGGCGCACTCCAAAACAACGTCGGCTCATTCAACACGGCATTGGGCTTTAATGCCGGAGCTAATCTCACCACCGGCAGCGACAATATTGACATCGACGCGGGAGGCGTAGCAGGCGAAAGCGGCACAATTCGAATAGGCGTGCCGTCGAAGCAATTGGCTACCTATGTCGCCGGAATCTATGGAGCCACTGTAGCAACTGGTGTGCAAGTGATTGTGGCTCCCAATGGTCAGCTTGGCACGGTGCAGTCTTCCGCACGCTACAAGGATGACATCAAACCGATGGACAAAGCGAGTGAAGCGCTGTTCAAGCTCAAACCGGTGACCTTTCGCTATAAGCAAGAGCTCGATCCGGAGAAGATCCCACAGTTTGGTTTGATCGCGGAAGAAGTGGAAAAGATTAATCCTAATCTAATCGCTCGGGACGAAAAAGGTGAGATTTACACGGTGCGTTACGAAGCAGTGAACGTGATGTTGCTCAACGAGTTCTTAAAAGAACACCGCAAGGTCGAGGAACAACAAGCGACCATCACGCGATTGGAATCCAAAGTCGCGAAGCAGGAACTGACCGCTACGCAGCAGCAGCAGCAGATTGAAACGCTTACCGCAACCGTGCGGAAAGTAAGCGACCAAGTCGCCCTCAGTAAACCTGCACCTCAAGTCGTGGCTAACGATTAGTACTATTCTCCCATTGCCGTTCACGATTACCCGTGTTCACATGCGAACCAATACGACCACGGGCGACACAATGAGAACGTCAGACTGTCAACGGGGGCCAATTACCCTCGGCCGTGCGCGCGCGATAGTGGTGACGAAATTACATCGAGGATTTCGCTTTTCTATCGCCCGAGCGGGGTAGGGAACAAATAATCCCAGGCCCCGCCTTTGACGAAAAACGCCGTTTTACATGCGGGAATTATTCCTGATCTTGACCGATTCGGCGCTCAGCGAGTGTGCCCGTGCAAGCTTCTGGCGGACTGCTTCGCCACTCTGTTAGTTTGCTGAAAACAGGCAACATCGTACTGGGCGACGACGTGCGAATTGCCAGACGCGATACCACCGCGACTAGTAGGATTGGCATAGACTGCGCCTGCAACCCCGTTTGGGTTGAATGCTGAGCCGCGAGCTGTCGCTGCATGCCCCGGAGTCACCATCGTAACGCTGCACGACTGGCTTGGTTGCCCTTTCGCGCCTGACGTGTGCGGGTCCAAAGCAAATGCCGAACTCCCCATTTACTTGAGCGTCTGGATGCCTCGCGTCAATTACGTGGAATGAAAGCTAGGCGAAGAAAGGCACTACATGGCGCGCTTCATTCACTCGAATCGCAGATGCAGAGAGTAAAAGAGGCACGACGCGCCCGGTTCGCAACGTAGATAAAGTAACAGGACGCGATTCCAACAGTCAAAACAACGACGGGATAGAGCGCATGACGCAATAAAAGTTAAGACCATCGCGACTCACGCGCCTCCGTTCATCGCGCGCCGGTATGGGAATCGTGTAAAAGGCCGCAGGGGGCGCGTTCGTTTCGCTAAGACAGCGGACGCTACAACTCGTCTGAGTTTGAATTGAACGCCCGCTGTTTTGACCGCTGCCCACTCAAGACCACACACGGAGGCCGGAAAACGTGTATTCGAGACCCCACTCCGTCGTCGGAAACTTGACCGCTTACAGCACTCAAGTTCTCTGGCACCACAAAACTTTGGGCGAAGGACCGGATTCGTCGTGGCGGACATGACAAAAAGACCAGCGGAGTGCGTATAGGATCGGCCGACGCATTCGAATCGCTCACGGTAAAATTCCGCGGGCGATCTACCTCACTCCGAGCGGTGCTTTTGTCGCCGCCGCAACGTTTCGAATGCCGTCCAGCAGAAAGTTAGCCAGAGGACACTAGCTGCGAAAGCGCCGAGAACGTCGCTAAGAAAATGTGCGCCAAGATAGACTCGCGTTAAACCGATCAGCAGGATAACGAGCCCCGCCGCGATGAAATAAGCGAACGCTGCACCGGCAGTGCTCACGGTTTTCGCGAGGAATAACGCAAGCAAGCCGAAAAGCACGGTTACGCCCATGGTATGGCCACTCGGAAATCCGTAGCTCGTCACTGTGACAAGCGGATTTTCCAGCACGGGGCGGTGACGATGGAAAAGATGCTTGAGCAGAACATTGAGCAAGCTCTCGCCGGTCATCGTGACCGCGAACAGAAACAAATTGAACCAGGCTCGACAGACGAAGAAAACGAGTGCGACAGCCACTGAGAGGATTGTTAATCCCAACGCTGAGCCGAAAAACGTGATCGCCTTCGCGACATGGGTAAGCGTCGTTGTCGCGTGCTGGTGAAACCAAACCGCCACGCGCTGATCGAACAGCACCAGCGGATGGTCGGGCGACAAATCCTCCGCAATAGCTCCAAACCACCAGCCGGCCAGCACAACGACCAAAACTCCGATGGTCAGGTGCAGCCCTGCGTAACCCTCCGGCGAAAGACGGTTCTGCAGAAACTGTCTCTGTTTCTCGAACCGTTGGTTGCTCATTCGCCGATCCGACCATTCTCCGTAGCGCGGCGGCTTTGTCTTTATCATTGGCACTAAAATACTGGAAACGTGACGCGTGAAAGTCAAACGGTGGCCGACTCTCACTCTCATCGCAGCTGTTATGTTCTTGCAAATCGCGGCGGAATTTGCCAGCGTCGGCAGCGTGATTCTTCCCTCACGGCCAATCCGACTGGCGGCAGAAGATAAGCTCGCGGCTTTGCGACGGATCGATAAAGGCCGACCATGGAACTCCCTCGATGACAGGGTCTATTGCACAATCTGCAAGCATGAAATCTCGGGCCGCCAGCTTGAAGTCGTAGGCGGCACTAATGGCTTACGCGCTTTGCATCTTAGATGCTCCTATCCTTTTTCGTGACAACGGTGCTTGAACCCTCTGAATCCACCCTTCGACAAAATCAAAATGCCGAAGACGCCGGTTTCGTCCCCACTGTTTGCTTAGCTTGGTAAGATCGACTTGGCCGATTATTTCCACAGCGATAGGTGTTCTATCATCCGGTCCAGTGATTTCCTGAAGTCTCTCGACGACACCTCGACGCTGGAGTTGTCGCAACGGATTGACTACTCGCACGTGGAAACCCCGAGCAGTCTCAGCAAACGGATTGGACTGCCAATACCTTCTGCCGATCTTGATTTCGAGTAGTCGCAGTTTGTGGTAATCCGGCTCCAGCATTTCCGCATATAGGCCAGGCAGGCCACGCGAAGTTCGCGCTTAGCCGCCCTGCATCTTTGGGACAGCGCGTTTGACGACCCCGCGTCGCGTTTCCTATTAATTGCGCCTCTTTTCTTTATTTCGGCCTCCAAAGGTTTTTTGGCTCTACTGAACGTGGCAAAAAGCCGCTTTTCACGCGCGCTCGAGGAATGGGCGAACGCATCTGACAGTCAGCGAACAGGCTGTTTTGCAAGTTCGCGTACTGTCGCGCACAGATTCAAACTTTTTATTGTGAACAAGTATCAACCGGAACTGTCACACTCTTTAGATCCACTGATCTTTGACCGAACAAATCGGAACCAAATATTAGGATTCGACCATGCCTGACGAAACCGGCGAGCCGGAAGCAACGGAAAAGAAACGCGCACTCGCAGTGCGCGATCTGAAACCGTCGGACCCGAAAGGCGGTGCGGCGAAAGGCGGCAAAAGCGACAAGGTAACGCCGCGAACGGAGGAAGTGGATTTTGATTGGACCTTGCGCCCGTATTACAGCGGCAGTTCAAAAGGAACCGGCGTCATTTCCGTTAATGACCCGCTATCTTACTCACCGCTTTGCCCGGATGTGATCGGCGTTGCCTAAGGCCATCTCCCGGATTCCGGCAGTGAGCCT
>QHRA01000102.1 GCA_003221295.1 Verrucomicrobiota bacterium | reverse complement strand
CGCCGATCGTTTGGCTAATGCAGTGGCGGTGGCGACGCTTTATAGCACACCCGCGATCGTGATCGATTTCGGTACCGCGGTGACATTCGACATCGTGGCGGCGGACAACGCCTACATCGGCGGTGTTATTGCGCCGGGATTGGAGGCGATGACGAATTTTCTCTACGATAGAACCGCGTTGTTGCCACGGATTTCTCTGCGGGAACCACGAAGTGCGATCGGCAAATCGACCAATCAGGCAATGCTGGCCGGCGCGATTTTCGGTTACCGCGGACTTGTTCGCGAGATTTTGCAACGGATCACGGCGGAGAAATCGTGGAAGGGGAAGGTGCGAGTAGTGGCGACAGGCGGCTATGCGAAATTGATCGCGCGCAAGCTGCCGGAGGTCGAGACGGTGCACGAAAATCTCACCCTGGAAGGGTTGCGATTGGTGGGCTGCATGAATTCCGGTTGGTCTGCTTTAGGGGAAATCTGTGGGATGTAAGGCGGCGTTTTGGAATGCGGTGGGAAGCGTAGCGCCACACCGCTTTGTTCAGCTTCGCGGGTCAATTGGCGCTCAACGTGCCCGAGGATCAGATCGCTGTGGAAAAAGCGCCGTCGTCGCTTCGCTCTACCGGCGCAGTCCAAAATGCCCTTGTTGAGACGCAACCTCCGACTAATCTCGCTGCCACGAACGGCACGTCCCCCCAAAATAACCACAATGTATCGGCTGAACGGATTTCGAAGTATCGCCGAACTCATAATTCTTGAAGTACGGTGGACGATTATGGCGCTCTTGGAAATCTCAAGGGGGTTCGAGCGGCCTTCTTCATGCGGAACCTTGCTAATGTGGCGGAGCTCTCGTCCGAAAAATTCGTGCCTTGAGCCGTAGAAATAACTTGTCAGGTTCACCCTCCGAGAGTTCTATCCCTCCCAGCATGACCATGACCATTCAAAAATTTGCTGCGATTTCATTGCTAGTTTTTGGGACCATCGCTGCGAACGACGTCGCGCCATCGAATTCGGAGCTCGAAGCGATGTACGACAGAGCGTATCGCGCGTTTGACGCTGCCAATTATGTGCAGGCGCTGAAGGAACTGGATGCGATTGACGCGCGTAAACCGGATCTGGCGGCGTCGCAAAATTTGCGCGGCGTCGTCTACATGCGCCAGGGCCTCTACGACAAGGCGGAAGCCGCCTTATCCGAAGCGAGAGGGCTTGATCCGAAATTTTGGAATGCCCGTTTCAATCTGGCTGAGATTCCTTTTTTGAAAAAAGACTGGGCGGAAGCGCGGAAGCGTTTCCAGGAATTGCTCACGAGCAGTGCCGCTGAGTTACAGGGAGAAGCAACGCAGCTGATTCAGTACAAAATTTTGCTCACCTATTTGCTGGAGGGGAACGACACGATGGTCGATTCGATTCTGGCGAAGTTTGAATTGTCGCCCGATACGCCGGCGGTTCAGTACGCGAACGCGGCCATTTCGCTCCAAGGCCAGAATATTCCCGATGCCAAGAAGTGGATGGCGGCAGCGGAAAAGAATTTCTCACCCCAATTAAACAAGCTCTTTGCTGAGTCGCTTTATGAAATCGGCTGGCTGCAAAAGCAGCTGGGGCAGCAGCGGCCGGCAGTGCAATTGCTCTCGCCGGAGGAGCGAGCGAGCAAGACGAAGGCGGTGGCGAAAACGCAATTCGAACAGGCGCTACAAGCCTACGAGCAGCGCGATTTCGATTCCGCTGCGAAGTTAGCAGAGCAGGCGGATACGGCCAAACCAAACCAGCCGCAAGTCCTCAATTTGCGCGGCGCGATATTGCTGGAACAGCAAAAGTACGATGAGGCCGAAGGATTCTTTAAAGAGGCCCTGAAGGTCGATCCGAAGTTTCGCGAAGCCCAGTTCAATCTGGCCGACGTTCCGTTCCGAAATAAGGATTACACCAAGGCACGCGATCGATTTCAGGCGTTGTTGAAGCAGACGCCGGGCGGAGACAAGAACCAGGCAGCGCAACTGATCAACTTCAAGGTATTCCTCACTTACCTGCTGGAAGGGAAGGATAGCCGAGCGCAGAAACTGATGGAGCAGTTCCAGTTTAGCGGCGATACCCCGGCGCTCTATTACGCGGAGGCGGCTTGGCAGTTCAAACACGATAACGCCGACAAAGCGAATGACTGGATCGCATCGGCACGAAAAATTTATCCATCAGCCTCGAACGCATTGTATGCGGGCGGGTTTTACGATCTTGGTTGGTTGAAGGGTGCCATGACCGTTTCTTCGCCGACGCCTACTGCTTCGGTTGGTGCGGCGGCGGTCGCTACCACTCAAACCGAATCGTCGGTCCCGGCGGTCGAGCCCAGCCCGATCCCTGCCGTGGAAGTGAAAGCGGAAGAGGGAACGCAATTGGCGCTGGCGCAGACCCCGGCACCTTCGCTGGCAGGACCCAAAGCCAGCGAAGCGGTTGTGAATCCAACTCCGCCAGAAGTCGTCGTCTCGAATGCGAAAGCAGCGGGAACTTCGGCGCGCCCCGAAGATATTCCAGCTGCCCCAGCGGCGACCGGTATATCGGTCGAGTCGCCATCCGCCAGTGCGACGCCGTCCCCTGCGCTTGCTTTGGCGACCACTGCCCCGGCCTCTACTCCCGCGATTGCAGCAACACCCGACGTCTCTGTAGTTACCGCCGCTGTCGTCGCTTCAACACCAGCTTCGACCCCAACGCCTACACCGGCGGCGACAATTGCTGCGGCTACGACCGCGCCTGAGGTCGCGGCCGGAACTCCTGCTCAGCAGCCTGTGATTGAGCCGGCTGCATCGGCGCCGCCTGTCGTAACCTTGGCAATGAGTACGACGCCGGCCCCTGTTCTCGCCCCGGCAAAAGTTGGGCAGTTCACGCCTGTGCCGACGTTCGGCGAACGGATTAGTTCCTTGGTGGAAAGTCAGTCTCCGCTCTTTTGGGTCCTTGGACTTGGCCTCCTCGGTTTGTTGATCTGGCTG
>QHRA01000238.1 GCA_003221295.1 Verrucomicrobiota bacterium | reverse complement strand
CTGTAGAGCACCGGCGTTCACGATCACCGCGCTCGCCACGGTCGCGATCTGCCTGGGAGCGAACCTCGCGATTTTTGGGGTCATAAATTCTATCCTCCTCCGTCCGCTTCCGTTTCCGCAATCCGATCGGCTGGTCACGATTTTCAACACCTATCCGAAAGCCGGCGTCGAGAATGACGGCTCTTCGATTACCAATTACTACGAGCGACGGGGCAACATTCCGGCGTTCTCGAGCCTTTCCATCTTTCGTGACTTCAGCGAAGTCGTCGGCGAAACCGGTGCGGCCGAGCAGACAGAAATCATGCGCGTCTCGCCGGATTTTTTTGCGACACTCGGCGTCAATCTTGCGATGGGTCGCAGCTTTACCGAAGCGGAAGCGGAGGTGGCACACAACAACGGAGTGGCGGTCGTGACCGACGCCTACTGGCGGCAGCGTCTTAATTCCGATCCAAACGTCCTCGGCCGGGACGTCCGCGTGAACACCATGCCGAGAAAGATCGTCGGCGTGTTGCCTCCTGATTTTCGATTCCTTTCCTCGGAAGCGCGTCTCTTTCTGCCGATAAGATCCAGGCCGGCGGAACGCACGCCGCAGCAGCGCCATTCGGACGGCGGCGGCACGCACATGATCGCGCGCTTGAAACCGGGCGCGACGATGGCCGAAGCGCAATCACAAATCGACGCGCACAACGCCGCTGTCGAAGAAGACAATCCGGAAGCGAAGATGATGACTGAAGCGGGTTTCCGATCACTCGTTAGGCCATTGCATGCGGAGCACGTCCGCTCGATTCGTCCAACCCTTTTGCTAATGCAGGCTGGCGTGTTTTTTCTTTTGCTCATCGGAGCGGTTAATTTGGTCAACCTCCTTCTGATCCGCGCGAGTGGCCGCGCGAAAGAAATGGCGATCCGCCGATCGATGGGCGCGAGTCGCGCGCATGTTGTGAGACAGGTAATGATCGAAACCGTTCTCCTGACTTTCGTTGGCGGATTGCTCGGGCTCGTTGTCGGAACCTGGGGGATTCGGCTGCTCGAAGTTCTCGGCGCGGATCGTTTGCCGCTCGGCGCCCACATTGCGTTCGATGGCTGGCTCGCGCTGATCGGTCTCGCGGGCGCCGTAGTTCTCGGAATCGGGATCGCGGTGCCGATCGCCTGGTTCAACCTGAGCAGCCATCTGGCGCATGCGCTCCAATCGGAATCACGCACCGGCACGGTTAGTCGCGCCGCTCAACGCCTTCGCCATGGATTTATTGTCGCGCAGATCGCGCTCGCTTTCGTTTTGCTCGCGGGCGCCGCACTGCTCGGCCTGAGCCTGAAAAAAGTGATGGCGGTTTCTCCCGGTTTCCGGGCCGATCACGTTCTCACCGGGGAAGTCACGGTGCCGTTTAGTTATAACGCCCGCCCTTTCCTCGATCGCCTACTGGAAGCAATCGGTCAGCAACCCGGGGTCGGCGCAGCCGGAGCAATCACGAACGTACCCCTAAGCGGAGAGAACGGGAAGACCGCGGTCACACCGAAGGGTTACGTGCCTCCGGCGGGTCAATCATTGCAAGGCCATTATTCCTACCAAGTCACGGGCGATTACTTCACCGCGCTCGGCATCCCTCTACGCGAAGGCCGGTTTTTAACTTCGGCGGACTCTCATCGCGCGGACCGGGTCTGCGTGGTGGACGAAGATTTCGCCCGGCGCTACTGGCCTCATGGCGGCGCGCTTGGTCAACGCATATTTCCAAACACGCGCTCGGCGGAGGGGTTAAAGGTTCAAGGCAGCGACTCGGACGACGCAAAACTGTTCACCATTGTCGGTGTCGTCGGCGCGGTAAAACAAGCGGAGCTCACGGAACCGCAGGGGCAGGGCGCGGTCTACCTGCCGTTCATGGATTCCGACGGCATCAACATCTTCGTCGTCACGCGAACGAGCCAGCGCCCGGAAGCGTTTGCTGAGACGCTGCGGAAACTGGTGCGCGTGACCAATTCGGACCTGGCGATCGATAACCTCCGCTCGATGGATACGCGCATCGCGGAGAGCCTCATCGCGCGCCGCTCGCCGGCGCTGCTCGTCGGAATTTTTGCCGGTGTCGCTTTGCTGCTGGCGGCCATTGGAACTTATGGCGTGTTGAGTTACGCGGTCGCGCAACGCCGTCGCGAGATCGGCATTCGCATGGCGCTCGGCGCACAGCGCGAACAGATCGGCGCGCAATTCTTCTCGTTAGGCGTGCGGCTTCTCGTCGCGGGAACTCTCCTCGGTTTGTTGGGGGCATGGCTTGCCGGAAAAGCCATGGAAAATGTCTTGTTTGACGTGCCGCCACTCCACTTCGCGATCCTCCTGGGCACCGCCGCGATCATGAGCGCGGTATCGTTGGTCGCCTGTCTCATCCCGGCACATCGCGCGACTAAGGTCGACCCCATCATCGCGCTCCGGGCAGAATGAGAGCGATGATTACGCGTCGCGAATTCGCGGCGGGCGCGGCAGCGAATCGAAAAATCGTTTTCGACAGCGCGGAGTGTGAACGTCAGCTCAAACACGGAGTCGATGGGCATTACGTTCCTACTAACCGATCGCTTGGTCGTTCGTCTATGCCTTAGCTAACCGGAAAGGAATCACATGAGAGCAAGTAAGATTATCTGCTTCGCCCTTGGCGCTATCTTGGTCGCTACTTCAGCGTATGCCGACGAAACAGTCATCGTCGGCCATATCCTTGGACCCGAGGGTCCGTTGTACATTGACGGGAACCTTTACTACGTTGGCTGGGTCTCCCACACGCTGTCAAAATGGGATGGCAAAACGACCACCGTGTTGAATCATACGCCAGGGTGTGGCCATAACGGGCTGGCGCTGACGAAACAGAAGACATTCCTGGTCGCGTGCACCGAGGAGCATGGCGCCATCCTTGAACTCGACATGACTGGCAAGCAGCTGCGCCGTTGGGACGCCGACAAAAACGGCAAGCCATTTGAGGGCGGCATAAATGACATTGTGCTGACCGCCAACGGGGGCGCTTATGCCACGGTCTTTGGCCCGTACGCGGACCTACCAACCTCCGTGGTTGGGAAAATTCTCTATCTTGCGCCCGGCAGCGAGAAATGGGTCGAGGTAGCGGCCGAACTCAATTATGCCAACGGAATAGGCGTCTCTCCCGATCAAAAGACCCTCTATGTCAGCGAAACCGTCGGAAACTGCATATTGAAATTCAAGATCAATGAAGACGGCTCCTTGAGCAACAGATCGAATTTTGCTCTGCTAAACCTTCTCACAAAAAACAAGGTCGAATCCTGGTGGCTTGGACCTGACAGCATGAAGGTCGACAGCAAGGGTAACATCTATGTTGCCCAGTGGTTCGGCGGTAAGATTTTGAAGATATCTCCTGAGGGCAAGCTTCTACACGTATTTGAGATCGCCGCGGGTGATGGCACAACAAACGTCGCATTCGGCGAAGGCGAGAATGAATTGTACGTGACCGTGGTGAAGGATCCAAAGGACTCGCAGGCAAAGGGCAGTATTGTAAAGATCGCAAATGTGAAGTAACAAATTCGGACGCGAAGCTTGATCTGGCTACGCCTTGATTCCTCGAACGCGTTGAATCACCGTTGTTCCACAGCGATCGATGAAGCCGCAGCGATCTTTCTACGTCCCACCTTCTAATTTGAAATTAATCCTCGCGCTCGTTATCGCGGCGTCGTTCACCTTTGCTTCCGCGCGCGCGACTGCGGCGACCTTACCACCGGGATTTGTTGAGGCACAGGTGGGCGGCAATCTGTCAGGCTCACCAACAGCGATGGCGTTTGCGCCTGATGGGCGGCTTTTTGTCTGCCAGCAGGGCGGCCAACTACGTGTGATCAAAAACGGCTCATTACTCAGCACACCATTTGTGAGCCTCACGGTCGATTCCTCCGGCGAGCGCGGCCTTCTCGGGATCGCCTTCGACCCGAACTTCGCCACCAATCACTACCTCTACGTTTATTACACGGTTGCTACGTCGCCAATCCACAACCGGGTCAGCCGGTTTACTGCGGCGGGCGACATCGCCGCACCGGGCAGTCACGTCGTTATCCTGGAACTCAACAATCTGAGCTCCGCCACCAACCACAACGGCGGTGCGATCCATTTTGGGCCAGACGGCAAGCTCTACATCGGCGTCGGGGAGAACGCCAATGGCGCAAACTCACAAACTCTTTCCAACCTGCTCGGGAAGATGTTGCGCATCAATTCCGATGGCAGCATCCCGACCGATAACCCATTCTACAATACCGCGACGGGAAGCAATCGCGCGATCTGGGCGCTTGGATTGCGCAACCCGTTTACCTTCGCCTTTCAGCCAGGCACCGGCCGCATGTTCATCAACGATGTCGGCGAATCAACTTACGAGGAGATCAACGATGGAATCGCCGGTTCGAACTACGGCTGGCCGATAACCGAAGGTCCGACCAGCAATCCAGCGTTCCGCGGTCCGATCTACTTCTACGGACATGGTGCTGGCTGCGCCATTGTCGGCGCCACTTTCTATAACCCGCCCGTGCCTCAATTCCCTTCCTCCTACACCGGTAAGTATTTCTTTGCCGATCTATGCAGTGGCTGGATTCGTGTCTTCGATCCCACTGCTGGCACCGCGACCGGCTTCGCGACCGGCATCTCGAGTCCCGTTGATCTCCATGTTGGACCTGACGGCGCGCTCTATTACCTCGCTCAAGGGTCCGGCGGACAGGTTTTCCGGATCAATGCTCTGCCGGCGCAAGCATTAAACATCTCGGGCCGTGCGCGAGTGGAAACCGGCCAGGGCGTCGTAATCACTGGCTTCATTGTCACGGGCACGACACCGAAACGCGTCGGGGTTCGCGCACTCGGGCCGTCGCTCGCCAATTTCGGCGTATCGGGTCCGCTGGCCGATCCGGTAATTCAGCTGAGCCGCGGTGACGGCTCGCTGGTTATGGCTAACGATAATTGGAAGAATACGCAGCAGGCGGAGATTACAGGGGCCGGTCTCGCCCCATCGAACGACAAGGAAGCGGCTCTCATCGCTACGCTTCCAGCTGGAAATTACACTGCCATCGTCAGCGGTAAGAATGGAGGGACCGGCGTCGCCCTGGCAGAAGTGTATGACCTCGATCAGGCTGCCGATTCCCGGCTCGCCAATATTAGCGCGCGCGCACAGATCGGAACCGGCTCCAATGTGCTGATCGGCGGATTCATCACCGGTAACAAAATCGGTGCGACTCGCGTCGCCGTCCGGGCCCTCGGTCCTTCGCTCCAGCAATTCGGCATCGCCAATCCCCTTCCCGACCCGAGGCTTGAGTTACGCGATGCAAATGGCGCGCTCCTCGCGTCAAATGACAACTGGCAGAGTGACGCAAGCCAGGCCGCGCTGATTACCAGCTACGGACTCGCTCTGCCCAACAATCTGGAATCTGCGATTGCAATTAGTCTGGCTCCGGGTCCGTACACCGCGATCGTTACCGGCAAGAACGGCCAAACGGGTATCGGTTTAATCGAGATTTACGACGAACAGTAAATGCGTGGTCATGCCCGCAGGTAAACACGTTCAGAGTGGCTTATTTGTTGGGCAGCCGAACACAACGCTAACTTCTACCGCTCCGAGCTGTAAATCAGCACGCGAAATGTACCGTCGATAATCTTCGGCCGCCCTCGTTCGTCTTTCGCGTTTTCATCGAACTTCGCAGTTGCCAGATAAACGCGATGCGTCACGGGATCGAGCGCCATCGTCCGCGCGCCTCGTTCGGTCGGGAGCGTTTGCACCACATTCAATTTATCGTTCTCAACCTTTGCGATCGTTGTCGTCCCATCGCCACAGGATGCAAAAACTAGTTGAGCCGCGTCATCAAAAGCACACGCATCCACACCCCCTCCGATCGGCGCCGTCGCGATGACCTTACCTGTCGTGCTGTCTAGCATGAGCAGAAGTTTGTTGTGGCAGCCAACAAACAAACGGTGATGCGCGGGATCAATTGCCAGGCCGGTCGGTTCCTCCCCCGGCGCCAGCCGCCACTTCGCAATCACTCTGTGCGTTTTTGTATCGATCGCGATGGCTTGATTCTTATCCTCAATGTTGCAAAACAGACGGTCGTCCTGCGACTGCGCGAATTCCGGTTTGCCCTCCAGCGGGATTGTCGCAACAACCTTCCCGCTCTTCGCGTCAATCACGGTCGCTGATTGGCCTTTGCCATTGAAAGCGTAGATCTCTCCGCGCTTCGGCTCGTACAGAATTGCATCCGGCACTTCACCCGTTTCCACTTTTCCAATCGTGCCGTTTGTTTTGAGATCGACGATGCTGACCTTGTTTTCTTTGCCGTTGCTCGAAAAACCGCGTCCAAGCTCCGGCGCGATAGCGAATCCGTGTACGCCCGGAGTATCGGCGATCTCACCTGCGATCGTATCGCTGTTCAAATCAACCACGACGACCTTGTCCGCATGCGTGACATAAAGATGTCGCGCCTTGGCGTCGACCGAGAGATAATCCCAACCGCCTTCACCGCCCATAGGGATTTCTTTGACGTATTTGTATTGACCAGCGGCGGAGATGGGGAGGCTGGTAACGAACAACATGAAACTGACAGCCAGTAGTTTTCTCATTCCTGAACCTAGCCGAGTCTGGTCGAGTCTTCTTCCCAAGTCATCTCGTTCCTGCTGGATGCCGAGCCTAGCTGGCAACAAAGTTCACCGAGGTCAATAACGTCCGCCTTCGCCAAGGCTTCGGCGCGACAGGCCCGAAAGCTTTCGGGGCTGGAGGCGAGGGGAGTTGAATACCTCTTATCTTCCTAGAGAAAACGGTATTTTACGCCGGATATACAAATCATATACACAATTAGCCCTATACGAGGCCGTTTCTCTGCACGTCGAAATCCAGTGCAGGCGAATTGTGATTACGGAGTCAGCCGTTAGGCGGGAATCTTCCGGCGCAGGAAAGCCAAGCCCATTAGAGACAGCCCAAAAAGCGAACCAGTCGTGCCTGCGTCGGGGACTGATGTCCGCGTGCTAAATTGGAAATTTGGACCGAAGTTGCTGTTCGGAACGCCAGAAATGTCAATCGGCGGAAACGCGAATCCAAGTCCGATCCTAGAGCCATCGTAGATAACCCCGGAAGCAGTTGTAATCGTAGAGGCTGAAGTGACGATTTGATCACTATCGGTGGGGGAATAGAAGCCGCCGATTGTATAACTACCTGCAGGCAGAAGGACGGGCGCGATAGAGACATAGCGGAAGCCGTTGGTGAGGATCGCGCCTGCGCCGGAGGGGATCGTGCCTTGTGCCTCCTGCGTGCCAGTGCTAGTCCAGATGGTCACGACATGAGAAGTATCAAACCCGTCGTTACCGAAATCCCAGAGACCGAGTTCAGTGACGAGGACCGGGCTGCTGAGAGTAAATGCCCAACCCGCTGTTACATTCGCGCCGATGCCGACAGCGGTCCCACCTGTAAAGCTGAGCGCAATCGTGTTAGCCCGTGTCTGTAGCGGGCAGAACACGATCAGAGCCGCCGTAAGCGCGCCCAAAGGAATATAGTGTTTGATGACAATCGTTTTCATAGGTGTGCTTCTGGTAATGGTAAGAGGAACGAACGCCGAGATCGGTATGCATACCATAGACCAAAGCTCATCTAAGGTGTCGCGGAGTTAATACAAAGCACTTGTAATAAGCATCTTAAACGGACACAATTTTTTAACACCGACAGTCACA
>QHRA01000237.1 GCA_003221295.1 Verrucomicrobiota bacterium | reverse complement strand
TGCGCAACAGATCCTGTTGCGCTTCCTCGCTCCCGTGGCGAATGGGATACAGCAGCGCGCGATCCATCCGCCCGATCCGCGCCAGCATCAGCGCGTCGCGTTGATCGCTCTTGCGTTCGTGCTGATAAATCGCCCGCACCTTGCGCGGATTGGACACAATCACTTCCCAACCCAGCCCTTCCAGGTATCGACTGACCCATGGGCTATGCGCTCCGGCTTCCATCACGGCCAGGGCCCCACGGTAACGGGCAGTCAATCTGGCCAGGCAAGTTCGATCGTTACCCAGAGTGCCTTCCTCCTCCACTTCGCCTTTGCCATTGAGCGCACAAAACCTGTGCCGCCGCTCTCCCAGATCTAATCCTATCGTGAACTCACTCCGATTGCTTTGTTCCTTCATAAGACGCAGAGCTTACCCGAGCGCGCACGCTCAGGCTCTCTTCGCCTTCTCATCTAATCTGGTTAGGCCTAGCTTAGTCAAGATGCTTATCAGACAGTACTCCGCGAGGCACTGAGTAGGACACCCCATTAACTTCGACTTCTGCGTGGTGATTCATGAGTATCCTACCGCGATATCGTTCTCCGCGCCGGAATCGAATACTCTCCTGACCTGAACCGAGCGTGTAATCTTGGATAAATTCGTAGATGTGGTCCTGAATGCCCTCTTGAGAGACCGAATGATCAACTTGTGCGGCGCTCCCGCGCAATAGGCGCCATTGGCCATTGGGATAGAGTAGTACTTTGCGACCGTCTTCAGCGGTAGCAGTGACCGGTTGTTGAGCGCTAGCAGCAAAGACACTGGCTAGCATCGTAAGGATGATGAGCGTTGCTTTCATGGTGTGGTTTAAGGCCTAACATGTGGATAAGCCGACAATTTCGCCGGTTATCCCGCATATTGGCCAGCAAATCCGACTTTCTCTCACTTTTGCGAAATCGCTAGCGGACTTGCAAGTCTTCATTTCTCAAACTTCTGCTGGACGGCATTCGAAACATTGCGGCGGGGATTCCCCAAAGGAAAGGCGAAGCCTTCGATTGCTTAGATGCACTGCTCATTTTTTTGCCAATCGTTATCAGCCGAAGCGCGTTTTTCTTAGATCGTAAAAGCGGGAACCGAGGGTCTTATTTTTCATCCGATTGATGTTGGTAGTCAGACATCATCTGTAAACCAGTCGGGGTTCGCTCAAGGTTTACTAGGTTCCTTGGCGGTAGTTTGACTCTCCTGCTTAATCATTTCCTGAATCTTAGGCGTCATCTCCATTGTTAGCCTATACGGGAGAAAGTGTTTGTTCGCGTTATAGCTGTACCATCAACGGCGGTCGTGTTCAGTTGGATAATCAGTTCATTGCCTACCACACGCACATCTCTAACAAAGGTCTTGCCAACGTTGGCTGGAGAAATCGATCCTTCAAGATGCGTCGTAAGAGTGCCCGTGTTTTCGTCTATACTATAAGTACCGAAGTAAGCGTCGTATCCATCAACAGAGAGCGTATTATTTTTGGCTTGGGCTGGCTGTGGCACATTCTCCTCAGAAGATCGATCACGCTTCATGAACTGCGCTGCAAAATGATCTGGCCCAAAGCAAAGGATACCAAGCGGATCGGGGCCGAGAAACGGATCGATTTGAATTTGTCCCGTCGTGTCCACATCCTCTCGTGATTTGAGCTTCCAAATGCCGAGAATCGCGGTCGCAAGATTGCCCGTTTGCGGTGGAAGAGAAGCTTTCTTCATAACTTTTCAAAAGTATCTTCTCGAATTCAGAATTGAAATCGAAATCAATCGCTCATGATCTAAAGAATACGGCCACCGGTTCGCTGCAGCGATTGGTCAGGCTTCTTGGTCATCCGCGTGACTACTCAAAAACTTCGACATTCGTTCGGTGATCTTTATCATGCTTGCTTCACTTCGATCATATCCGTAGACCACAAGGGGAAAATTGAGTGGTTCTTGAATATTCCAGATCGCGTCGTGCTGATCCGGTGGGAGAATTGATGCCGGATCGCCAACGGCAACCCATCCGATCGGTACAGTGGCTTCTTCGGGCAAGTTTGTCTTTAAGTGTACCACCCCGTTAACTCTTACCTCGCTGCGCGCCTCTAAAACCGCCCCGTGAAAAACCGCTGCGCCCGTCGCGATAAATACCTCATCTTTCAGGGTGCAACCCGTGACGTGTGCGTTCGGACCGATGAGGCAATGATCGCCAATCCGTGTGGAATGACGCGATGTGCTCCTGATCACTGCGTTCTCAAGGACGATGCAGTGTGTGCCAATCTTGATCGAGCCGCCCTCCGCTACCAGACACGCGCCAAACATAATCCGGCAATGTGCGCCAATCGAAACGTTACCGCACACGGTCGCGGTTGGGGCGACGTAAGCCGTCGGGTGAATAGTCGGTTTCTTGCCGCTGTGGGTGAGAATCATGCTTGGTGGCCTAACGAGAATTGGACGGTATTATACAATCTATTTCTGGGGCTTACGAGGGAAATCGATTTAAAGGCTACATGGTCATCCGATTATTTCGCCCATGGAGCAAGGCTGGCAAGGGCAAACTTTGCCCGAATGGTGGCCGGAGCCAGCAGATTAGACAACCATTCAAAATGCCTCGCGCCGCGCTATCATATGCCCCGTCAGCGAGTTTGTTTCTTCTTATCCAATCAAACCATGCATCATCTAATTAATTAATTATGAATAGGCACAAGGCAGAGTCGAATCAGGAGGAGGAAATTCTGCGAGCCGACAAAACCCTTTTGATTCTTAGTAATAAAATTAAAGCTGAATGGAAAAAAAGAATTGAATGCTTTGCAATCCACCGCGCCGCTGACTACGCCTGCAAGCCCCAAAACATTTCTCAAATAATTAATCCATCAAAAGATAAGGGCATTAATTAGATTTTTAGTCGCTTCCTTGTTGGCTTTGGCGGATTCGCATAGCGAAAAGCGACCTGTCATTGCGGGCCAGTATCATCGAGTGCTTTCTCCAAATCTCCGTCGCGCTTTTGTTTCTGCTCCAAAACTCTATCGACTTGCTTTTGCAACTGCTTGCCATCATAGCCAACCGCACTAGCCGCTCGGAGAGCCTTGGTTTGAGAGTGAGCGCTAGGCGTCTGGTTGATTGTCGATTGCTGAGGAGTTTGCGATTGATTTCGATCACAACCAGCTAGCGCAAGTGAAACGAAAATAGCGACAATTGTTGATCGGTATGTTGAAATCTGCATTGGGTCAGCGACGATTTTTTGACGACCGTGAGACTGCGCTGCTTCTGTTTCAACAACGATGGTCTTTATGAAGTTCTGGGCCTCTGTCAGATTGCTTTCTGTAGCCGAACTAATATACCAGCATATACAAAATGAGTCGCGTCAATTCGGGGTTCCCTTGAGGGAAGATGCAACCCCTCTTTCACGTAATGCTCTCGTAAACGGAGCTTTAATGCGAGTTTAGGGTCGGTTTAAATTCTGGAGGCGAGGGGAGTTGAACCCCTGTCCTCGAAGCGATCCACGCAAACATCTACATGTTTATCCGGTGGTAAGGTTTAAGGAGCCGAACGTTGCACCGGCACACTGCCGGCTCCCGAGCGTCCGCGAAATTCCTTCACCGCCCGGCGCGGTCGCTCCGCCGAACGATTAGCCTGCTGTCCACGTTTGGCGCCGTAGCAGGCGTCCAGCTCCAAACGTCGCGGTCAATTAAGCCGCGAGAGCGAGATCTTGGTGATCTGCGTTTATTTTTTTTGGCTCGGTTTTTAACGAGGCCAACGAACCATCCTCGACATGCCGCCTGCGCTTCAAACTCCAAGTCGAAGCCAGTACGCCCCCAAAAATACTTGGTGATCTGCGTTTATTTTTTTTGGCTCGGTTTTTAACGAGGCCAACGAACCATCCTCGACATGCCGCCTGCGCTTCAAACTCCAAGTCGAAGCCAGTACGCCCCCGAAATTATTAGGGTGAATAATATAGCCGATCACCCTGATTTGGCAAGCGGCGTAGGACATCTGCCGCCGACCGCGGCGTCCAAGCCCGTCACTCCCAGTGACTGCTCGACCGCCACTGTTACGCGACTAGCTTTATCGAGCCATGCGATGGAACTTCAGCAGTCGCGCCCGCGAGCTTTCTGGTGGCGACGCCGTCCTTATTTCCATTCCCAAAAGCGGGCGAACCTGGGCACGCACATTCCTCAACGCCTATTTTTCCTACAAACTGGGCCGGCAATTTTCCCTTGGTCTCACTGACCGCGGCGAGCCTGGAGTCCCGCGCATAATTTACTCGCACGATCGGTTCGAGCATCGTACCAAAGGAAATGCCTGGGACCGATTACGCCGGAAATATTTGATTCCACGCCGCGCCCTCCGAAAAAGGCCGATTGTCCTGCTGACCCGGGATCCGCGGGACAGCTTCGTCTCCTACTTCGTTCAACTGACGCGACGCAATCCCGCCACCCCGAAGGAGATCAAGGAAATGTCGGCAGACGCGCTCTTGCGCCATCCGCGCTTTGGCATCGCGGTGATGGTGGAAGTAATGAATGGTTGGGTCACCGAGTTCGGCGACCGATCCGATTTCACGATCGTGCGTTACGAGGATTTACGCGCTGAGCCGGCGCGGCTGTTTCACGAATTGCTCCGAGCAATCGGCGAGAAGGAAATCGACAATGCCGTCTTCGGTCCTGCCATCGATTTTTCCGATTTCCGAAATATGCAGAAGCTGGAAATGGCGGGCGGATTCGGATCAAAAATTTTGCAACCGCGCGATCCGGAGGATTCGGAATCGTTTAAGGTCCGGCAGGGCAAGATCGGCGGTTTCCGCGATTATTTATCGGGCGAAAGCCAACGGTATGCCGAAGAAATCTGCGCGGCGCTCGATCCTGTGTTTGGATACCCGATCAAACGCATGGTTGAGCACGAAAATCGCATTAATCCTACATCGGTTGAATGAGAGGGATGCGCGTTCCTTTTTGGCAACAGCCTTGCGCGATGAACGTGCCGACCCGATCGCACGAATTGATCATGGTGATGGGCGCGCAACGATCAGGGACGAATGTACTCTTCAGTTCATTGGCAACGGACCGAACGTTGAGCGCGTTCCCAGAGGACATCGACAGCGCGTTTTATTGCAACTTTCTGTTGCGACCGCTTAGGGAGCTTGCCGCTTTGATCGAGCGTGCTCCGGGGCGCATTCTACTCAAGCCAATTACCGAAACCGGCAGGCGCAGCCTGGCGGAACTGGCAGAAGAGTATCGCTCGTTCCCATTGCGCTTCGTCTGGATTTACCGCGATCCGGTCAATGTTTTCGATTCCATGCGTCGCGAGAGATGGCTCGCCCCTAACGAGATCGATCAACCCGCCCACATTGGTGGCTGGCGCAAACACAATGAATACGCGCTGCAATTCCAACAACAATGCCCTGAGCAGATCGCGATCGTCCGCTATGAAGACTTATGCTTTGACCGTGCGGTCTTCCGGCAGCTCACGCGCTGGCTGGGTTTAGACTGCAACTCGTATTTCCGCAAGGACACTGCCCAGGGCCGCAAGCATGTCGGGGTTGTAGCGCAGCGAAACATTGATGCGCGCACCAGCGATACCTTAGCTGCGCTCGACGCCGCGCGCACATTCAGCCCACGGCGAGCTCTTCTGTTGAAACGGCGGATTGTCACGTACTTACGCGAAAGCTTGACGATCCATCCGACGGCTTCGGAGGCCGGTCGCGCTGAAGCTGACGCCCACTCACAGATTCTTAGGGTGGCGGAGCCGGCGCGTCCTCCCTCAGCGGTGCCGGGGCTGCACTTTTGGCTGAATTCCGCCGCCATTTGTCACAGTAATGGTTTGCTGACCACGGACGTGGTCGAGTGCGGGCCTTATCGCATGGTTGCAGCGAGGCCAGACAACGGTCCGTACGGGCTTTTGAGTTTGCTTTACCGAGGCACGCTTTTCTATCCGCATACCAAAACGGAAGAACGACGGCGGGGCGCCAGTGGCACGCTTTGCTTTGGCGCAGGTCACGACTGGAATTTTTTCTTCGACAACAATGGCTTCACCGTATTCGCCCTTTTCCGACCGAATCTTCCTTGTTACCCACCCTACAATCAACGGCATTGTACTTTGTTCCGCGTAGGACCGCGGAGTATTGCGGCTCCAGCATTCTTCCTGGCATGGGACGGGCTCACGAACAGTTCGAGCGCGCGAGGTGTCTCATCTCCTCAGCAGGGTTTACCGCAAACGAGAGCGATCTCGACACAACCCCAATCACACCGCCCTCAGGAGTGGGCCTTGATCACCGTCCAACGCGCCGAAGGTGCCAACGGCCAATTTTCGATTTCGGCAAACGGTATTCTGGGTGATTCGATTAATTTCGCTGAAGGTTTCTCATCTCACCCGGGTGAGGGATGTGTTCTCGAGCTGGGCGGTTTCACCGCTGAACCCGCGGAGCTTTTCTACGGGAAAGTGGCCGAAATAATCATCTTCAAAGGCACCTTGGGAAGCGACGACAGCTCGGCCATCACGCGCTATCTCACCGAGAAGCATCGGCTTTGAGTGGCTCGGGCTGGCGGGCAAAAGCCAAAAAGCTCGGAGACTCGTGGGCCAAAAAAGTTTAAATTCCTACTTGACGAGTAGACATTAATCCCTACTTTGACAGTATACATTAGAGAAGCAGCTATTCAACCAGGAGGGAAAATGATGAAAACGTTTCTGTTATTGGGAGTGAGCAGCGTGGTTATAGCCGCAGTGCTTCCGAGTCTCCCGGCGAAAATTATCCTTAGCGCCTTTGTCCTACTGGCCGCCCTGACCGAAGCGGCCCGCTGCGCTCGCAAGAAGCGAAAAATAATTTAAAATTCCTACTTGACGGATAGACATTAATTCCTACCATCGCAGTATACATGACAGGAGAATCAATCACGCAATCAGGAGGAAAATGATGAAAACGTTTCTGTTATTGGCCGTGAGCAGTGTAGTTACAGCGGGAGCGCTTCCAAATCTACCGGCGAAGATTATCCTGAGCGCCTTCGTCTTAATGGCCGTCCTGACCCAAGCGGCCCGCCGCGCCCCCGCCGGCTATCAGGATGAGGATGGGTTTCATTTGATTCGGCCACGCCGACCTCTGGCAAGAGGTCGATCACCCTTCAGGCCCCGGGGCGCGAAGAAAAGACTGTTAGGTGGCTGGCTTTTTTCAGATTCCCGCCGGCCGGCGAAGGCCTGAACGCCTTTCTTTATCATGGACGCCGCCGCGCATCATAGTTGCTGTATTGAGCGCGATCGGGATCGCGTGGCATGAAGCTTTCCAAACGTGGCGAATATGCATTGCGCGCCCTCATTGACCTCGGAATCGCGGCCGAGCTGGGACGGCCCATCCTCCAGGTCAGCGAGCTGGCCGCGAAAGAGAAACTTCCAATCAAGTTTCTCGAGCAAATCTTCACCCAATTGAAAGCGAGCGGTTTTGTCGTGAGCAAGCGCGGAAAAGATGGGGGCTACTCTCTGGCCCGTCCCACCAACCGCATCAAGTTCGGTTCCGTCATCCGATTGATTGACGGACCACTCGCTCCCATCCCGTGCGTGAGCCAGACGGCCTACTCGCGCTGTACTTGCCCGGACGAAGACCATTGCGGCCTGCGCATGCTGATGCTCGATGTCCGCACTGCTATCACCAAGATTCTCGACCGCTATACCCTGGCTGACATTGTCGAAATCACGTTGCGCAAAATGCGGCGCGACAAAGTATCGCCTCCCTTTATCTCGAGAGCATTCAACCTTGATTCGGTTCTGACCTCTCTGCCGGCTAACTCCGCGACTTCTCCGAGGCGTGCAAATGAAAGGCGAACTCATGCCGCGTGATGAAAGACAGGGCTCCGCCGACTGGCTCGAATTGGTCCGCGAAAAGGTCCAGAGCCTGCGCTTTGGTGTCGTTCAAATCGTGGTGCACGATTCCAAAGTAACTCAGATTGAGCGAACCGAGAAAACGAGATTGCAAAGCGTAAAGAACGATTTAGAAAGCTAACAATTTTTACCGACCAGACCGCTGGAGGATCACACGAGGAGGAATAGCGCTAGCCGGACTTCCGGAGGTTCTTTTCAAGTGGGTAAAATTATTAAGATAAGGAGAAACAAATGCTTGTGAAAAAAACGTCGCTGGTCCGGATCGGGATCACCCTTCCCCTCTTGCTGCTGGTAACTCAACCACTGCGGGCCCAGACCTCCGGCGGCAACTCGGAGTCCGAGCGACTGCAGAAGTTGGAGCGGGCGGTTGAACAATTGCAGAAACGAAACGCGGAGTTGGAACAAGAGGTCAGTAGTCTAAAGAAGCAAAGCACTGCTGAACCGAGCACGGGGGGCAAAAGGAAGACAGTGGTGACGTACGACGGGAAAACGTACGTCGAAAAAAGCGTAGAGGAGAAGCCCCAGATTTACGTCACCCCGGCTGGTCCAGAGTTTAAGCTAACCCTCGGCGGTTTCATCCAGGCGAACTTTGAGGGCGGCGATGTCTCAGCCTTTGAAGGCCGCTTTGGGCTGAGCGCTCTCAAGGATCGGTTCCGTCTAAGACGCGCGCGCATCAACCTTACCGGCGATTTCGCGGAGCAGTTCGACTTCAAGGTCGAAGGCGACTTCGAGCAGAGCGACTCGGCCATCACCGCGATAAGTAAAGTCGATGTAAAAACCGGCAAGACCACTACGGTGACGAACTCCAACCGGACGGAGTTTTCCGGCACGGACATTTTCGTTAACTGGCACGCTATTCCCGAGGCCAATATCAAGATCGGGCAATGGAAAGCGCCTTTTGGCCTGGAGCAGCTCACGCCGGACACGAAGCTATTCTTTCCCGAGCGCAGTCTTCCCACTGGCGCAATCACACCTGACCGGCAGATCGGCGTGCAAATTTGGGGCAAACCGTTGACCAATATCTGGCCGCAGCAAAAGGACCTTATCACCTATTATGCCGGCATTTTTAACGGCAACGGGCGCAACTTTAACAACAATGACAACAATAACTTCATGTACGTGGGTCGCCTCGAATTGCAGCCCTTTAAAGGCAAGCTGCTCGGGCAGGACGCCAGCTTGCGATTAGGTGGAGATATCTTGAACAGCCGGGACGATGCGGGAACAGTCATTTCCTCCACCGCTAATCTCAAGGTTAATGCGGACGGGTCTCTCTCTGCCTTTACCCTGCCCGGTGCGGATGAACGCACCGCCTGGAGTCTGGATGCCTCCTTCAATCTCGGCCCGCTCGATATTATCGGCGAATATTTCTCCGAAGATGTGTGGGGCCGCACCGTCGCCGGAGTGACGCCGGGGTTTCACGACTTCAGTCCTCACGGCTGGTACGTGCAAGGCAGCTACTTCATCATTCCAAAAAAATTGCAGGCAGCCGTGCGCTATGAGGAGCTGGAACCGGCGCAAGTCGTCAGCGACAACATCCACTCCGTCACCGGCGGCCTGAATTACTACATTCATGGCGACTCCATCAAGCTCATGGCCGACTACGTGCATACCTGGTCGGATTTTCGCTCGGTTCATCCGCAATTCGGAGACGATAATTTCGATGAAGTCATCCTGCGGATGCAGCTGATGTTTTAACGTTACCAAAGCTTAATTTGGAAATTGCGTTTGCTCGGTCGGGACGCGCCTTGCATCCCGCCGTGGCACCATTTCAACGACTCATGACAACATTCACCAAGTGAAAGAAAAATTTATGAAAACAAAACTAGTTCTGTTCGTAACTGCCGCGATCTGTGTTTTTGCACAGCTCGTTGCGGCCCAAGATAAGGTGGTCGTACGCTTCGGCCATTTCCCGAACATCACTCACGCCCAGGGGGTGATCGCCCACGCCCTTTCGCGTAATGGAAAGGGTTGGTTCGAGGAGCGACTGGGACCAAACGTAGAGATCCAGTGGTTTACTTACAACGCCGGACCATCGGCGATGGAAGCGATGTTCGCTGGCTCGCTCGATCTGACCTACGTCGGTCAGGGACCGGCGCTGAACGCGCACTTCAAATCCAATGGGCAAGAAGTGCGCGTCATTGCCGGGGCAGCCAACGCCGGCGCTGCTTTGGTGGTAAAATCAGATTCGTCCATTAAAACCGCGGCGGATTTTCGGGGGAAAAAGATCGCCACCCCTCAACTCGGAAATACCCAGGACATCTCCTGCCGAGCCTGGCTGAAGGCACAGGGATTTAAGGTTACCCAAACCGGTGGCGATGTAACGGTGCTGCCGACGAATAATCCCGATCAGCTGGCATTATTACAGAATGGCGGGGTGGATGCGGTGTGGACCGTTGAGCCATGGGTAACGCGTTTGGAACGCGAAGCGAAGGCGCGGGTCTTTCTCGAAGACAAGGATGTTATCACGACTTGGCTGGTCTCGAGCGCGAAGTTTCTTGGCAGCCAACGGGATTTGGCGAAGAAAATAGTGTCCGCGAATGCGGAGTTGACCGACTGGATCCAGAAGAATCCGGATGAGGCG
>QHRA01000101.1 GCA_003221295.1 Verrucomicrobiota bacterium | reverse complement strand
TGCCGGCACATCGCTGATCTCGCTGGTTTCAAAGGCGTGACCGAAGAGCAAGGTGAAAAGCGGCGGCAAAATGAGAAGCAAAAGCAACACGCGCCGGTCGCGATAAATATGGAGAAACTCCTTGTAAGCGACACTGGCGATGGCGTGGAGGGAAGAAGAGTTCATGAGGTCGTTGTCGGGAATTGCGCGCCAGGACCAAAGCCGGCAAATACCTGGGCGGCGAACGCGTGCGACATTGAAGGCAACAAGGGAAAACGCCCAACGCCCAACGCCCAACGCCCAACGCCCAATGCCCAATGAGGAGAACCGCGAAGTCATTTGGAGTTTTTCTCTGTCGTCCGAACGCTGGCGAAGAAAATTCGGACCAACTCTTCGCTTTCTGCGAGGATGAGGACCATGTTTTTCTCCGGAAGCATTTTAGATTTTTTAAGCAGGCGGAGCCATCGCCTCGTCTCTTTCAGCTCTTTCAGGCAAACTTTCAGTTTGTGAATGAAGTCTTTACGCGACTCGGCTGCTTCTACTTCACCGTGATTGCCATATGGAGAAGTCCCACTACGAAGAATTTGTCCGGCGAGATGATTAGCCGCTCGCGTATTCGGAAGAGCATCAACCAGTCGAATAATCCGGGCGCTGAACTCAAGCAGTCGATCTTCCAGGTTGAAGCGCGGATTCGTCTTTCGTTGGGCGTTCGACGTTGGGCGTTGAGCGTTGGGCGTTGAACCTGTTTGGCGCGCGGCTCCGTACGCCGGTGCGTCCTCCTTTACGCAGCCATCCCCAATCCAACGGATCATTCGCCGCTCGGCGTTCGATGTTCGGCGTTCGGTGTTCAGGTTTTTCCTTTCATCTTCGTGTCGATGGCTTGAGTACAGCGTCGTACCCTTGCGAGTAGGCGGTGAAAACATCTTCCATGTCCGGTTCGACCCAGCGTTCGCCTAACAATTTCAAATCCGGAAACGGCCAATTCGTCTGCCAGGTCGCAATCAGCCTTTCCGGATCGGGCGCATAAATTCGCAATGCGCCACTGCGCAAGGAAACGCCCAGAATCTCGGGAAGATTTCGCAACCGGAGCAGCGCCGGCATCACCGGATCGACATCGATTTCGAGCAGCTTGGTGCGAAAGCTCGCTTTCAGTTCTCGCGGGGGCGCTTTGGCCAGCAATCGGCCGCTCTCGATGAAGCCCACCTCGGTGCAACGCTCCGCTTCATCCATGTAATGGGTGGTAACGAAAATTGTTTTGCCATCGTTACTCAAATCGTAGAGCAAATTCCAAATATGCTGCCGATGCACCGGGTCGAGCCCGGACGTCGGTTCATCGAGGAAAAGCAGAGGTGGATCGTGCACCAATGCGCAACCAAGCGCGAGTAATTGCCGCATACCTCCCGACAAACTCCCGGCTGGGGTGTCGCGTTTTTCTTCAAGATCGGTCAGGCCCAATAAATTCCCGATTCGTTCCTCCAATTGCGTAACCGGCACCCGACAAGCGCCACCGAAAAAGCGAAAATTTTCCTCAACCGTCAGATCGGGGTACAAACTAAAACGTTGCGCAACGTAACCGAATTTCGCTCGCACCAGCTGTCGCTCCTGCCACACGTCGTGGCCAGAGATCGTCGCTTTTCCACCGGTCGGATGCGTCAGTCCACACAACATCCGCATCGTTGTCGTCTTACCCGCGCCGTTGGCGCCGAGAAATCCGAAGATCGTTCCCGGCGTGATCGTGAGGGAAATTTCCCGCACGGCCTGAACGTCGCCGAAATTCTTGCTCAGCTTGTCGAGCACGATCACCGGTTCATTCATTTGCGAAACGTTATTGCGATGGCAGAGCAAGATTTG
>QHRA01000236.1 GCA_003221295.1 Verrucomicrobiota bacterium | reverse complement strand
GCTTTGCGGCAAAATGGCCGCCGTGCTTTCAAGCCTTAGAACCGATGCCATCGCCACTGGCAGCAGGATTCTGAGCGACAGGCAAACAACTTCACGCTGCTCGCCAATAATGGCAACGTTCGGGCTCTGGGGACCGGGCGTCCGATTCTAGCGAGGCACTTCATCCACCTGCGAGTTAACAATCGGGTGTTGCACCTGCAACATCAAATTGTCAACTGGATTGTTGCGGATTGGTCTTTCAATAGGAGGTCTGGGTGCGCGTGACTAGCACGCGCATGCCGTCGATCTCAGAAACGACAATTGGCGTTTCGGCGGAAATAAATTCGCCGGCAGTGACGACATCAACGACCTGATCGCCGAATCTGCCTTTTCCACTTGGGCGCAGTGTTGTCACGGCCAGGCCTTGCGTCCCGGGTGCAATGGGCCGGCTGGTGACGAATTCTCGCGGCGCGCTAAAGGACGGCCCGGAAGGATTCGCGGCCATTAGCGCGAAACGGCGATAGAAACTGGTGCGCGGCAGATAACGCGCGAGCAACGCGATCACAATCATCGAGGCGATAATTGCGATCGACAGGTTCAGCATCGGGACGAGCAACATTTTGGTCGAGGGAACGAGCGGCTGATCGGGATAACGATCGATCATGGCCCAGAATAACGACGCGAGAATAAGGAAAGCGCCAACCACACCAAAGATGATGGTGGAGTGGGCGAAGAAGAGCACTTCGATCAGGACGAGGGTAACGCCGAGCACGAAAAATACGGCTGCTTCCCAACCCGCCAGACCGGCCAAGTAATGGCCGAGAAAAAAGAGGACGAAACAAATTCCCGCCACGACGCCGGGCAATGTCGCGCCCGGAATTTTGAACTCGAGATAGGCGCAAACAATTCCGAGCAGCAGGAGCAACGGCGCCAGCGCAGTGATCCAAAAAGCGAATTGTTCGAAACCGGTCGGCTGTAACCGGACGAGCTGACCGCCGAGCTTCGCTTTTTTCGCAAGATCATCGATGGACTGCGCGATCCCATCTGCCAACAAGGGCCGCCCGTTGATCATCTCGCTCGCTTCCTGCGCGTTCAGGGTAAGGAGCGAACCTTTCGCGTGCACCACACGGTCGCCGATTTTCACTTCCTTTTCCTTGTTCATGAAGGCCTCGCCGAGATCGGGATTGTGTCCGTTGCGACTTGCCATGCTGCGAACGAGCGCGGAAAAATAGGAAATAGTTTTGTCGCGTTCCGTTTCGGGTAAATCCTGTCCGGTGGAGAGAACAGGCGCGGCGGCGCCGATGGCGCTGACTGGCGCCATATAAATATGTTTGGTGGCAAGGGCAATAAGGGCGCCAGCCGATCCGGCGTTCGAATCGATAAAGGTGTAGGTGGGAATAGTAACGCGATTGAGTGCGCCGGTGATTTCCTCGGCAGAATCGAGGCGCCCCCCGTAGGTATTCATTTCAATCACGATCGCGCTTGCTTCGGCCGATTCCGCCAGCTTGATTCCGCGCCGGAGAAAAAGATACAGCGCTGGCGAAACTTCGCCTCGTAGCGGGATGATAACAGTATCGCCTTTACGAATGATTTCGCGCGCCTGCACGACCGGTGCGAGCATCGCGATGCACAGCAGCATCGGGGCGATTTTGCGGAAAATTTGGAAGCCGCTGCTCACGCGCTAAGTTTGCCACGGTAAGCACTCTGGAACGAGCGAAAAATGGCGATCCCGTCGGAAACAATCGAGCAAGTTGCGGCCGCGAACGACATCGTGGAAGTGATCGGAACGTATTTTCCGCTGAAACGGGCGGGCGCAAGTTTTAAGGCGCTCTGTCCGTTTCATCAGGAAAAAACGCCGTCCTTCACGGTCAGTCCGCAACGCCAGACCTTTCACTGTTTTGGGTGCGGCGCGGGGGGCAGCGTTTTTCGCTTCGTGATGGATTACGAGCATCTCGAATTTCCCGTGGCCGTGCACAAGCTGGCGGCGCGGGTTGGAATCCCGATTGAAGAAGAGCGCCGCAGCGAAGATGAAACGCAGCAGCACGAAGCGCGGCGTTTGTTGCTGCGGCTGCACGCCGAAGCGGCGGAGTGGTTTCATGAAAACCTGCTCAAGCGCGACCTGGGCACGCCCGCGCGCGATTACTTAAGAACACGCGGGATAAGTCGGGAGGTCGCGAAGTCGTGGAAACTCGGTTACGCGCCGGAAAGTTGGGACGCGTTTTGCCAATGGGCGAGCAACGAAGGCTATCGCCGGCGGGAACTGCTCTCGAGCGGGCTGGTGAAACTGCGTGATGAGGAACGTGGTGATGGCGAATTCTACGATCGCTTTCGCGGTCGCCTGATGTTTCCGATCTGCAACGACGTCGGCGAAGTCATCGCGTTTTCCGGGCGCGTTCTCGCCGCTGATGCGACGGCGGCTAAGTACATTAATTCGCCGGAAACGCCGCTCTTTCGAAAAGGTCGCGTCCTTTTCGGACTGCATAAAACGAAACGAGCGCTGATCGATGCGGATTGCGCCGTGGTTTGCGAAGGACAGCTCGATTTAATCACGCTATTTGAGGCGGGAATTCAAAATGTGGTCGCGCCACAGGGAACGGCGTTCACGGAAAACCAGGCGCATGTGCTGAAACGCTTTGTTCGGGAAGTGGTTCTCTGTTTCGATTCTGATACGGCCGGTCAAAACGCGGCCGAGCGTTCGCTCGAAGCCTTGCTACAAAATGATCTGGTGGTGCGAGTGGCGGAGATGCCCGCGCACGAAGATCCGGATTCGCTGGTGCGAAAGTCAGGCCGGCAAAAATTCGATGAGCTGGTCGCGTCGGCGCCGGATTATTTTGATTATTGGATCGAGAAAAAAGCTGCCACTACCGATTTGAATTCACTCGGCGCCAAAATGCAGGTCGCGCGTGAACTCGCTGCCAGCATCGCCTTTGTGCGCGACGCGGTGATGCGTGGTGAAGTAATGAACAAAATTTCCGCCCGGCTTGCCATTCGCGTTGCTGATTTTGAGACGCTGGTTAAACGTGGCGAGCCCCATCGGCAAGGTGACGCGAATCGTGTGCCGCCGATCTCTGCTCCGTCACACGACGTTGCAATGCTTTGTCTGCTCGCGCTGCGGGACGAAGAGGCCCGTGCGTTTTTACTCGAACAAAATTGGCGCGAAGTACTGACGAGCGTTCCGGGCGCCGATTTGCTGACAAAAATCCTCCAGGCTGACCTTCGTCCGGCCGATCCAGCCTCGTTAAATTTGTTTCAAACAACTTTGTCACCGGCAGAGGAGTCACTCGTTTCCTGCTGGCTGTTGCAAAAAATGCCGGCCAATCCTGCCACGGTAGCGCCTGAGTGGTGGAATGGTCTTCGACAGGCGATTTTGCGGCGCGAACTGGCAGCGGCGGAAAGCCGGTTGCGCCTCCCCAATTTGACCACCGGCGAAATTATGCAACTCCAGAAACAAGTCCTTGACCTCCGAGACCAACTCCACGACGTTCCTCGGTTTTCGCCCGCCCGTGCGCACGAGCCTTAAAATTTCGGATATTCCAGCAACAGCGGGCACGAGATTCTGACGTTTCCCCGTGGCCAAGAAATTAAAACCTAGCGCGCGGGGGCGGCCACACTCCAATGGTAATTCTCGGCACGCAATGCCGCCGCGAAAGGTAAAGATCAAAACCGTACCGCCCGTCGTGGCGAGAAAGCGAGGGCGCCCGCGAAAAATTCAAGTTGCGGTGTCGCAGAAGAACTTGATCACGCGCCACCATGAGGAAACCAATCGCGTCGCCCTCGCGCCGGACGATATGCAAGGCCGAATCCGGGAGCTGGCCAAGCTGGCAAAGGAGCAGGGTTACGTCACGTTCGACGATCTCAATGACGTGTTGCCTGAAGGGGTGACGGACGCGGATGAGCTGGATGCGATTCTGAGCCAGCTCCGGAAAATGGAGATCGATATTATCGAAGCATCCGAAGTCGATCGTTTCAAAGAAGGCAAAAAAGAAACCGAAGAAGAAGAGGAAGAGGAAAAGCCCGAGACCCGCTTCGAGATTCTGGACGATCCGGTGCGGATGTATCTTAAACAGATGGGGCAGGTGCCGCTGCTGACCCGCGAACAGGAAGTGCAAATTTCAAAGCGAATTGAGGAAGCCGAGCATCTCGTCCAGCAACACATCAACCGTTTTGGGTTTACGGGCAAGGCGCATCTCGATTTGGCGCAGAAACTAGCCGAAGGACACGAACGATTCGACCGCGTGATTCTCGACAAAAAAATCGAGAGTCGGGAACGCTACATGAAATTACTGCCGCGTCTTTGCCAAAAAGTGGAGAAACTCGGCAAAACGACCACGACGCAGTACGCTCAGATGCGCGAAGCATCTTCCCGCACGGTCAAGGCACGGACGAAAGCATTTGAGCGTTCAATCAATGCCCTGCAACGGCTTTATCCACGGTTTTATTTCAAACAAAAGGTGACCGAAGAATTCGTCCATCTGGCAGATCAGCATTTCGCCTTGGTGATGGCGTTGAAATCTGAGCGCCTCAAAGCCGATCACGGCCGCCGCCGACAACTACCGAAGATGGAAGAGCTGGACCGCGCGGCCTGGCTCTCCGCGGAAGAATATCTCGAGCATTATCAGGAGCTGAAAACATGGTTGCGCAAAGCGTTGCGTGCGAAAACCGAAATGGTGGAAGCCAACCTGCGCCTCGTCATTTCCATTGCCAAGAAATATACCAACCGCGGTCTTTCTTTCCTCGACCTGATCCAGGAAGGCAACATGGGCCTGATGAAAGCAGTGGAGAAATTCGAGTATCGCCGCGGCTATAAATTTTCCACATACGCTACCTGGTGGATTCGCCAGGCCATCACCCGTTCCATCGCCGATCAGGCGCGTACCATCCGCATTCCGGTGCACATGATTGAGACGATCAACAAATTGATGCGAGTGCAGAAACAGTTGGTGCAGGAATATGGACGCGAGCCGACTCCGGAAGAAGTGGCGGAGGAGATTTTGCTGCCGGTCGATCGGGTTCGAGCGGTCTTAAAAATGGCGCAGCAACCAATTTCATTGCAATCGCCGGTCGGTGAGAGCGAGGAAACCAATTTCGGCGACTTCATTGAAGACAAAGGCGCTGAAAATCCGAGTGACGTCACTGCGATTGTGCTGCTGAAGGAAAAAATTAAAGACGTGCTTGAAACGTTGACCGAACGTGAGCGGCAAGTGCTGGAGCAGCGCTTCGGGTTAGTCGACGGCTATAGTCGCACTCTTGAAGAAGTCGGTCGGCAGTTTCGCGTCACTCGCGAACGGATACGACAAATCGAAGCCAAAGCGTTGCGTAAAATGCGGCATCCTACCCGCATCCGCCAGCTGGAAGGTTTTCTGGATGCTGCCGAGGTTTAGCAACCACGCGCGCCTGAAACATTGGGAAGATAAAATCGCGTGCGAATTCCTAACCAGAGATTTTCTTTGGCGACTGAACGCTCAAGGATTGCTAATGAAATCCCTGCTGCGCTGATTTGCAATGGCGAAGCTTGCCCTGACCTGCCGCTGACGCGTCTTCCTCTCCCTGAGGGAGAGGATTTGAGGTGAGGGCCGAGTTTTCGTAGTCCACGCAAAGGCGTTGTATTGAGATTACGTAGGGTCGCCGATTACAGTAGCTTATAGCCGAAACTTTCGCTAAAATTCTCGGTTAAATTAACGGACATGAATCGCGAGGAAGATCCACCACTCTGGGATTTGCTTGGCCGCTCAAAAGGGCCGACACCCTCGCCATTTTTTGCTCGCAATGTGGTCCGGGCCGTGCGCGCCGAAACGTTGGAAAAACATGGTTTAATGGCCTGGTTCAACGTGCCCAGGCTGGTGCCGGCATTTTCAGCTGCCGCTATCGTAGCAATAGCGGTGTTCACGTTCCAAGTGTTGCAGCCTCGTCATCGTTCACCTCACCGTGGTTTAACCTCGGCAGAGGTCCAAGACTCAGAGGTCGCCGCTGATCTCGATCTTTTGGCGAGCAACGACGATGACGATGACACCTCGCTTCTTTGAGTCAGAAAGAAGGATCGTCTTTGGCGGAGGCAACAGCGCGCCATCGGTCTGATTTGTCATCCTAAGCCCACAGACGGCGAAGGATCTCTTATCCGATGACCCAACTGCAATGATGTCGGGCACGCTTGGGATAGAACAGCGTCCGCGGGTTGTAAGAAATTTAGCGCCGGTAGTGATGGTGCCGATAATATATCCGGCGGCCGTGCCACCAATAATAGGGCTGGTAACCGCTACTGTAATAGACAACTGGCCTGTAATAATAAGGCGCGCCGTAAGGGTAGTAACTGTACGGATAATAACCGTACGGGTAGTAAGCCGGGTATCCGTAAAAGCCGACCGGGAATCCGAACCCGATGCCGATTGAAACGCCCGCGTTCGATTCGGGTGTCGCCACCGCGATGAAGCCGATCGCAACCAGCGCGATCAGCATGAACTTTTTCATTCCTCCACCTCCTTCTAATAATTTAACCGAAACTAGGAGGCAAAGTTTTGCGGATTATTGTGCGGTAAAATCTGTCGCTTTTTTCGGATAGCCGGTGATCCAAATATCTGGACCGATGCGTTGGTAGCGTGGCGAATCCAATCGCAGCGATCGTTGCGTCGAAGCGGCACCATTGCCCCCAAACGCCAGCACGCCTCCGCCAGTGAAAATCGGAGCAAGATAAATTTGAACTTTGTCGATTAATCTTTGATCCAGGGCCTGACTTAGGACATTGCCGCCGCCTTCAATGAGCACGCTGGTAATCTCGCGCTGGCCGAGATCGCGCAATACCGCTCGCAGTGATTGGCTCCGAAAAACCAGCGTGCGCTCTCTCTGCGAATTTCGAAAAACGGTGGCCTTTTGCGGAAGCCGGCCCGATTTGGTGAGAATCACTCGCCAGGGTTGAGCGCGTCGCGGCCCCCCGCGTAGGGTGAGACGTGGATTATCTCGCCGAATTGTTTCGGCGCCGACAATGATGGCATCGACGAGCGCGCGAAGCTGGTGCGCGTGACTGCGTGAGGATTCGGAAGTCAGCCAGCGCGTTTCGTCTGCCGGGCGAGTCAGGTAGCCATCGAGACTCATGCCACATTTTGCAATTACAAATGGTTCGCCGGTGACGATCCATTTGTTAAATGCCTCGTTCAGCCGCGCACATTCATCTTCCAAAACGCTAGTACTAACATCAATTCCGGCGGCCTGGAGAAGCCCAATGGCACGACCACGATGTTTCGGATTCGGATCGACCGCGCCGATGACTACCCGCCGAACTCCGCGTTGAATGATATAGTTTGCACAGGGTGCAGTTCGTCCACGGGTCGAGCACGGCTCGAGCGTTACGTAAAGGATCGCTTCCGCCGGAATTGGATCAGCTAATTTTCGCAGGCAATCGATTTCCGCGTGATCGCCGCCGGCCCGCCGATGATGCCCGCGCGCGATAATACGATTGCGCAAAACGAGCACGGCTCCGACGGCTGGATTCGGGCTTGTTGTTCCCGACCCCTTTTCGGCCTCGACCAAGGCCGCCCGCATAAATTTTTCGTGAGTACTTTGCTGCGGCACAGGGTGAAGGTAGGTGACCAAACCCACTAGCGGCAACCCAGTAAATCTGCGTCGCATTGGCGCGCGCAATCAGAGCCGACCTACCTGCTACTGTGCAATAATGTCTCATATTTAGCCTAGAAGATCGATCGTGTTTTACGTATAAGTTGTTTAGATTTATGCGATTATGTATGTTAGTTTCGAGCTGGCATTTCGCAAGCTAATGGTATTTGAAGAACAATTTTAGAGAAAGGAATCCAAAACCTATGAGTATTATTCGATATCAACCACCCGAGACCGTGGCGTGGAGCGGACTCAATCGCTTGAGTAATCTGCGCGACGAACTTGACAGCTTATTTGAGATGCCGTTCTGGTCGAATTTCGGCCGGCAATCGCAGCTCTTTAGCGGTTGGTCACCTGCGCTCGATCTTTATCAGAACAATGACAACGTAATTGTCCGGGTCGAATTGCCCGGCATGCGCAAGGAGGACATCGAGATTTCGTTGCAGGACGGAATGCTGACCATCAGCGGCGAACGCAAGAGTGAAACCGCGGAAGGCGACAAAGCCGAGCGGACTGAACGCTATGTTGGCAAATTCCGCCGCAGCATTTCACTGCCGACTCAAGTCGATTCGAGCAAAGTCGCGGCTACTTATCGTGACGGCATTCTAAATGTCACTCTGCCCAAAGCGGAGGAAGCGAAGCCAAAACAGATTCAGGTCAACGTCGCCTGATCAAGAAGGGAAATTATCAATATGAACACATTGGTTCGTGAAGATCGAAATGTCGGCCAGCAACGAAGCGAGCAGTTCGTCACGCCGGCGGCAAGTGTGATCGAGGATGGCGACGCCTACTTGTTAAACGTCGAGATGCCAGGAGTGAACAAGGAAGGGCTCGAAATCTCGGTCGAGAACAATGAGCTGAGGATCATTGGCCGGCGATCATTGCCGGAGATCGACGGAACATTGGTCCACCGCGAGTCGCGTTCGGAAAATTTCCGACGCATGTTCGAGCTCGATCCCAGCATCGACACGTCGAAGATTTCGGCGAGCATCGAGCAGGGGATTCTCACGCTCAGACTCCCCAAGGCTGAGCAGGTAAAGCCACGCGAAACCACGGTCAGCTAAACGCGCAGAAAGCGCAGATTTCAAAGGCCGCGCATGGGAAATGTGCGCGGCCTTTTGCTTTTTTCTTGGCGAAAGAGGAAGCGCCGACTTAGTTAGCGGTTGAGTTATGCCCGCTAAAACCGCTGAGAAGACTGGCGAAGACAAGGTCACCGCCGCCCGCAACAAAAATCTCGATCTCGCCATTCAGCAGATCGCCAAAGATTACGGAGACGGCGCCATCATGCGCCTTGGTGACGACAAAATCGTCGATATCGATGTGATCCCGACCGGGAACATT
>QHRA01000235.1 GCA_003221295.1 Verrucomicrobiota bacterium | reverse complement strand
TGAATCAGCTACCGCGAGCAGTTCGGGGAGGTTCCCAAAATCACCGTCCATCGAATAAATCCCTTCCACGATCACCAACTGACGGCGGCCCTTTTGTCGCGCCAGAGCAGCGTCGAGTGAGCCTGAATCGTTATGTTCGAACTTTTCCGTGCGGCAACGAGAAAGGATTGCGCCGTCACGCAGACTCAGGTGCGACCGGTTGTCGAGAATTGCTACGTCAGTCTTACGAAGCAGTCCGGAAATCGTGCCAAGGGCGCCGCCGAATCCACTGTTAAAAATCATCGCGTCTTCACGCTGTAGAAATTGCGCCACACGGCGTTCAAGTTCTCGATGCAGGTCGGTCATTCCCGAAAGCATCGGCGATCCGCACGCTCCCAGTCCATGAGTCCTGAGCGCTTCGTGCGCTGCAGCGATTACCTCGGGGTGATTGGCAAGGCCGAGATAATTGTAGGAGCAAAGATTAATGACAGACTTCGGCTGACCACCATAACTAATGGTGGTACGAGCGTCAGCGCTGGCCAGGAGTTCTGGCTCATACAGCTTGACCGCCCACGCGCCAACTCGCATCCAATTAGTAAAACTTGGCGGGGCCTCAAGAGGATCATTGGTCTCGCCCGCGAGGAAATTGCTAAGGCTGAGTTTTGCCGGGTCTTCACTCATACGCAAGGATTGCTAGGGCTATTTGCCGTACGACTCGATTTTGACGGGATTAAAATGGTCAGCCCGGTATCCACCCTCAGATAAGTCCCGCTAAACGTTGATTGATAATTAGTCATTTCCTTATGGCGGCTCCGACAATTCGGCTGCCATATCGGGGCAGCCATTGTAATGGCGGAGCGGTTTCCGACAAGATTTTTATTCGCCCTTTACCGGCGTAAGGCCATACCTGGAGCAGTCGCACCACTTTTATTTTCGTGTGGTTCGAAAAACGTAATCCCAAAGGGGCGAACTGACTCCAAAGCCGATGTGATCGTCGTGATAATGATGACGAAGATGATACTGTTTCAACCGTAGCCAGATTCCGCCTTTCATGGCGAAATGGTGTATCGCGTAATGGATCGCGTCGTAACAAACGTAGCCGAAGACCAAGCCGGCAAAAATGGCGGGTGCAACTCGCCCAAAGGTTAGCGTGATCAGCAAATAAAATAATACGGCCAAGGGAATGCTCACTACTGGCGGCATCACCAGCCGGCTGGCGTCGTTGGGGTAGTCGTGATGAACGCCATGGAGCATGAAGTGCAGGAATTTTCCCCAACGACTTTTCGGTTCATAATGAAAGACGCACCGGTGAATGATGTATTCCAAAAGGGTCCAGATTAGAATGCCGAATGCAAACAGCGCCAGCACGAAGGGAATCGAAAGGCCCCTCTGCCACAGCGCCTGGTAAAGAAAGTAGGCAATCACCGGCAGGTAAAGGACCAGCGGTGTGGCCGGATGCACATGCGAAAAAAACTCCATGAAACGGCTTTCGAACATCGGCACGCTTTCATTTTTATTTGAGACGTAGAGCCGCGTCATACATCAAAAGGTAATTGTCTCCGCGCTCAGGGCAACCGGAGTCGCTGGCCGGAGCAAAGGCGGAGAGGATGGCGCTTCGTCATTGCGCCGCTTCGTTCTCTCGATTCGAGAAAACAGGCTGTACTTCTTGTCGAAGATGAACTCGAACAGAAGTCGGCTCCAGGAGGAGTGATACTTTAGGTTGTTGTAGAATTCAGGAGCCATCGCCCGCAGCTGCGGCAAATTGTTCCAAGGGATTGATGGCAAATCGTGGTGCTCGTTGTGATAACCCATGTTGAGCGCCAGCCGGTTGATTGGCCCGTAATAACTGTAGGTCTCCTGCTCAGGATCGTTCGTGTAATGTTCCTGAATCCAACGTGCGCCTACCGGGTGCAGCCCGATGGAGAAGAAAAACGAAAACGCGAGGTAAAGGAACCCCGGCCAGCCACAGAAATAAACCACGCCCACATCGTAGGCGGCGGCGCAGGCAAAGTTTACGAAGAACCATCGGTCCCACATGGTGATTGCTTTCAGACGCGGCGGCCGCGTCAGCTGGAAAAACGGAAAGAGCATCAACCAAATCGCTTTACGATACCACTTGTTGCCGACCAGGCGCGCCTCCCAATGGTTCGCCAGGTCGGCATCGTGTTCGTAATCGCCCTGATGCGAATGATGGCGCAAATGATAAACGCGGAAACCCATCGCGCCCGGATTCAAATTCGGAAGGTCGGCCAGGATGCCGACCAACTTGTTCCAGCTCTTATTTCGAAAAATGAGATTATGAGTGGCGTCGTGGATGATGACGTAATTGGCATGGTTAGCGAACGCGCCGACGCAGTAAGCGATCACCAGGCTGAGCCACCAGTAACCGAAGCCGAGTTTGCCAAAGCAAAAGGCTAGGGACGTTTGCAGGCCCACGACCGAAAGCGCGATCAGCGCGGTCCAGGGATTTCTAACCATCAGCTGGCGCACTTCCGGATGCGCTTTAATGATCGCGCGCGCCCGCCCCGGATGCGGTTGGTCAGATTCAGACTGATAAAACGCGGCCGGCATGGGTTTTAAATTATGCATCATAGCCGCATCCTCAAACGCGCTTTTTCAGGTGCGCACCACCGAGGAGCGGCAGAACGAAAGCATTTGCCAGGATATCGGTGAGGCATCCGGCGAGGACTACTAGGCCGAAACGCAGCGTCGACGGAAAATCGGAGAGCGTCACAAAAGGCAGGGCCAATATCGGAATTAGGTCTCCTTCACGCAAGGCAGATTGGGAATTCGGAGAAATCGTCTGGTCAAACAAGCTCGTTGATCAGCGCAGCTGTCGGCGTGGTTGCACCGCGATGTTGGTCCAAGGTCGCGCGAGCATTCCTGACAAGCTTTTGCCGCAATCCAGGATCGCGCAGCAAATTGGCAATTCCATGTCGCAGCTCAGTCGCCGAATGGACGTGGATTGTTCCGCCGCCAACTCGGAGGCTCAGTGGCCAATGATGCGCACCGAAGGATCGTTCACAAAAGCGCCCGGCGTCGTCCCACGTCCTGTGCTGTCAATTTCCCAACGAGGAATGACGCGAATGGGCGAAACCGTTTTTGTACCCACGCGTTGCACTTTGATGCGTTGTGGAATGAGCGAGCCGGTGACGAAAACCGTCTGCTCAGTCACTTTTTCCTTTCCCTCCTGGCTCCCCTTGACCGGCGTATCGGCAAGCGAGGCGCTGGTCGCGATTAGAACCGTAACGCCGGCAGCAATCACACTCTTCACAACGCAAAATACACCCGCTCGCTCGCGGCTGCAAATCGTCAAAGAAAGCCGGACCGAACACGAGAAGGAGTGATCCCTCCCACGTTTACCCGAGATTCAGAAGGTTTCGCTGGAAAGCGAGTTAGAACTTCTTCGTCAGGCGCGCGTACCAGAACCGGTTCGTAGCATCGTAGGTGGCGCCGGGATAATTCTGACCGTTTCCCTTTTCGCCGGATGCCGCCGGCGGATCCTGATCGAATAGATTGTTGACCCCAAAGGTTATGATCGTCCCGTCGAATAGAAAGCGTCGCCAGGCGGAAACACCGTAGTTGGCGGTTTGGGCTGCAGCTGTTTCCTTGATACTGGGTTCTTTGCCGCGTGCGACGTCCTTCGCGTCCTTCGAGTAACCCGGCACAGGTTTGCTCTCCACCGGAACAAGTCCGCTGAAATCGTAACTGCCTTGTATGTCGAACCTCCAGGTTGCGTCAACCCAGTGCTGGGTAAAACCATTCCCTTCAAATTCGTGGAACCCATCAATGTAGCGCACCGTGCCGATGATATCGATATGGTTCCAATTCCAATCGAGCTGGCTGGTGCCTTTCCATTTGTACCAGCCTTCGTTTGAGGTAGCCGGATCGGTAGTTCTACCGGCCAGATTTCCCGGATTCGGTCCGAACTCGCCCTCGATGAACTGTGGGAACAGGAATTCATCCAGGTAAGTTGCCTGCGTGAGCGAGGTGAATGTTCCCCAAGGCGTTTGCCTCTGGTATTGAAGAGTAAAATCATACCCGCGAGCCTCTTGAGAACCCAAGTTCTGGTTCGAGAGCAGAACCCGGCTGATTTGATTGGTAGTCGGATCGCGTTCCACGGCTTCTCCCGGTAATAGCGTACCGCTGATTGCGCGATCCACCACCTGCTGGGCCAGGGGAACGGCCACTATCCCGGTGCGCTCAGTATCCCAGAAATCAACTGACATTGTTAACCCAGGGACATATTTGGGAGTGTAAACAAAGCCGGCACTGAATGATCGAGAATCCTCTGGTTGAAGATTCTTATTGCTCTGGACAAGAGTGTTCGTTTCCGGCTCGAACAACCCATTAAACAGTGGATCGCGAGTACCCTGCAATGTGGAGATGGGAGCGGAAAATAATTCCTCGAGCGACGGCTGGCGGTAGCCTTCGCTCCAAGTCGCACGCAGGGTTAGCTGCTCGTCTAATGGTTGCCAGCGCATGCCGAACTTCGGCACCAGCACATTGCTGTCGTTGTTTAGGAACTCTTCAAAACGTATGCCGTCCTCAAATTCCAACGAGTGAAAGCCGGGAATGGCATTGTCCGGCCCAAAAATCGGAATCCTGGCTTCAGCGTAAACCGAGTAGGATTTTCTTCCCCCGTTGGCGGGTGGGACCGGCGAATTGCCGACAATATCGCCCTCCACGTTTAGCATATCGGGAGTCTCCTTCAGCGATTCGCGGCGGAACTGCCCACCGAAGGCGAAACCAACGCCGCCACCCGGCAGCTCAAAGAGCGAGGTGGTGTAGACGCTGGCATCAGCCGTCCACAGTTTCGAGATGTCTTCGTCTTTGGGATGCACCCTGACAAAATTAACCGTAGCGTCATTCGCCGCGATCGGAACGCGAAAGTCGCCAAAAGGATTGAACGGTGTGGTCGTCCCGATAAATTGCGGTGAGTTGGGATCAAAAATAGGATCGGCTGCGTTCAAGACACGATTAAAGCGCGAAGCGGATACCTGCTGCCCGGTCTGGACGTTCTTAAGCTGGCTGTAGCGCCAGCCGGCATCGTAGCCCCAGGTTCCATCGAACAGTTTGTCTCCTTTGACGCCGAGAGTTGTAAGAACGGCATCAGTCTCATTATCGAATAACCGATTCCCAAAGTCAGCCAGGCGAGCGCGGGTAGCGCCCGAGATGATTTGCTCGAAAGGATTAAAGGGATTGAAGGCATCGGCCGGAACACCAGTCTCGTTAAAGGTCGGCGTATTGGGAGGTGAGATCCCGCCCAAAGGGGAGCGTGGTGGAATGGCGAGAGTGACCTGGCCTTTGGTCTGGAAATTACCGGTCGCTGGTGGCGCCGCTTCATTATGCACTTGTACGTTTTCGTAATAACCGTCCGCGTAAAGCACCATCTGATCCCCAAAGATTTTATGATCAGCGGCGAGATAACCGCCGTAACGCTCGCTGCTGGGGAACGAGCTTGCGGTCATATTGAAGTTGAAATGGTTAAGGCGACCGAGCCCGTACTTATATGCGCTGGCCGGAGCTAACCCGTTGGTCAAGTCTGGTGCGGCCGCAAATTCAGTCCCGCCAGGATTTAAATTTGCTCCGCCCGCTGCGGCCGCCACGTCGCTGCTAAGCGAAAGGTTATACGGGCTGGCGTTTGAGCTAAGAAATGGGGGAATGTTTGAGTAGGCGCGGTCGTGTTGGAAGATGTCATTGCGGCGATAGTAATTCAACACGCCGGTGACGTTGGTCGTGTCATTGCCGACGCCGAAAACCGCCGAGGCGATGGACTCACCCGAATCCTCGTGCTCCGTGTTGCCGTATTGGACGGCCGCTTCCGCGCCATTTTGATAATCGTGACGCAGCTTGATGTTGACCACGCCGGCGACGGCGTCCGCGCCATAAGTGGTGGATGCGCCGTCTTTCAAAATCTCGATGCTATCGATCGCAGCCGCGGGAATGGAATTCAGATCGACGAACATGACATTAACCAAGCCGGGATTGTTTCCCGTGGGATAGGGAGCGACGCGCCGCCCATCAATGAGGATGAGAGTGGCGCGGGCATCGAAGCCACGCAGGGCAATGGTCGCGGCGCCCACCGCCGTATTGCTGCCGTTCTCGTTGTTGGATTGTGGAATGATGTTCGCGTTAACGGTCGGAAGACTTTGGAGAAATTGTTCCGTCGTGCGCTGTCCCGACTTACTCATGGTTTCACGGTTGTAAATGTCGACTGGGTTGACTCCGACTTCCTCCGCGGTCGGAATGTTGGAACCGGTAACAATGACGCGCTCCGCCGTGGCTGCGGCACTGGAGGCTGGGACGACATTGCCCTGCGCGTCTCGGACAACGGGCGCTTGGGCGCCAGGCGGGGGCGAAGGCGAGGGCGAGGGTCCCTGCGCTGGAAGGTTAGACACAATGGCGAAAAAGATCGCCAGCAGAACCGCACTCTTGCGACACAAACCGCACTCCGGAAGTTGGGCTTTCTTCATATATTTTGTTCTCCTTGATCCGACGAATACTCAAAACGCCTGCAAGCGTTCAATTCTTTTTTTACTTTTTTTTTGCTTGGGCAGATGTCCCTATAATTGCCATAACAACCAACCAACGAAGCCGTCACAGCGAATACAGTCGGTGCAGCATGTTGTTCGGCGGTGCTCCGCGAAGCACATAGGAGACGATGTTCTTAATTCGTTTTGCTCTAGTCCCCGTGCTCCATGGTACCAACTGGCATCCTATAAAAAATTGCGTATACAGTGAGGACGGAAATTGCTGCTGAAGGTGGCGTTTCCGCGCGCAAAATGCCGGCATAGCTCAGTTGGTAGAGCAGCTGATTTGTAATCAGCAGGTCGTCGGTTCGAATCCGTCTGCCGGCTTTCTCTTTTAATGTTGCAAGGAAATAAAATCGTCGTGGTGATGCCGGCCTACAATGCCGCCCGGACCCTGCGCCAGACCTACGATGAGGTGGTCGCGCACGACATCGTGGATGAAATCATCCTGGTCGATGACGCCAGTCGTGACGAGACCGCCGTCATCGCCCGGACGCTCGATCGCGTGCGCGTTGAGGTTCACCCTCAAAATCGCGGTTACGGCGGTAACCAGAAAACCTGCTACCGCCTCGCCCTCGCCGCCGGAGCTGACGTCGTCATTATGCTTCATCCCGATTATCAATACACGCCGACGCTAATTCCAGCGATGGCATCGATGGTTACCAGCGGACTTTATCCTTGCGTGCTGGCGTCCAGGATTCTCGGCGGCGGAGCGCTGCGTGGCGGGATGCCCTGGTGGAAATACGTTTCCAATCGTTTGCTTACGCTGACCGAGAACATTCTTCTCGGCGCCAAGCTATCCGAGTATCATACGGGTTACCGCGCCTTCGCGCGAAAATTACTTGAAAAACTGCCGCTGGAGAAGAATTCCGATGACTTCGTCTTCGATAATCAAATGCTGGCCCAGATCATTTGGCTAGGTCATCCCATTGGCGAAATTACCTGTCCCGCGAAATACATGCCGGAAGCTTCGTCGATTAACTTTCAACGGAGCGTAAGGTATGGGCTGGGCTGCCTTAAGGTGGGGATTGAATTCGTCATCGCGCGCTGGCGCGGCGAGGGTTCTATTTTTCCGAGACTAACGCACGCAGCCTAGAAGCCGTCTCACAATAACGG
>QHRA01000092.1 GCA_003221295.1 Verrucomicrobiota bacterium | reverse complement strand
GCGCTTTTGTGAAGCCGGGAATTACCGGGTTGGCTCAGGTGCGCGGTTTTCGCGGCGAAGCGCGAAATAATTCCGACATTCAGAATCGCGTCGCTTGCGATCTGGAGTACTTGGAGAACTGGAACCTTTCGCTGGAGATCGGTATTATTTTGCGCACGGTTGCGCAACTATTCCTGCCGCCGCAAACGGCGTACTGACCGTCATGCCGTCATCCCGAGCGGAGTCGAGGGATCCCATGGCGCAAGCTTTAAGGTAACGCGTCGGGATCTCTCGACTGTCGCTCGGGATGACGATCAGTGACGCTCTCGTGCCTTTAGCAGTTCGCGCATTTTTGCGACCGAAAGGAATTCATAGAATCCGTGCAACCGCGCAAAGTAATAGCCTTCCGCGCCATCCAAAAAACCCTTTTGCCAGACGTAAATGTAGAGAAATCGCAGCAATGGACGAAACGGCAGGCGCTGCGAAAGGGTTTTCAGTTTTCGGCGTCGATTGACCGCCTGGCTGCCAATTTTTCCTGAGCTGGAATCAAGAAGGGTCTCGGCGGCCACTCGCGCTTCCCAATTGGAATAGCGATTATGTTTTTCAACGAAAACATCGATCGAAGGGAAAGCATAATGATCGATCTCAACTTGTAATTTGGCGGTGCGTCCGTTCACGAGAACGTGCTCATGGACTTCGTTGTCGCCGCTGTTGGTTGGCGCATCGGTTAGTTTTTCATAACGGCCGAGCGCGTGCCGAAAAAGGCGCAGGTTCCAATTAGGATAGTAGGCATGCCGCAGCCAGCGTCCCATGAACATGAAACGACGATTGATCCAGTAGCCGCCAATATCGCCCGCGTCGGTGATAGCTTCGGCGAATTCGGCTTCCGCTGGCGGCGGCAAAACCTCGTCGGCATCGAGAATGAAAACCCATTCGTTGCGAAACGGCAGGTTCTCGAGCGCCCAATTCTTTTTCTTTGGCCAGGTGCCGTTGAATTCGAACTGCACCACTTTGGCGCCGAAGTGTTGAGCGATCGCGATTGAGCCATCCGTGCTTTGGGAATCGACGACAAAAATTTCGTCCGCCCATTTCACGCAGTCGAGACAGCGTGGCAGATTCACCGCTTCATTTTTAATTGGAATGATGACGGAAACCGGAACGCGCGAGTTCATCGCGGCCGCAAAACCCGACACGGATTTCCCGCGGCGAAAACATCGGACGGCACATCCTCGGTAACGACGGAGCACGCGCCGATGACACTGCGTTCTCCGATGGTTACACCAGGCAAAACAAACGCGCGTGCGCCAATAAAAGCGTCTGCGCCAACGCTAATTTTCGCCACAGTGAGAGGCATACTCGCCTGTGAAAAATCATGGCTAGCGGTGCTGAGATAAACTTCCTGGGCGACGGTGGCGCGCTCGCCGACTTCAATTTCGCCCAGCGAATAGGCATTGGAACGGTCACCTACACAGGCACGGTCGCGCAAAGTGAGATTCCATGGGATCGCAATCCGCGCGCGCGAATGCACGAAGGGTGTGCCCTCGATCTTCGCCTCAAACACAGCAGAATTCCCAGAGCACGCGCAAAGCGCGTTGGCCATTGCTCCACGGGGATTCGAACGCGCTAGTCTGATCCGGATTAACCACTTGTTCGTTCGGCATCTGAAATAAGTCTTTCGAAATCGGTCAAAAATTTGTCAGCTACACGCGCGCGGGAAAATTCCTCAGATTTCAGCTGCCCGGCCTTGGCAATTCGTTCCAGTCGAATTGGATCGGACAAAGCGTCTCGAAACGCCACCACTAGAGAGTCAGCGGGATCAGGCGCGCCCCGTTCGAAGACAAAACCAGTCTCATTCGGCAAAATGAAATCGCGAAAGCATCCGAGATTGGAAACAAGCACAGCACAACCGTGCGTCATGGCTTCGAGCGGCGCGAGACCAAAAGTTTCGCCGCGCGCAGCCAGCGAGGGATAAGCAAAAATTCGCGCAGCCCGAAACTCTTCTTCCAGGACTGCTGCATTGAAGATTGGCCCGCGGAAAACGATCCGGTCGCCCGCGACGCTCGCGCTTTGCTGCAGTTGGCGCAAATAAGCCTCACCTCCCCCTCCCTCTCTGGAATCCGTCGAACCCACGATTATGAGTTTCCAATCGGCAAATTCGCCGCGGCGCAACCGCACGAATGCTTCTACGAGAAGGTGCACGCCTTTTTCCCGATGCACGCGGCCAACATAGAGGACGATTTTCGCGCGTGCCTCCAACGGCAGAGGCGCGTCCGCGGAAATCATTTGCGGGCGCGGATATGGAATTGCGATGACTTTGTGCGCTGACGACGGCGTCTCGCCTTTGATGGCCTCGGCTACTTCGCTCGATGGCGCCTGCAACCGCTCCGCTCTTCCGTAAAACCGCATCTGACCTTTGGGATAACGGCCAACATGAACGTAAATTTTTCCGCGCGACGAATCACGCACGAGCAGCGGCAACCAGAAGGTATTCGTCACCAAAATGTCCGCCGCCGGCAGAATCCGCCGAACCTGCAACGAATAAAAAAGATCAAGAGTTTTCAGCCAGAGCAACGAGCGCGGCGTATCGAATCCGCGGACGCGGATCTGGCGGACGCCATCGACGATTTCGTGCCTGGCAAATTGCGGAAGCGCGCGGGAGATGATGGTAACGTCGTGGTTCCGAGAAACGAATTCCTGCGCGAGCGCGAACCAGTTTTTTTCAATCGCGCCGCCCATGACCGGTGGAACCGGCAGAAACGCGCCGAGCACGATGGTGATTTTCATTGTGCCTGCAAAATCGCAAGCAGCGAAGCGGCAGCGCGCTTGATTTCGAACCGGCGGAGAAAGCAATTCCGTGCATTCACGCGCATCAGATTTTGTTCGTCCGGCGAGGTGTACAGCCAACGCTCGATTAACCGCGTGGTGCCGGCAAGATCGTCGGGCTCAACGTAGCCGGCATGATCGGCTGCGATCTCGCGCCAGATATTCACCCGATCTGAAATCAAAACCGGTACCCCAAAGGAGAGCGCCTCGATCACCGACATTCCGAAATTCTCCTGATGCGAAGGGAGAATGAACGCGTCGGCATTTTCGAATGCTCCTCGTTTTAGCGGCCCTTCGAGCATCCCCGCGAAAGTAACGTGCGGCGAAACGTCCATGCGCGCGACACGCTCGCGTAACTGCCGCGTCCAACCGACCTGGTCCGGACCAGCAATCACGAGGGAGACCAGTTCGCCGGAAGCACGACGCGGCAGCGCATCGATCGCCAGGTCGCATCCCTTTTTCGGGTGAATTCGCCCGAGAAACAGCAGCATGCGCATTTTTTCGATCTCGGGAAATTTCGCGAGAAAAAGATGCCGTGCTTCCGGTCCGGTCGGGCGCGGTTGTTTGATCCCAAGCGGGGAAATCTTTTCCTTCGCGCGATAAAGCCAGAACGATTGGCGCGCCCGGCACCGTTCTTCTTCCGAAGTAAAAATTACTGCTGCAGCGTCACGCAAGACCCGGTAATCGGCCCACGGCCAGTAGAGCCATTTTTTGAGATGTTTAAGAGGAAAGGTGCGCTTGAACCAGGGATCGAGCATGCCATGTGGAAAAACAAAGTAAGGGACGGCGGTTTTGTGAAAGCGTTGCCAGACCGCAAAGCTGTGGTGTTGCCAGATGCCATGGACGATTACGCAATCGAATTTGTCGCCCTGTTCTTTGAGCCACTTCGGCAAGGCGTGCGAGTAACGATACCTGGTCAGGCCTGGGCCGAGAGCGTGCACGGTAAGAGACTGATCATGCAGCCAGGGCGATTCTGGTTTATCCAAGGCGACGATCTCGATCCGCACGCCGTGCTGTTGCAGTCCTTTGCTCAACGAAATGACGGCATGGGCTACGCCACCCGTTTCGGGATTCAGCGTCTGCACTGTTTGCAGAACTCTCAAGTTAGACGACGAAACCCTGGCGGCGATTGAAATAGCCGCAATCGGACGATAGAACGCTCAGTTCGCGTGCGGGCACGCCACCGTAAAGCCGATGCGTCTGGGTGTACGTCTTGTTCAGGAGCGATTTGGCGCCGAGCACGCAATAATCGGGCAAGGCCGAATCTCCCAGGAGCACGCTGTTGCTGCCGACAAAACAATAATCGCCCACGCTAATCGGATGCGAGACCTGGCGATTCTGCGCGATGTCGATGGTGTGAGAAATGAATTGGGATTGAAATCCAGCGATGGTGGTGAAGCGGCCGATAGTGATGGCATTGGTGCAATCGAAGAGATGGCGATGAGTGATGGCGGAATGTTCGCCCATGACCAGCTCGGGCCGGCGTTCGGTCTCGCTGGCGAAATGACGCGAATCGCCCAGCGGAAAGCCGGTAATCCAGTTACCGCGGCCGATCGTCGCGTGAGCTTTCAAATGCAGCAGGTTGAGATTTTTTGCCACCGTAAAATGATCAATGCTGGTGTTCTCTTCCATGATCAAACGCGAAGGCAAAACCCAGGCCAGACCAATGTGAGCAGTGGGATGAATCTGAAAACCAAATTGCTGCTCCAGAAACGCGCGCCGCATTTGCCACGGCAACAGCAGCGAAATGAGCTGGAGAAAATTCTTCATGCGGCCATTCCCAATCCCCGATAAAGCGCGAGATATTGTTCCGCCATTCTTTTTGCGCTGAAGCGCGTGGCATTCTGCAAACCGAGCTCACGATATTTTTCGCGCGTCGCCGGATCGCGCAACCGCAACAAATCTTCCGCGAATCCATCTTCATCGGCGATATCGCGCAGCAAGGCTGCGCCACCGGCGACGTCCGACATCGGTGCCGCATCACGACAAAGCACAGGACAGCCACAGGCTTGCGCTTCTGCGATTGGCCAGCCAAATCCTTCAAAACGCGAGGGAAAGAGAAGTGCATGCGCCTGGTTATAAAGCGCTTCCAGTAATTCACTATCCGCCGACACAATCTCGACAATCCGATCAGCTATGCCGAGGGTGCGCGCCTGTGTCCATAAATCGTTAGATAATCTATCGCCGGCAAAAACCAGCTGTGCATTCCAATGATCTTTTGTTCTGGCGAATATCCGCACTACGCCCGCGCGATTTTTTCGTCGCAAGTGCGAGCCGACATGAAGGACAAAAGGGCGATCGAGCTTTAATTGCGACACCTTTCCCAATCGTGCTTTCACCTTTTCCTCCGGCAACGGCCGGTACCTGTAGTTCAATCCATTTTCGATCACATCGATGGATGGGCCATTCTTACTCGTCCCGATCAGGCGAATCGCGTCCGCGGCGGTAGCACTTGAGACACAGACGACCGCGCGGGCCCGGCTCAGACCGGCGACAATCCAACGCTGAAGAATCCTGCCGGTCCAGGAGGCCGGACAATCTGTTTCTTCGCCGAGGGCGCCGCGCACGGCGAGGAGATCGTGACAGGTGACGACAACGGGAACGTCTGGAAAATATTTCGAATAGAAGGCATTGGAATGGTCGCAAATGTGAATGAGCTCGACGCCGCGAAGTTTTCGCAATCGCCTCGGAAAAATAATGAATTTGTCAATGTAGCCTGCCCATTTCCTGAGGAAGACGAATTGCGTCGGGACAAAGCGTGCGAAATGGGCTTCGGGACGCGTCAGTTCTGCCGCAATTCCAAGTTCGGGCAGTTCGCGCAAGATCGTTTCGCTGAAGCGCTGCATGCTTTGCTGCTGATCCGGCGGAAAATTACCGATCAGCAGAACCATTGCGGTGAGAGGCGTCAGTGCCGTGGAGACGGTCAGCGTAGGCCGATCGGCCGCGAACCAATCGCCGCAGGGGCGGCGCAATCGGAACTGGCGCAATTTTGCCGGGTCGCGTGGAAGCGAGACAGAGGCCGTTGAGAACGACGGCGAAACCGAGACTTGTCGGCTGACCGAGCTGGCCATTGAGGATGATGAGAAAGCCGGCACTGAAAAGTAAGAGCGGAAGGATTTCGGCGCGAGTAAGAGCGCGCAAACTAACGAAACCGAGATATGCAGTCAGCGCGGCACGCCAAAGTAAGAAAGCCAGCCCAAAGATCGGACCGCTTTCAAAAATGATGCGGGTCCATTCATTTTCCGAAAGCAAAAAAGTGGATTGGCCCATCAGGAAGGCAGCGCCTCCGCTGGTACCAACCCCCAAGCCGAAACCGAAGATCGGCGCATGGCCCAGGTGTCCAAGCCCTTCGGTAAACCCGCTGAGGGTGCGCTGGATTAAACCGCCGGTGATGGTCGTTTCCGCCGCTTCCGCTGATTCGGTAAACCGGCTCGACAAAATATTGAGACCCTCGTGTACAATGGGAAGGCGGGTGACGATCAGCAGCGCAAGCACTAGTAAAACCAAACTTTTGCCGAAGCGATTCACGGCATCAGGGCGAATCAGCAGCACGATCGCAAGCGAAAGCACAACGAGCAAAACCGATACCACCAGTGAACGACTCCCCGACACAACAATTGCCAGGAGAACGCCGCAACCGGCGCCGAGAAGCAACCAGCTGCTATAAGTCGCCCGGCGAAGAGCACCGTAGAGCACGAAAGCGGCCGCACCGGTGACACAATGGATCGGCCCGGAAATGAAAGAAAAAGTCCCAGGCGGTCGGATTTTGCCGCCACCGGCAGTGATCTGTTCACCTTCGCTCAGACCGACGGTGCGATTGATGAAAGACTCGGGTGCGGAATGGAACTGCAGCGCCATTAACAGGCTCATCGGAATCATGCCGAGCAAAATCCACCAGCCGATTCTCCTGACGTCGGCGGCGTCGAACACGGTCGCGAAAATAAAAATGAGAGGAAGATGCAGAAAGTTTGAGCGAAACCCGTAAGCCGTAACGAGCAGGATGCGCGACATCGGCACATAAGGGTCGAGGACGAAGATGGAAACGATCCAGGAAAGAATGCCGATGGTGGCGAGTGAAGAGATGAAGGCGTTGCGCGGAAAAATATGGGTGCGCCAGGCCAGCAAATAGATCACCAAAACTACGGGATCGCGCACCAGCAGCAACGGATTGGAAAATTGCGGAACGATCCATTTGCGCAAAGCACCCTCGATAATGAGGAGGAAGAGGTAGAGATAAATGAGCCGGCGAATGTTCTGAAGCGTGGCAGAATAATCGGCGACGGGTGTCGGCCGCGAAATAGAGGCAGAGTTCGACATGGCTAACTGTTTATCACTTCTCGCGCCAAGGTAACGAGAGCGTGCCGATAATTTTCCCAGGAATGCATTTGCGCCTTTTTCCGCGCGGCAATTTTCATCGCGCGCAAACGCTCGTGATCCCGCGCCAGCACCTCCAGCTTCTCCGCAATCGCCTCCGCAGAACGAATAGGAACAATAAATCCATCTACGCCATCATCAATTATGTCCGGACCGGCGGTATGCGCGGTAGTAATAACCGGTGTCCCCTGCGACATCGCTTCGGTGATGGCAAGCCCGAATCCCTCGAAGAGCGATGGCAAAAGCAAGACGTCGTGCCGACGCATTTCCAGAAGGACGCGGTCATGACTCACGCTCGGCAACCAGCGATGAGCGCGAACCGCTTGGTCCAGTGGTCGACAACCTTCGGCCGCTTTGCGGCCCAGCAGGGTCAGCTCACAATTTTTGTCGCCGAATAATTCAACCGCGTGCAAGGCGTAGGAGAGACCTTTGCGTTGACTGAGTGAGCCCGTGAACAAGATTTTCAACTTATCGCTGCTATTCGGAATCGCGTTCGCCGCCGAAGACGGCGCGCCATATGGAATCACGCTAACCGGCCGTTGGTATGGCGCGTCACTGAGCGTGGATTTGGTAAAAGTGCTCGCCACCACGACTCGGGTGGCCAGACGCAATTCTTCATCCTTGCGCGCGAGCTTGTCGTAACTGTCTCGCGTACCCGTCAACGTCGGCGCCCATTCCGGTTCGCGTTCACATTCCTCAAGAAAGATCCGCTGGCCAACCCGCCAGTAACCGATCGGCAGATCATAAATGCGAGGAATGCCGCATCGTTCGGCAGCAGTGAAAGTCGCAACCGCACAATCTTCGTAGCCATAGGCAAGTTTGCAGCCATCGCTTTTTTCGATCTCTGCTGCCACCGCGCGGTCGAGGGTGGCGGAAATCGCGTCGATGCTCAAAAATTTAAGTTGCGAACACATGCGTAAATGTATTGCGCCCAAAATTAGTCGCGCCGCTTCACGCACCGGCATCGATCGAGTGCGGCGCCGGACTAGTTTCGGAAAGGAACGGCGCCGAAGAGTTTCGCGCAGAGCGGGCGGGACGATTCGATTAATAGCCGAATCCGAACTCCAGTTGATGGTGGTGAAAAATTGTTTGAGTAAATTAGATTCCGCGAAAGCGAGGGCGGCGTGTCGCACGTTCTCGTTCCCGGTTGGATGGGAGAGAATGATCATGCCGCTGACTTCGCGCAGGAGGGTGAGACATCGTTGCGCCACAGCCTGCGCTCGAAATCGTTCCAGATGCTCCGGCGCCGCCGCTCGAAATTTTTCGCGCAGCTCGGAGTCGGTCAGCAACGTCTGTAAGCGGTCGGCCAAGTCCTGGCTATCCCCGTTTTCAAACGTCATTCCGCATTTCCCGATCGCTTCGGTCAGGCCTCCCTGTTCTGAGCCGACGGCACTGCAACCACATGCTATCCCTTCCAGCGCGACAATCCCGAAGGGCTCAGGCCAACGGGATGGAATGACAATGATTTGATGATGATTCATTATCTCCGCCAACTCTTCACCAGTCTTTTCCCCCGCAACTGTCACTGCCTGATCCAAACCTAGTTTGCGGACCATCACCCGAACATTAGTTTCTTCCGGACCACGTCCAATAATCGTTAGGTGCGCAGAAATGTCTTGCTGCTTTAGAATTCTGAGCGCGCGCAACAGAACGTCGACACCTTTGTCGGAAACAAGACGACCGACATAGAGTAGTTCACGCTCGCGTGGTGCGTTCGGATTATTTTTGAAGATGCGGTCGTCATAGGGATTGCCGATCACTTCCGCGGCCACTTCGATGTCGTTGGACAGCGCCTGACTAACCGCTGCATTTTTCACCCGCGGCAGGAGCGCCCGTTTGATTTGATCGTTCCAAGCATCTTTACCGGCGACATTTCTGATCCAGGTTTGATGCATAACCAAGACCGGCGGGCCCAAAAGCAGTGCGGGAATGAGATGGCGCAAGCTGATGTTGTTTTGAAAAACCACGTCACACCAACGAAGAAGTTTCCACAACCGCACGAATGTCGGATTACGCACAACTTCGAATGGATCGGAGTTCGAAGCCCGGGCGGAACTTTCTGTGACTAAAATGACTTCATGGCCTGCGGCGACGAACTCGCGCGCCAGCAGCGCCGAAGCGGTTTCGATTCCGCCGATATCGGGTGCGTATGCATAAGATGAAAATAAGATTTTCATGGTAACGGCGGTGCAACGTATTGAAGCGGGCCATTCCAATGCACCATTACACGTTTTCTGCTGCTTCGTTTAGAACCGGGGCCGGTCTTGTTCACGCCAGTTGCTTTGCGATCACACGCGACAACGTGGCCATCGATGCGTGCCGATGATACCAATCGTAAATTGCTCCTGCGATATCGGGACGCTCATTCCCCGAAGGCATCTTCACCTCACCATGCGCGATAGTGAAGGGACCGGGCAACAAATCGTTCTCAAGGGAAATCGCACTCAACACCCTCGGCGTTACACATACGACCGCGTGTGCGCACACATTCGCGAACGAACTCGACTTTAATAACAAGTCGGGGTTGACCGTTCCGGTAGTGAAATAATCCAGCCAGGCGAAAGCGCAGGTCGAAAGAATTTGCGAAGCTGTTTCGGGCGAAACCGCGGGATAATATTGGCATTGAATAGCAGCCAACCTCTGGAGGAGCAGCCGGACTCTGGAATTTTCCATTCCGCCGAGAACAACCAGATTTCGTGGCAGAACGGTCGCGGGAATTTCGTCGGTTATTCGCAGAAAGGAGCGGAGCGAGCGCTCGATTAACTCGGTTCCACCGCAAATGACCCAGCGATGATTGTCGCGCGCCCGTAACTGCGCGGGATCGATGACCGGTTCACCGAAGGCCGATGGGACCGGATGAACTACGACATCGAGCCCAGGGACAAGTCCCTCGAGCATTTGCTGCATCGATTCGCTGCCGACCAATCGTGCGTCGGTCAATCGCGCGACGTCCCGGGCGATTTTCTTCTGCAACGGCTGAAGCCAAAACTCGCTCTTCCACGGCGGGCCAGTGGCAAAGAGTTCGTGAAAAATTACGACCAAGCGGCCCCCAAAGGTTTCGCGAACGCGACGCAAGATCGGTACTAACCAAAATGGCAGTCCGCGTTTCTGATAACCGTAATTCACGTAGTGCAAGATGACGTGCGCAGGCTTCACCGGAGGTGTGCCGGCATCGGCGATGGATGCTATTTCGAATTCTCCTTTTTTTGACGCCTGACTCGGTTCGCCTGGAGCGAATACCGTTCTGAGACCGAGATTCGCCCATAAATCGTTCGCCAGGTTGAAAGCGTAATCGGTCACCCCGTCAGGGTTATCCGAAATGCGAGGAACTATCTGCCAGACGACGCCCGCGCCGTTAATCATGCCCCGACAATTCACTAATGCCGCCCCCGTACTCGAGCAAGATGCGTCTCGTATAGACGCGCCGTTTCTTTTGCGATGGTTGACCACAAAAAGCGGCCCGCCACTTCTCTGCATCGCTCGATTAGTTTCCGGTAGCTGGCCAGATCAGCCGAAAGAATTTGGATTAACGCGGCGGAAAGTTGTTCCACGCTTCCAATGGGAACCAGCAGATCAGACAAACCATCTTGTAATATGAAACGCGGACCGGGGGCGTCGTAAGAGACAGTTGGAATTCCCGCCGCCAGCTGTTCCAGCAGACCGAAACCAAAACCTTCCGCATAGCTCGGAACTGCACCTACCGTTGAATCGGCTAGAAGTTTTGGCAGCTCGTCGGGCTGATATTCTGGGACGATTTCGATCCAATCGCAGGGAGGAATATTCAGATCACACCAGACCCTTTCAGTATCGGTTAGCGTCCCGAGAAATTTGAATCGTGCCGCCGGAACAATGGCGCGCACGCGTCGAATGATTTCGCCCCAGTCTCTGGCGCCTTTCCGTGTACTCCACATCCCGATAAAACTCACTTCTTGTCGCAGCAAACGCGTTTCGGGCGAAGGGCCCGCTTCCACCAGCGTTCGGCGCCACTCCTCAATCAGGCCATACGGTTGAACGATTGCCGGTTTTTTCGAGCTTAAGCATTCCAGCTCATACTCGTTAGGCAGGTTGACGAGATCGCAGTATTGCAGCGCTTTTTCTGAGTTCCGAAACAGCTGTTGTTGAAAAATGGTGTAGAAGATCCGGCCCGATAGTTTTCCTCGCGGCTGATCCGCCCAACGCTCGCGCGCCATCTCTTCAAAATTGCGATAGAGGCGATGGGAACCGATCGATCGCGCGACGAGTAAGCCAGTGAAATTCAAACGGTGTTTCGCAACTGGCAATGCTCCGACAAGACAATCAATGACATCGAACCGAGCGGCATTGTTTCTGACAAAGGCCGCTGCCCTTCCTGGAAAACGCAACCGTCGCCAGGCCGACAAGGGAGGCGACGAAGTTGGCGCGGGGAACGCGTCGTCCACACAATAATGCGAGACCTTGTGTCCGGTAGTCTCCCAGGCTCGCGACAATTCCATGAAAATGCGGGCGGCGCCAAGCCGCGCGTCCGATGGAAGATCAAGCACCGTCAAAATACGCATGAGTTCGGCAACGGAAGACTTTTCGCACTCAAGAAAAAATCTGTTCCCAGAATTTGTGGCGCACCGGATTGACGTAATGGCGCAGGACGATGCTGTTGTTGGCGTGGCGGTCGGCCAACTGAAACTGATCATCGAGTTGCAAAATGAACTTCGAGCGATCGAGTGGGCGGGCGCCATTGGCATGCATCGTGAGGTGCGTCATCGTTTGATTAGTGAAAAAATTTGGTACGCCTTCCAGCTTTTGAAG
>QHRA01000091.1 GCA_003221295.1 Verrucomicrobiota bacterium | reverse complement strand
CGATTTCTCCAAGCCATGGTCGAAATCGTGGAGACGGAACACGGCGGCATGGTTAACAAATTTCTGGGGGACGGTTTCATGGCGGTCTTCGGCGCCGGCTCCGGCGCGACGACGCATGCCGACGATGCCGTAGCGGCCGGATGTTCGATGCTGCGCCGTCTCGAACTTTTCAATGCCGATTTGGTGCGCGCCAATGAGGCGCCGCTTGGAATCGGGATCGGCATTAATACCGGGCGCGCGATTGTCGGCAGCATTGGTTCGTCGGAACGAATGGAGTTCACCGTGATTGGAAACACAGTGAACGTGGCATCGCGAATCGAAGGATTGAACAAGGCCCTCGGCACCTCCTTGCTACTGAGCAAAGCGACGAAAGATCATCTCTCGCGATCGATTAGATTGCGTGCCTTGCCTCCCCAGCAGGTCAAAGGCGTTGATGCGCCGGTGGAAGTTTTTACGATCGCCGATTGACTACTACTAGCGGTGCAATTTACTCTGGGGAGTGCACGTGCGCTCCCCAGACCCCCACGCCGAACGATTCTACAAATATTACGCCTTCTTTTCCGTGTAGCCGTCGCCGGCGGCAGAAGTATCCGAGACTGCCGCTGGCGACAGCGGCAGCTACAACCGTTTCGAAGCGCGCAACGCGAGAGCAGCCGACACGATCCAGATAGAGGCTGAGGTGATCGCAAGCGCGCTCCCGAAGATCAGCCAATCGGGACGGTAATAAAGGGTGAGGCGACCGTGCGTTCCGGGCGGGGCCTCGACCAGCGGAATCAAATTGCGTTCAGAAAAGACGGCGAGGTTGCGTCCACCAATTCGTGCCCGATAGCCTGGGAAAAACGGACGTGAGAATGCGAGCAGAGCTGGCCGATCTCCATCGAGAGCCGCAACTGATGCGCTCACCCAATTTCGGCCTATGACGATGTCCGTGATTTTTGCGATCGAGTTTTTTCCAGAAAAATTCACGGAACGAACTACTGGCATCGCTTTGCCGTGGCGATGAAAAACGCGGCCCTCGTCGTTCTCGGTTGCCAATTCCCATTCAGCTGCCGGTTGCGGAATGAAATCGAACTCTCGCGCGACAATGATTCCATCAATGCCAATGCGCTCGAGCAGTCCATTTCCACCGGCTTCGCGCTGCAAAAGCCATTTTGCCAGGTCTGGATCGACTTCGCCATGAATGGCGCTGGCAAACTCGCGCGCCACCCCGGCGGGACGGATTGGACTGTAACCGTTGACGAAACGCAAGCCCGCCCACATCGAAGTGCTGCCGGGCCGGACAATTTGTCCAACCGGTGCCGGTTTCGCATCCATTCGATAAAAATTTTCCGGTGGCGGATAAACGCTGAGATAAAGACGCTGCGGATCGAGCGGCTGTGGTTCTAACAAGGATTGGGCAAGATGGTATTTGGGTACGGCTGAGTTTGGCGGGATGCAGAGATAAGTCGCGAGAAGCGCTGCGAAGACGACGGCCGCCGGCGCCCATGCGTGCAAGAAATTAGATTGGAGCGACTCGATCACAAACCAAAGCAGGGCGAGGCCGATGAAAATCCAAGCGAGGGGGAAGAGATGTTCGCCGCCGGTTCGCAAGATCAGGGCGCCGATCACAAGCACGATTATGAGCACGAGCAGGAAAACCGGGGCGAAACGTCGTTGTTTTTGCGAAAACGATCCGAGGGCCTCGGCCGCGCAGAGCGCGAGGACGAGATGAAAGAGCGGGAGCCAGCGGAAACTCCAGCGGAAAATGCCAGCGGTGGGAAGCATCGCCAGAAAAAACAGAAGGAGAAGCAGTGCGAGCTCCCAGCGAATCTTTTTGAGAAGGGCGCGGCCGTTAACAATGAAACTGCTGAGCAGGGCGACGGGCGGGATGAGACCGCAGGCAAGTTCTGTCGCGTCATTTGGTATGAACCGCGATGAAAAATCCAACCAGGTCACCGTCCACGATGGCAGGATCAAGCCTGGCCATGCATTCCACGGGACGAGCCATTGCCAATGAGCGGAGGAATGAAGTGATTCGCGGGCGGAGCCGTGGACGTAGTCGAGCAATGCCAGCCAGGCCGGGGCAGCGAGTCCGAAACCGAGTGTGACGCCGGCGAGCAGCGGCCAAGTTCTCGTTAGCCGTGCAAGCGCGCCTGGGCTGATCCGAGCGGGACTGGCAGTGTCCGTTGTGCCTATCTCGAACACGGCGCGCAGCGCTAGCCACGCGACCACTAACGCCAACATCAAGACGGTATAAGGAAAGCCCCCTGTGATCAGCAGATAAACGAAAGGCGCCGGCCAAAGAAAACGCCAGTGCGAACGCGTTGGATCAAGCGTCCGCTCCGCTGCCCACCACGCCCACGGCAGCCAGGCGAATGCGCCGAGCGCCCCAAACCAGTCGCCCGCGCCCCAGCAAATGATCCAGCCGTTTAGTGACGCGACGAGTGCGACAAGGGTGGATAACGGGATCGACAGTTTCCGGCCACGCGCGAGCAAAAACGCTCCGGCACTGAGGACAGCGAGATGTGCGATGGAAACGACAGCTGCTTGTTGCGAAAAAGTCAGCGGCAATTTCCAAACGCAGACAATCAGCGCATTAATGAAAACGGAGAAAACACCATATTGAAATTCCCCCGCGAGATTTCCACAGATCCAGGAGTAGGGGCTAAGGAGCGGAAACTCGCCATGATTCCATGCTCGCGCCATATCGGCGAAAACTGGCAGCACAGAGATTTCGTAATCGTCGTTCCAAAAAATGAGCGGATCGTGCGCGAGCAGGAGAAGAGAAAAAATGATGGTGAGCGTAGCGGCGGCAAGCACACCGACCCAGTCGCAGCGCGCGAATGGTGATCGGTGAACAGTGATCAGTGATTGCTGTTCGTATTCACGATTCACAATTCACGATTCACGAGGGCCTAGAGCACCACTGGCTGGCCTTCCGTCATGACCAACACGTCGTCGTGAATGCCGGCCTCTCTCGCGCGCGCTAGTAGCCGAGTGAGCGGCTCGTCCAGCGGCTCGTAGCCGAGTCGGAAGGTGCCGTAATGCATCGGCACCAATTTTTTCGCGCGCAATTCCAGAAAGGCCTGCACCGCTTCCTCTGGATTCATGTGGACCTCGCGTCCGCTTGGCGGGTCGTAAGCGCCGATTGGCAACAGCGCGATCTCGATCTCGTGGCGTTCGCCGATTTCCTTAAACCCTGGGAAATAAGCGCTGTCGCCGCAGTGAAAGATGGAGCGACCATTTGCTTCGATAACGAAACCGCCAAAACCGCGATGCAGATCGGCCAGAAAGCGGGCGCCCCAGTGATGGCAAGGCGTCAGCGAAATTTTCAATGCCTCGAGCGGCACCGCCTGCCAGTAATCGAGCTCATGCACGATATTGAAGCCGAGATCGTGAACGAGCGTGCCAACGCCAACCGGCACGACGATCGGTTGATCGGAAGCGATCCGCCGCAGCGTTCGTCGGTCGAGGTGATCAAAATGCGCATGTGTCACCAACACCAAATCGATATCCGGCAAATGATGCAGCTCGATTCCCGGCTGCTTCAACCGCTTGATCACCTTCAACCATTTCGCCCAGTTCGGATCGACCAGGATATTGCGATCGTGTGTCTGAATGAGAAAGGAGGCGTGCCCGATCCAGGTGATGCAAAATTCGCCCGGCCCGATTTTGGGAAAACGCGGGACTGCGCGTTCGCCGGAGCGTTTGGTAAACAGGGATGGGATGAGGACCTCGGCCAAAAAATTCCGCCGATGCCAGTCCATGCCTGGCTTTAAGGTTACGCGCGTCGATGTTTTTTTCTCCGCGCCATCCGCGGTCGCCTGTCGCACAACCCGCGTTTTTTTTGAAAAAGGAATCGGCACCTGCTGAGAAGCATATAAGCTCGCGACCACAGTTCAAAAAATTTTGCCGCGATGAACATCGACGAAACCAAGCAGGAGCTCCGCGTACACATGCAGGAACAGTTGCGGGCGCTCGACGCGGAAGACCGGCGCGGCCGATCGTTAAAGATCTGCAACCGCGTGCTCGAGCTACCGGTTTGGAAACGGGCCCGGGTGGTTGTCGTCTTCGAACCGTTTCATTACGAACCTGAGATCGCGACATTGATCGCGGACTTGCGCCGGCGCGGCAGCGAAATCATTGTGATTTTGCCAACCGCTCGCGGTCAGCACGATGTTGCGATTTTCGCGCCGATCGACCTTGTCCTCGTGCCCGGGATCGCTTTCACGCGCGCAGGCGCGCGGATCGGACGCGGCGCCGGCTTTTTCGATCGCTTTCTTGCTCATCGCGCTGCGCGCGCCATTAAGATCGGGATCGCTTTTAGTTTTCAGATCGTCGAATCGCTTCCGCTCGACCGGTACGACGTTAAGCTCGATCTCGTCGTGAGCGATTGATCGACCGCGGCTTGATGCGGCAGCCATTTGTCGGTCTCGTCTTGGCTGCGATCATCGGTATCGTCGCGGCCGATTATTTTCCTGCGATCACCGCCCCGATTCTGTTCATTGCAATTCTAGGTGGACTGGCAGGATTGCGCTGGAGTTTTGCGCCGCTCGTTTTTGCGCTGGTCGGCACAACATTTTTCGCGCTCCACAGCGCGCGAATCATCAACACACCAGCAGATGAGCTCGCCCAAATCGCCGGAGCACAGCCGCGTCCTGCGAGCGTAACCGGAATCGTCACGACTGAGCCAAAAATCGAGACCAACGGAAACGCTAGTTTCCTTATGAGATTGCATAAAGTCAAAATCGCCGACCAAGATTTTGAAACGAACGCGACGGTTTTCGTTCGCTGGCGCGGCCAACCAAACGTGGGTGACGAACTGGCACTTTTTGGAACTTTCCAACCAATCGAGCCCCCGCGAAATCCCGGTGAGTTCGACATGCGCGCTTATCTCGCGCGACGCGATGTGAAGAATTTATTCATCGTTCGCTATCCGGAAAATGGTCGGATTCTCGCGCCGGGCAGTGGATTCTCCATCCTGCGTGCGGCGGCGCGCTCGCGTGAATGGATGCAGCGCATCCTCAGCCGCGACCTCGAAGATTCGCCGGATGTTGTCGGCCTCATTTGCGGCACTTCCCTCGGGCTTCGCCATCAAACGCGCGATGATATCGAGGAGCCATTTCAACAGACGGGAACGTTGCATCTGTTTGCCGTTGCTGGCTTGCACGTTGGCATTGTCGCGAGATTACTCTGGACGTTCGCGATGGTCCTACGCCTGCCGCGCAAGGCTGCGACCGCTCTCATCATTCCTCTGCTTTTTTTCTACGCTGCCATCACCGGTCTGCATACCGCGAGCGTCCGAGCCGCGGTCATGAGCGCGCTTCTGCTCGGTGGAATCTTCTTTGATCGAAAAGTTCTCGCTCTCAACAGTCTGGCTGCGGCCGCATCTTTGATTTTGCTATTCGATTCAAACCAGCTTTTTACGAGCGGGTTTCAACTGTCGTTCGCCGTGGTGGGCGCCATCGTGCTGTTGGCCGATCCAATGTTTGTTCGCTTTGAACGAATCGTTGCCCCAGATCCATTTTTGCCACGTCTGTTATTGAGTCGGATGCGGCGAATCTACGCTGCGGTTGGGCGCGGTCTCGCTCGCGGCGCATCGGTTTCGCTGGCGGCCTGGATTGGATCGCTGCTGCTTATCTATTGGTATTTCTATCTCGTGACCCCGGTATCTCTCTTCGCCAATCTCGTGGTGGTGCCGATCGCCTATTTCGTTCTCGCGCTCGCTATGCTGTCGCTTATCACCGCGCCGATTTCCTCCGGGCTCTCAATTCTCTTCAATAATGCCAACTGGTTGATGTCGCGCGCTGTCCTAGGCCTCGTCCATTTCTTTGCCATGCTGCCGGGCGGCCATGTTTACCTTCCGCGATTCACTGAACGGCATGCGCCGACTACGATCACCGTTCTCGACGAAGGAACCGGCGCTGCCGCGCACATCCGCGCGAATAATTACGATTGGTTGATCGATTGTGGTAGCCAACGTAGTTACGAACACACGCTGAAGTCGTTCCTGCAGAGCCGTGGCATCAATCGCGTCGAAGGAATTCTCCTCACCCATGGAGATGCGCAACACATCGGCGGTGCCGCTGACACTATCGCTGATTTCGCGCCGCGCGAAATTTATGATAACCCGCTTGATGTTCGGTCCGCTGTCCAACGCCGGTTATCGGATGCGCTTCAGCCCGGGAAAACAAAACCGCGACACCTAATTCGTGGCGATTCGCTCCTCTTTGGCCGCAACGTGCACGCGGAGATACTTTACCCGACGACAAACATTAAAGTTACTGCGGCGGACGACGCGCCATTGATTGTACAGCTCGTCTTTGACGAAGAAATACGCGTCCTTTTCGAGTCCGATGCGGGCGCGAAGGCGGAAGCGGCCCTGCTCGAAACAGGTGACAATTTGCAGAGCGACATTTTGATCAAGGGTCAGCATCATTCTGGCGGGTCAGGCACACCTCGATTTCTGGAGGCAGTAAAGCCGAAACTTATCATTGCCACCTCCCGCGAGTCTCCCGTTGCCGAACAGATCACCGAGGAATGGGCGAATGAAATCGCGCATCGCGGCATCAAACTTTTCCGCCAGGACCAGACCGGTGCGGTCGAGGTTCAGTTTGGCGATGAAGAATGGACAGCACGGGCTTACTTAAGCGGCGAAACTTTTCGCAGCAGCAGTCGATGAACGGGAAGCCCGCGAGCGACGAATTTCTGTTCGAAGGTAGTGGACGGAAAATTCTTTTGCTCGCGCGAGATGACAAATATGTCGGTCTCGGCGATGACCTTTTCGATCTGCTGAAAATATTCCGTGTGATCCGTGGCAATGTTAAATAATCCTTCGGCAATCAGAGCGCGATGAATCGAGAACAGAAATTCGTGGGTGAAAGCGCGTCGGCGATGATGTCGCCGTTTTGGCCATGGATCGGGAAATAAAAGATGAAACGCCGTAACAGACCCGGCGGGCAACAAGTTCGTTACCGCATGGGAAGATTCCATTCGCAAGACCCGCGCATTCTTTAAATCCAACCGCGCAACTTTGCGGCAAACACTCCGCACACGTCCAAGCAGCCGTTCGATCCCGAGAAAATTGTGCTCCGGGTTTTCTCGCGCCATGGCGGTGAGAAAAGTGCCGTCGCCGCAGCCGAGATCGATCTCGACCGACGCAAAATGCGAAAAAATTCTGTCGAACTCCAGCGCACTGGTCAGAGATTTCGGTACATATTCGACGGCGGCCTCGTTTGTGTTCAGTTTCGCGCGACCCCGCATGTTAGGTGGGCAAGTTTCCAGCCTGGCGGCCTGCGAATCGACCATAATCGCTCGCATCTTCGCCTTGATTTCCAGATCGTTATTGCGAGAAGATGCTGTCCCGGATTAAATTGCCATTCATGAGCTGGAGCAGAGAAGAGGCGCTTACGGATCCTGCGGTGCGAGAGGCGATGATGTTCACATCGGAGTTTCGATTTCGCCTCCGCGATATTCCGACTGAAATTATTCTGCGGCTTTATCGCCCGCTTCACTCCGGCAGACTTGTTGTGCGGCGAAGTCACGATCTATCGATCCCGCAGGTCGCAGCTCCTGCGCCGACCGCCCATGCTGATGAGAGCGATAGCGAAGGCGATGCGCTGCACCTGGTAGTGGACGAGATGGTCGCGCTTTATAACGCGGCTCGCGCGCAAGGCCTGACACCGGATGCCTCCTGGCTCACACCCAACAAGAATTTCCGCGACTTGTGAGTTGCTGAACCGAGGATAAAGCGGGTCGGTAGTGATCACTGCGTTTTCTGGTGACGTCTAGTGGACCGTCCCCACTTGAAACATTCGCGCACGCGCGCTGTCTAATTCGCCATGAAACGCCTCGTTCTACTGGCTCATGTTTTCCTCACGCAGCTGCTCATGGCCGATCCGCTCCCGCAATCGCGCACCGCTGTCTTCGCCGGCGGCTGCTTCTGGTGTATCCAGCCGGCTTTTGATAAGGCGCCGGGCGTGATTAAGACGGTCGTCGGTTATTGCGGCGGGACGGAACCGAACCCGACTTACGCACTTGTCGGTTCGGAAAAGACGAACTATCGCGAATCGATCGAAATCACTTACGATCCCGCGAAAATTAACATCGATCAGTTACTCGATATTTACTGGCGGCAGATCAATCCCACGCAATCGGACGGCCAGTTCACCGATATCGGACCGAGCTATCGTGCCGCTATCTTTGTGCAGAACGACGAAGAGAGAAAAATTGCGGAAGCATCAAAAGCGAAACTGGCCGCTTCTGGCCGGTTCGATAAACCGATTGTAACCGAGATTCTGCCGGCAATGAAATTCTGGCCGGCGGAAGAGTATCATCAAAAATATTATCAGCAGAAACCGACCGAGTTTGAGATGTTTGAGGTTGGTTCCGGGCGAAAAGCGTTTGAGAAGAAGAAGTGGAGCGACGCGAAGCCTGAGGGTCGTTAGCCCTTCAGGGCAACAGTCCGTTTCTTATTCTCGTTCCCAAACTCCAGTTTGGGTACCAGCATGGGAAACTTGACTGCTTAAAGCAGTCAGTTCCGCCCGTGCTGGGGCGATAGTGACACACGATTCACCGCACCTTAACCCTCTCTCCTCCGCGCGGAGAGAGGGCAGGGCGAGGGGCGGCGGGAACCGAAAACTCGCCGCCCGACCTTGTTGGAAAGGCGCTAGAAGCGGTACACCTTGCTCGACGGCTCCACGAAATCCGCGTGGCTCACTGAGAGGTTCTCGTGAAGATGCTTCGATAATTCCTGAGCCAAAACAATCGCAATTGATTTTGCGTCCCGGGTGTAAACCGGAATAAGGAAGCCGCCGGCGTTCCGATCGTATCCGTAGACCGTGCCGTCCGTTTCCCAAACGCAATAGGCGTGGCCGGCTGGATGGTCGACATAACGGACCAGAAGAATTTTCGCCCAAAAGTTTTTCTCCAAGGTGTGCTGGGTTTTGACCGCTGCCAGATAGTTGCAAGCTGAGACGACGCAACCGTTGAGAACGAGCAAATCGTCCTCACTGGGATTAAGCATTACATTCTGGCGACAAGCACCAATGCCATAGCCGGCGAGGGCGATAAAAAGATAAATTGCCACATGGCGGGCGATGCGAGTTTTCATGAAAGTGGGACGAAACTGCTGCCTTTGAGCGGGCAATTGGTATTAACTTATAGAAATTATAGCAAAGCCGCCTTCACCGGGAAGGAAAATCTGCAGCGGCCCTTTTCAGCTGTGTAAGCCATTGATTCCCAGATCAAATCGTTTAGGAGCTAGTCCAGATATACCGCCAGATTCCTTGCTACAGATTGGCAGAGCATCCCCTTAATCATCACGTGCGCGTCTTTCCCCTGTAAAACAGGTGA
>QHRA01000040.1 GCA_003221295.1 Verrucomicrobiota bacterium | reverse complement strand
AATTCGAGACCACTCGTCGTGTCCAAAGCAGTTATACTGAACGCCGGTGGCGAGGATAAGGAAATCGTATGGTACGTCGTGCTGCTCAAGGCGAACAACGCGCTTCTGTGTATCGACACCGGTCACTTCGCCTAGGAGAACGTCGATGTTGTTTTGGCGGCTAAGTATGGACCGGAGCGGACCAGAAATTTCGTCTGCCGAAAGTAAGCCGGTAGCCGCTTGATATAGCAGCGGCCGGAAGAGGTGGTAGTTGCGTTTGTCGATGAGCGTTACGCTAACGGGAGCGCCAGCTAAGGCGCGCGCCGCATAGAGTCCGCCGAAGCCGCCGCCCACGATGACGACCCGAGACTGTTTCAAAGCTGTCTCCTTTTTGTAAGAATGCGTTTTCTCGGCCTCAGTCATTTCGGACGCGCATCGCGACTAAGATCGCGTGCTTCAGTACTACACGGTTCGAGGATAGTTTACTTATTTATCCTTCAGAGCGCGCAGAATTTCGGAAATGCCTTTAAGTTCGGTCATCTGTTCATCCTGCAATTTGGCGAGGTAAGTGAGCGTCTCGTGGTCAACTTGGGCCTTGGCTTCATTTTGGGCCTGAGTCTTGGTTTGGCTGCGTTGTAGTGCCGGCAAAGCCCACCACTGAATCCAACTGCCAGAAATAACACCAAGAGTGATTTTAACTGTGTCCGGCGCGTTCAGCGTAAGCAGCGGCACAATCAAGGCGATGTCAAAAAGGATCACCGATGCCAGTACGTGGTTGGTGATCCACTCTAACACAATGTCGTTGTAATAGAAGAACTCATGCTCGCGGCGTTTCCTGTCTTTGGCTTCCTGAATTACTTCCTTAGGATGTCTAACGTGGGCATGGGTATGCATACCGTTACCCTAACACAGGGCTAATCCCATATTTGAATGAATGATCTCACCACGCCCTGAACTCATCGGTTTGAACCGGCACACAGCATAAACGATTTGCCCGTTATTGCTGTCGCGGCGTCGCGGAAAACCCAACTGCTTCAACCGCGTGATGCGCGCAATCTTTGTCTTCTTCCCTAGACGGACTGCCGCTGACACCGATGCCGCCGACTACTTTGCCGTTTTGTATGAGCGGAATAGCACCGCGCAGCCGACTTAGTGGCATTCCGGTGCCAACCGCAAGCGCGATAGGCAATGTGGGCAACTCCGCCCTCGACTCTTCCTCACTTGGAATACCGAAGCCGGCTGAAGTGACCGCCTTGGCGATCGAATAGTGGGGCGTTAACGGCAAAGCGCCATCCATCCGCTGGTGAGCAATGGGGTAACCGAAAGTATCACATACACTCACACTCACCCGGTACCCGTGCTCTCGGGCGTAATTGAGCGCCGCGGCGATGACTCGATTTGCTTCCTCCAGCGTGAGCATAATTCGGTATTCTGCGTGTCACCGTTAGTCCAAATCGAATCCCGAATCTGAGGCGGATCCGATACCGAAACAAGCTTGGGAAAGTGAACAGTCATGAACGTTGAGTATCTGCAGTAAATGGACGGCAGAGTTAAGGTTTTGGAACTCCAGGCTTTGCGGTCCTGGGAAAGCGGAAATACTTGCAGTTTTGATTATTTAGCGGGCACCAGCACCGGGGCGCCTTTGTCCTTCACGAAAAACACGACGAATTTTGCCGCTTTGGTTTGGCTGGCGTTTCGCCCGACGACGTGAACATCCTCGGGGCCTTCATAGAAGGTCTGACCAGGTGTCAGAGTCACTTCCTTCCCGCCCCTTACCTGCATTACGATCGAGCCTTCCAGCACATAAATAAACCCATGCGCGTTGTGGCGATGTATTGGGTCCGAGCTGCCGGGAGGATACTCAACCGTGACCATCAGACCTTCCTTGCCTGGAAGGTCCATCAGTTCTTTCGACAAGAGCGGAGTCACCTTTGCTTCCTTGGGTTCCGTCGTGGCGGCCACCTTCGGCTTATCCGCAGATGAATCGTCGGCTGCAGCGTTGCGTAAGGACAGAGCGGCGAAGGCAATTCCGCAAAGGAGCAGAGCGACCACTTTTGCCGCGTCGCCTGAGAGATTTGATGCGGGCGCCGACTGTTTCTCAGTCGCCGTCTTCTGAGTAGTGGTACGGCTGAGCCATTCGGCGAAATGCGTCGGGCCGAGGCGGGCATTAGCGCCGGGGACCAGGCTTTGATCGTTCACCGCTATGCCGAAGTAACCCGCATTGGCGTCGGCGATCACCTTCCGCGCGTCGCCCGTCGCACTTAGAAACTGCCGGACAAGTTCATCCTGTCGGATCTGATCCGGCCCAGCAATTTCGACCATGCCATTCATCGGTTCCCCGAGAGCTACGTCTGCCACCGCGGCAGCGACATCATCCGAAACCATCGGCTGCATAAGAACTGGCGATAACCGAATGCTTGAGCTGTCAGTCGCGGATTGAGCTATGTTCTTCGCGAACTCGAAGAACTGCGTTGCGTGGACGATCGTAAACGGAATCCCGGAAGCCTTGATCAGATTTTCCTGGGCCATCTTTGCGCGAAAGTAACCGCTTAAAGAACCGGGGCCGCTTCCAAGCAGGCGGTCGGTCCCGACCACTGACAGTGCCACGTGATGTTTCACGCCCGCGGCCTTTTCCGCGGCAAGAAGATTGCGACCCGACGTTTCGAAGAATTCCAAAGCAGGCTTGTCTTCGAAGGACGGCGAGTTCGCCACATCAACCACGACCTGAGCGCCTGCCAGTGCTTCAGCCAACCCCTCACCAGTAAGTGTGTTCACGCCCGTGGAAGGCGATGCCGCCACTACCTCATGACCACGCTGGCGAAGATTGGTTACCACCTTTGATCCAATGAGGCCGCTGCCTCCGATGACTACGATCTTCATTTTGTTATTCATTTGAATTTGTTAGTCCAAGGATTGTTTGCTCAAAGTTTTCGGATT
>QHRA01000039.1 GCA_003221295.1 Verrucomicrobiota bacterium | reverse complement strand
GCCGCCCTCAGCCTATTCTTGCTCGAAGCTTGGCGCGGTTATTCGACGGTCACGAGCGTGCCGATCGGGACTTCGGCGAAGAATTTTCGCGCCGCTTCCTCTGGCAGCCGAATGCAGCCGTGCGATGCCGGATAGTCCGGCACTACGCCTGCGTGCATTCCGAAATCGAGACAACTCAGACGCATGAAATATGGCATGTCCACTTTGTAGATGGTGGACCGATGGTTCTGCTCCTTGTTAGTGATTACGAAATGACCAGCGCGCGTGGAGTAGCCTGGCCGCCAGGTCGAACATTCAGTGCGGAATATCGGCACGCCGTCTTTAATAAGGTCGACGGTTTGCGAAGCGAGAGAAATTTCGAGGCGCAGCTGCTCCGGCGACGGGCCGCCCCCCAGAAGGATTTGCGTGCATCGCCACTGGCCCGTCTCGGCGGCAACGTCCAGCGCAACCATACCGTAGCGCTTCGTGGCGCGATTCCGGTTGGCCCGCGCATCGAGCAGGGCCCGCACGCAATTTTCGCGGCCAAGACCCGCGGCGAGCATCAGCACTGTGATGTTCCTGTCCTCTTCGACATAGCGGCGGAGAGATTGTGAGGGCAGCAGCGCCAGAAAATCTTTGTCGGAGCGAGGCGGCAGAAGTGTGTTGGGGTCGGCTCCGCAGCCCAGCAGCGTGCTGAAAAGTGGTGTGTCACTTCGCACGACGGCGTAGGCGAGCAAGGGCACGTTTTTGCCTGCAGGGGTCGGCGGCTTGGTATTTTTGCCGAGCAACAGCCGAATTTGATCCTTGTTTCCCGCCAGCAAAGCTGCGTCAAGCGCCCGCTGCGTACTGGTTGTCCATTGCCGCATTCGCGGTAAGCGCTCGGTAACAACCTGGACGATCTTTGGGTTGCCGCCATCAAGGGCGATTCCCAACAGATCGCGACCGTCCTTTAGGCGAGCTTGGGCCCGCAGATTGACTGAGCGTGCTAGCAAAGCACGGAATATTTCAAGATTGCCGCGCAGTGCGGCGGCCATCAGCGGGGTGAACCCTTTTTCATCGGCGAGATCGACTAACGCGCCTGCATTGATGAGCCGCCGGGCCGTTTTCCAATCCTGTTGCGATGCCGCAATCAGCAACGCCGTCCGCCCCTGCGCGTCGCGCCCGTTTGGATCAACGTGTTTGGCGAGGCACAAGCTGATTAGTGGGATGTCGCCGATGGTCGTAGCCCGAACCAATGCATCCGCAGAAATTGAGATGGGTTGGGGCTCGGGCGCAATCGCCATCGCCCAGAGCAAAAGCAAAAGTACGGCCCCGCCTTGAACGAGACTCCGCCTCTTGGGTGCGGGCATTCGCAAGTTCCCGCCGGAAAATCTATACGGTATATTAACTAATTTAACGGGGAGAGGGGTGAACCGCGAGCGCACCCTCGCCATGGCTGGCGTTAGATGAGCGCGGTCGAACGTTGCATGTTCAATATTGCCCAGGTTCATTTTGGGGTCGCGCACTACCATTCGTACATCGTTTGCAGCGCAACAGAGGGCCGTCCTAGAGCTTCTGATCCGCCTCCTTGGACCAAATGGCGAGATTGGAAGGGGGAAACTAACGAGTCAGTCCTCACTTTTGATGCAAGGAGCCAAAGCAGAGCCTCCCGCGCAGCAATGAAAGTTCGACGTCGATCAGGGCGCCGGTTTACATTTGCGGTGTGGATCTCCCCGAATCACCAATTTACGACATCTCGGATACGGCGCGCTGGGTAGCGGTGTATCGGGCCCGGGAATCCGAACGGCCGGATGCGGTGTTCCGTGATCCGTTTGCCCAACGACTGGCGAGCGAGCGCGGCCAGCAGATTGCCGCGTTGATGCCTTTCGCCGAGAAAAATTCGTGGCCGTTTGTTGCTCGGACCTG
>QHRA01000038.1 GCA_003221295.1 Verrucomicrobiota bacterium | reverse complement strand
AAGCGCGACGCGAATTATTCTTGCAGCTTGGCCGTCGCGCGAACCGGGTGCTGGTTGTGACCGAAGGCTTGCTGGTTTACCTAACAGCAGAAGAAGCCGCGGCGCTGGGGAACGATCTCGCGGCTCAACCAGTGTTTCAGCATTGGATTCTCGACGTCGCCTCGCCTGCGTTATTAAAAATGCTGGCAAAGAAAATGGCCGCGCCCCTCGATCAGGCGGGTATCCCGCTGAAATTCGCGCCCGAGACAGGTCCGGAGTTCTTTATCCAGTGCGGCTGGGAGCCGGAGCAAATTCATTCGGTCATGCACGCGGCCGCAAAAATAAAGCGTTTACCGCTTTTTCTGCGTCTCATCGCCATGATTTCTCCAGCGCGTTTCCAACCTAACCGGCCGTGGTCGGGCGTGTGTCTGATGGGCAGACGGCTTTTGGAGCGGCGCCCACCGGACACAAGCGGATCAGGCGCCCACAAATTGAATCGCTGATGATCCCGACCGTTCCGCTTTCCGGGAACGTGGAAGAATAGGGATCAGAGGTCGGATCGCGTAAAAGCTTCGCTCACGCAACTTGGGACAGAGGTTAGAGCATGCGCAGTGAGGAGCGAGAACAAATCGCTAATTTCAAGTGAAACTCGACTGGTTAAACCAGTCAAGTTTGCCGGCCGTTAGGATTTGGGCGCAACATCGGTGTGGGCTTTGGCAGCATCGGTGTTGGTTTCGGGAGCATCGGCGTAGGCTTCGGTTTCAGAGCTGGTGGTGGCGACAATATTGCCGTCGGTTTAGCCGGTTGTCCGGCAGCCGGCGACACCGGAGAAGCTGAAGGCGTGACCGAGCTATGGGAGGCAGGAGTCGCCACAGAGGCCTTGGCTGTCTGTAGCTTTCTTTCATGGAGCTTCTGGAGCAAAAAAAGACAGCCCA
>QHRA01000160.1 GCA_003221295.1 Verrucomicrobiota bacterium | reverse complement strand
TCAACTCCTCCAGCGTGGGCTGGAACGCTTTGAAGTCATTGTTCGCCCGCGCTTTTGCCCAGACTGCCGTTGCCAGCCCTTTGGCTTGCGTAAATCGCCCGACAAATTCAGCCGGTTGTTTCACTGCTGCGTTATACTCGCGGCGCGCGACGCGAATCAGGCTGGCTTCGTCCGAATCGAAAGGAGCGCCCTCAATTTCGTGGGCGGCTTCTTCCAATCGACGCGCGGTGGTATCGCTGGTAAACAATTCATGACGCAGCCGCCACACCGTCGCCATTTGCGCAGCGCGCGCGGCATCGCCCGCCGGTGGCATATTGACCTGCTGATCCCACGACAAGACCCGGTAGGCAATAGTGAGGTTATGAACCTTGGTTAAGTGCGCCGCTAGCTTCTGATATTTTTCGTCGCCCATTAAGTTGATTTCCACTTTCATCTTCCATCTACGATCTTCCATCTCCAGGGGCTGCCCTCTGAACCCTGGACCCTGAAACCTGCGACACTTAAACTTAAAGCTTCCCGATAACTATTAACGGATAACTGATAAGGCGGCGCTACCGTGCCGCCTTTTCATACACCGCTTGCGTCTTTATCTTCGTGTAGCCCAAGGCCGGATAGAAAAGGTGGGCTTCGGTGCGTTTGGTATTGCTTCGCACCGATACTGCCTCTGCGCCGATATGCTTCGCCCAGCGTTCCGCTTCGTCGATCAACCTGCGCCCAATTCCGCTGCGACGCGCAGACGATGACACGACCAATCCCAGAATTTCCACCCGAAACCCAACTTCGATAATGCAAACCCGATGCGCTTGAACAAATCCAATAGGCCTGTCCATCGCGTCCACCGCGACCAGTAGCAAATCCAGATCGGATCGGCTAATCGCTCGAATCCGTTCGCGTATCGACTCAACCTCGTTGGGATAACCAAGCTCTCTCGCCAGCGTCGCGACCACTTCGGCATCTCTCTTCGCCATTCGTCGAATTCTTAATCTGTCGCTCATGATAGAACAGATAACTGATAACACTTAACGCGACTCCTTGCGGCGCCGTCGGCATCTGCCTCCGTAGCCGCCCGAAACGTCACTCATTGCTCAACGTTCACATCTCGCATCTCAGCGCTCAACTCGCTGAGACAAGACAGATGAAAACGCCTGGTGGCGAGAATATCTCGACACACAAACCTGGCGCAACGACCCGACGCGCCAGCCGCGCGGTGAAATTACTTCGCGATTCCGTGCAAGGAATTCATGAACGTGTGCGATAGTATCTTCAACACATGAACAGAATTGCCCTTTAATCGGAGATCATTCCAAATGCATCTCAAACAACTACACGAAATACTCCGCGATGCCGATGTCGCCAATGCTATCTCTCCGGTCGTGGGCGGACATCGTATGTCCGAGGAGCAGATCGAGCGAGCTTTAACTGAATTGCATGTTCCGCGCGCAACAAACGTCGCCGGGATTACACATCGCGCTTTTCCGCTGCAGCCCTTGCTCTGTAATTATCAGGGTGAAATTTGGTCGGAAGTTGCTCGACTTAACGCTGAGTTCGCCGATTCCACCTGGTCCTGAGTAGCACGAACATGGAACCAACTCATACCCAACGCCGCGCCCTTCACCTTGCGCACCATCGAAGTTCGGAACGTCGCGCCGCATTTTTCCTGCAGTACCGAGCGGCAGCAGCCAATCAATCTCCCGATCGTCGGCGGCAAGCTTCCGCCGGCGCACGGATCCTACCGCGAGTTTATCGGGATAATGGTGCTTGAGTGCGGCAGATCAGCCTAAACTTAAGCCTTCCGAGTCTGATTCCCGCCTACGCTGCTTTCTTCTTCTTATCGAAGGTGACGCCCCGGGAACTAAACGATCGGCTCCGTTGTAACTTTCATTTAACGGCAATTGGGAAAACATCTCCGTCCATCGAAAAGAGCCTATCTATACCGATGTTTAGGTGTAGATTATGGACGCGATGCCTTTTTACGTTTACGAAACTACCGACCTCGCAAAGCCGGTACGGCGTTTCGAGCTTAGACAAGGCTTCCACGACGAGGCGCTCCGAGTTGATCCCAAAACGGGTGAAGCCGTGCACCGCGTCATCTCCGGCGGTTACGGTGTCCTCGTTCGCGGAGGATCGACCGGGCCTTCAGTCGGCACCTGCGGGTGGCATTCGGACTGATTGCGCTATCGAACTTTAATATCAGCTCCTTGCTCTCTGCCCCTTGTCTCCGGCTTTCGCCGAGAACCGATAACGGCAGTCTCTCGAAGGCGCCCTCAAAACAGAAAAAGCCGCCGAGGCGTTCCTGCGCCCCGGCGGCTTCTCGTTAATAGTTTAGTTTCCCTTAGCTCATCCCGAGGGAATCGAGCGTTGGCTCGTCAATCGCCGCCGTCGTGGCGAGCCCCTGATCGGCCTGATAGGCGGTGAGCGCCTCCCGGGTCATAGGCCCGAGCAAACCATCCACCTCACCCTTGTAGTAGCCCATCTGCTGCAGCTCAGCTTGCACGTCCGCGATTACACGGTCTGGCGGCTCAGCACGGTGACCGACATAGATCGGTCCATCGTAAGCATAGTACTGGGCCCCAGTATCATAACCCCACGCCGGATACCAGTAGCCGTTGTTCCAGTAATAGTAACCGCCACCGATCAGCTCCACCCGGTTGTAACGCGACCGATACCAACCCTGGTCGTGCCATTCCGGACGATACGAGCGGAATACTTCATACTGCGGACCCTGCCACTGATCACTTCCTTGAATCCGATAGTTCTGGTTGTAGGTAACTGCCGGAACCTGTTGCGGTTTTGGCTGCGCACGAAAATTCGCGTGCTGCGCCTTGATCTGCTGGACCTGCTGCGGAGCGGGCTTCTTCGCCGCCGCCGCATTAGCTTGTCCCCTCTGTTGGCTGGTTGCTGACACCGACGGAGCCGCACTCGCAGCCGCCCTTGGGGTAGCCCTCGCCGCAGCCGCCGCCGTCGCGGCCGGAGTAGCAGATGCCTTCGTCGCAGCACGTCCCTTCATTCCTTTTTTCGGCTGCTCCGCGCTGGGCGTTGCACTGCCGGCCGGTTGACCGGAAACATTCGTTCCCGTCTGGGCGCTGGTCTC
>QHRA01000159.1 GCA_003221295.1 Verrucomicrobiota bacterium | reverse complement strand
GAGCGCTGCGAAATTTAAGGTGGGCGATCGCGTGGTCGTAGCGCATCACGTTCCGTGCGGCCGATGTCATTACTGTTGCCATGGAAATATTTCGATGTGCGCGGAGTTCAAAAAAACCAATCTCGATCCAGGTGGATTCGCGGAGTTTGTGCGTGTGCCGGTAGAGCATGTGGAGAGCGTTGCCTTTCCAATTCCGGATAGTCTGACTGACAACGAAGCTTCTTTCATGGAGCCGTTGGCTTGCTGCGTGCGCGCGGTGAAGCGCGCTGGAATCCAATCGTCGGATGTCGTCGTTGTGGTTGGTTTAGGTTCGATCGGTCTGCTATTCATGCAATTGATCCGCCACGCGGGTGGTAAGTGTATCGGCCTCGATCTCGACCCAGCTCGCCGCGAATTAGCAGACTCGTTACGCTCGACCGCAACATTTGCCGGCTCCGAACCCGATTTCGAAGAATCGCTCGCCTCGATGACGAACGGTCGTGGCGCTGATGCGGTCTTGCTAACTGCGGCAAATCCGCCACTTGTTCCGACGGCGTTGTCGTGGTTACGCGCAGGCGGGACGTGCCTCGTCTTTGCCAGTCTCCATCCCGACTCCGATGTCACACTCGATTGGAATCAGCTCTATTACCGTGAAATCAATATCGTGACGTCGTATTCAGCTTCGCCGGATGATCTGCGCGAAGCGCTGCAATTGCTGGCGAATGGTTCTGTGCGCGTATCGCTAATGACCGGACACACTTTTCCGTTGGAGTGGTTCTCCGAGGCGCTGGCTGCGATCGAAAGCCGCACGATTCTCAAGGCGATCATGACTCCATCGCGAGTGAGCAGTGACCAGTGACGAGATGAATGCGCTGATGAAAGCGGTGATGTTCTACGCACCTGGCGACTTGCGTTTGATGGAAACGCCAATTCCTTCAGCCGGCCCCGGCGAAGTCGTCGTGAAGATTAAGACGGCGCTTACCTGCGGGACCGACTTCAAAGCCTATCGACAAGGTCACCCGGTTTTGCTGGCACACACGCCATCGCCATTCGGACATGAGATGGCGGGAATCATTAGCGAAGTCGGCGCAGGAGTGAACTGGCTGCGGGAAGGAGAGCGAGTCGTCGTGCTGAACTCAGCGCCCTGCGACGATTGTTTCTTCTGCGAACAAGGCATCACGGAACTGTGCGAAAATCTCGAGCTGCTCAACGGCGCTTATGCCGAATACATTCGCGTCCCGCCGCAGATCACGCGGCACAACGTTCATCCGTTACCGGAACATTTGAGTTTCGCTGAGGCCGCGCTGGTCGAACCGTTCGCGTGCGCTTTGCATGCGGTCGATAAGATGCGGCTCAAACCGAGCGAAACCATTGCCGTGATCGGCGCCGGCAACATGGCGCGGCTTTTAATTTGCGCGCTCAAAGCGGCGGGTGCGCGCGTGCTTGTGATTGGTCGAAACGCGGAACGGCTTCGCCTCGCTACTACGGCCGGTGCGGACGACGTGATCGATCTTAGCCGTGAACCAGATGCAGTCGCGGCGGTGCGCCGCCGAACGGCCGGCCATCGCGGCGCCGATGGTGTAATCGAGGCAGTTGGTAAACCAGAGACCTGGTCGCTGAGTGTTGCGATGGTGCGGAAAGGCGGGCGCGTATGTCTTTTCGGAGGTTGCGCGGCCGGAGCAAAAGTGGAGCTCGAAACGCATCGCATTCATTACAATGAGATCGCGCTCTTCGGTGTGTTTCATCATCGACCCAGTTACGTGCGGCAGGCGATCGAACTTCTCGGCAATGGAGCAGTGCCAACTGAGTTGCTGATCGGGGGGCGCATCTCCCTCGAAGATCTCGTGTCCTTCTTTGCGGAAAATCGCGACACTAATGCGTTGAAAGCGGCGGTGATCATGTGATTCCCTGGCTTGACGCGCGGAACGTCGTTGGATCACGCTCGGGTTGATGTTGAGTCATCGCATCCGCCCGGTTTCGGAGATTTTGGCGCCGCATGTCGAACATCTCTGGGTGGTGCGCGGTTATTTACCGGCGCGCTGGCGCAACATGATTCTGCCCGACGGCGCGATGGAGTTGATCGTGAATCTCGGCGATCCGCAGGAGCTTTGTGCGCGGGATAATCCGGCAAAGCATACGATTTTTCGACAGAGCTGGGTCTCAGGGGAGCGGACCACGCCAATCTGATCGTTCGTTCCTCAGGTGTTGTAAGCCCACGCCCCAGGGTGCAATGAATCTGAAGCACACAAATGAGAAACAGCCCAATCACAGGAACGACCTCGCGACTAAGCGTCATTGTTCACCTCTGAATTCTGCCGCCTAACGAGAATTCGGCCCCGAAAATCTGTAATTAATTGCAGATAAAATCTGTATAATCCGGTTGCCTTTAGCGGGACCGATCACCAAAAGCGAACTCATGGCCTTGGCATCCGTATCGCCGACTGTTGCCGGCAGCAAGCCTAAAAACTCCTCGATCAGACGCGCGATGTCTTGCGAAGCGTTTAGGCGCTCACCAATAAAGCAACCGATGCTTCGATTGTAATCACGGCAATCTGTACTCTGCGATTGGACCAGATGGCTCCCGTTGTTGCGTTCAACAAGCTAATGG
>QHRA01000158.1 GCA_003221295.1 Verrucomicrobiota bacterium | reverse complement strand
TAAGTTGCGCACACCGGGAATGGCGCGCACTGCTTCCTCTACCGGCGTCGTAACTTCCACGGTCATCTGCTCGGCTGGTCGGTCGCCAGCATCAAGGGTGATGCGGACGCGTGGAAAACTGACTTGCGGAAAGAGCGCGACGGGCAGTGAAACGCTGGCGACGGCGCCAGCAAGAGCGAGCGCGCTAAGCAAAAACAAAATAGAGCGCGCATGGCTGTGCGCCCACGCGGTGAAGCTCATTTCTTGATTTCGACGGCCATTCCTTCTTCCAGCTCGTAATTGCCCACCGTTACGATCGGATCCCCAGGATGAAGATCATCGGCGATCACCTGCATTTCCTGAGAATTTTCCGCGCCGATTTTTACCGTGTGTTTCACCGCGCGATTATTTGCCACCGTGAAGACTTCAAGCTCGCGCGATTCGTTAGGCAAGACGGCTGAGCGCGGCACGACCAGCGCGTCTTTCTCGGTCCGCTGAATCTCGCCGCAGACGTAGCCATCTAATAACAGCTTTGTCCCTTCGGGCAGCGCGACGTAAACATCGACAAGTCGCGTTGTCGCATCGATTCGGCGCGTGACCAGGCGGACTCTGCCTTGTACTTTTGCCGCAGTTGGGTCGTTCACCGGCACAATGGTGATGGGCGCGCCCTCTTGCGCGGCGGAAAGATCTTCCGCTTCCACGCCCAGTTTTACTTCGATCTCATTTTCGGCAACGATCTCCACTAGCGGACCGCCGGCTGGAACAATCTGTCCATCTTGCGCGTCCACTTTGGCGATCACGCCCGACAGGTCCGAGTGGATGCGGTTATCGCCTCCTGCGCCGGCGCGT
>QHRA01000157.1 GCA_003221295.1 Verrucomicrobiota bacterium | reverse complement strand
TGCACGAACTGGCCCGGCGCGACGAGAATGTGGCGGACGCGCGTTTCAAAGGCGATTGAAATGGAATGCGTCTTGCCGGGCTGCGCGACCACGCTTCCATAAACGATCACTGTTTCGGTGATGGTTTTTCGTTCGACTTTTGAAACCTGCACCTGTGGAACTGGACCAGTTTTTTTTTCTTCTTTTCCGACCTCGAATCGCTGTGCGATCCAGACAAGACCGCCCAGGACCAGGACGGCCATGAGCGAGCCTATGACGATATGTTTCTTTTTCATTTGGGCTGCAACGCTCTGTTCATCGGAAGATAACGCCCGGAAGCAATCTCCAGCGCTGTGTGCGCTTCAAGCAATTGTTCCTGAAGCTTGATCATTTGAATTCGCTTTTGCAGCAAGTTGCTCCGTGCCGTGTAGTAACTGAGCACGTCAGCGTTCCGTTGCTCGACCGCTGTTTGCGCGGAGCTAACCAGCTTTTCCAGCAGCGGCAGCGCTTCTTCCGCCGCAGCGATTTGTCGATCTAACGAACGAATATCGGCAATCGCAGTAGCAATATCGGAACGCGCTTCGAATGCACGCTGATTGTGTTCATCGCGCAATCTTTGGCGTGTAGCGCGCTCGGTTGCAATGACGCCCTGATTGCGATCGAAAATCGGCACATCCACCGCGATGTTGAAACCGGTCGTCTGGACGTTGGTTGTATCTGTGGCTTTGGTAAACGCGACCGACATCTTAGGAAATTGTGCGAGAATCGCGGCGCGCACAGTCGCGTCCTGACTCTCGTAACCGCGCTGCAATCCAAGCAGATCGAGCCGGCGCGATTCCAAATCGGAAATCAATTCTCGTTCGGCGGGAGGTTCAAGATGCGTCGGCAAAGTCATACCGGCGCGCAGCTCGATTTTAATTTCAGGTTCCGCTCCCAGTATTTTGTTGAGGCCGAGACGTTGTTTTTCAAATTCCTGCTCCAGCCCAAGCATTGTCGCGCGCGAATCCTGGCTTGCCGATTCGACCGCCGAGAGATCCAGCACGGTTTTCTCATGCGCGTCCACCGCTTTCCGCATCGCCTCGGCGCTATGTTCCAGACCACTGGTCGCCTCTCGCGCGCGCCCGACCTGCGCATCCAAACCAAGCACGCGGTAAACGGCGGTGCGCGCGTTGACCGCGATCTGCCATTCCTGCCACGCGACATCCAGGTCTACCGACTGGAAATTTTTCCGAGCCGCAGTCTGCTTCGGCAAAAATGGAATGAGCGCGCTGAGCTCCCAGCCCGCACTAAAGGTGTAGCCGTCTCTCGTTCCAGCCGTGCTGCCACCGGTAACAAAGTCGCGGGCGTAGGAAACCACCGGATTGGGCAAAATTCCCGCCTGGATCAATTGCGCAGCCGCTAGTCCACGGCGATCGCGAATGGCCCGCAACGCGGGATTCGAGTAAAGCGCGATTGTTGCCGCGTCATCCGGCCCAATGCCGCGGCGAAGATTAACTGATAATTGCTCGGGCGACTGACGTTGGAAGTGCGAAGCTGGAACTCGGAGAATCGTCTCGATTGAAGGCACGGCCTGGAGCGGAGACTCTGCGCGAAGACCAGCGATGAATATCGAAATACTGAATATGCCAGGTAGCCAACAGTGACGGTTACTGTTCGAAAATCGCATCATGTGAGATCTTGCGTCCCGAGAGCGGTTTTATTTGCGCAGCAAAAACAATCCTGCAATTGCAAACGCAACTCCGGCGAGCCGCTGCCACGATGGTGCTTCATGGAAAAACATAATGCCTGCGAGCGCCATGATGGCCGCGCCGCCCGCAAGGATGGCGGGTACGGCGGAAAGGGGGCCACCTTTTTGGAAAAGAAGGAAAAACGCGATCGTCCCGGCACCGACGCAAATGCCAGTAAGCAGCGAATAATTGAACCCAGCTCCACTGAATTTCTGATTCCATCTTCCCGCACACCAGAGGATCAACAGGTAGATCAGGATCGACAATGCGGCGCTGGCTTCGACAACGAAACCGCCGAGACCTTCACCAATGCGATCGGCAGCAAGACGGGTAAAGATTTGATGCGCGCCGTAGAGTACGGCAGCAACGACCGCATACCAAAACCAAGCTGCCACAAACAAAATCTAACTGAGACGCGGAGTTTATCTTCCTGCCCCGGGGCACTGACTGGACAAAAATCGCTGACGGATTTGTGTTCGATGTTCCTGATTGCGAGCTCGGTCATCACGGCGAAGACGTCTCGTTCAATTCGATCATGAAAAAATACAAGCTCACCGACCCAGCGCTCGTTTTGCTGGGTGAGATTGTGCGCGCGGCTGATTCGCATCCCGCCAAGCCGCATCCAGCAGGAGAAGGCTTGCGCTGGATCGCCAGCGGCTTCGGCGCCCTTGGATTGAGCGATCACGAAATTCTCGTACACGAATTCATCGTTTACGACGCGCTCTACGCAGAATGCAAACGCCGACGCGAAAAGTAAACGCATTTTCTGTAGCGGCGGTCTCCGACCGTCGCACAGATTGCCGTAGCCTGTGATAAGGTCATTTGCATGCCAGACCGCCTAAAGCGTCTCGACGTTGTTTATCAACACTCGCCGATCTATTTCGTCACGGCATGCACAGCAAATCGCCAAAACCTGTTGGCAACAGAGGCAATCCACACCGCCTTTAAGAATTTTGTAGGATCCGGCCCGACTTACGGCGCTTGGGTTGGCGCGTACGTTCTGATGCCCGATCATCTTCACCTTTTTGTAGCGATCGATGACCAACGAATAAGACTGCCTGCTTGGATGAAATCGCTAAAAGGCAAAGTGTCCTCGGAATTGCGGACAGCGGGCTATATTCCTCCGTACTGGCAGAAGGGATTTTTCGATCACGTGCTCCGAAGCGGCGAATCATATTCAGAAAAATGGAGTTACGTTCGCAATAATCCGCTTCGCGCCGGGCTGGCAAAATCTTGGAAAGAATGGCCGTACTGCGGCGAGATTTTCGATCTGGAATTCCACAATGCCCGCTTCTGATCAGAGGGCGACGGTCAGAGACCGCCGCTACAGCACCCAGTGCGTAGGTCGAATCAATCAAATATAGGCGCCGCTCACCGGTTCGCTGATTTTTTCGGCCTCAAACGCAATCTTGTCATTCTGCTCATCGCCATTTTTGTGATTGGCGCGGGCGAAGAACTGTGGATGCGTTTTGTGCCGAAGTACCTGCAGGCGGTC
>QHRA01000181.1 GCA_003221295.1 Verrucomicrobiota bacterium | reverse complement strand
AGTGCCACACCCCCCGGCATCGTCAGCGTATCGACGTGAGCAAATACAAGAGCGAATGGCTGGTAACATTTCGAAGCGGGGAGTTGCATCGGTAAACGCCGTCGGCACACCGCTTGGTCGCTATGAGAAGAGTGTCTACGATTCAATTGGAAAGCGCTGGTACGCTCTTTGTGATGCAAATCGCGATCGTGTTGATATTGGGACAGTGCATGTACAGTTTGTGGTCGCGCCAGATGGGAAAATCAACGGTATCAAAGTAATTAACGGTGGGACCTCCGAATCGTTCGCAAATCTTTGCCTGCAATCGATTCAAGAAGCGAAACCCGGAGCTATTCCCGAAGACGTTATGGCCGTACTACCACCGCAGGGGTTACCTGGCGATGTCAGCTTTACCGGTTTTCAAAACCCTTAATCTTACATGAGCGAAGCCCTCAATAACCTTATCGGGTTTTTCGCACGCGGCGGTCTTTTCATGTGGCCATTGCTCATTTGTTCGATCTTCGCCCTAACGACAATTATTTTGCGTGGTTTCGCTTTGCGGGAAAAAAACGTGATGCCACTGGTGGTCGAGAGCGAGATCGAGCGACTAATGCCAGGCGGGAGCCCGGATCGGTTGATGCGAATTGTCGAGAACGATCGGTCTTCCCTCGGTCGAATCGTGCGCGTCGCGCTCCAGCATTTGCGTTCGCCTCGTTCCGAGAACGTGGAGGCGGTGCAAACGCGCGCTCGTCACGAGATGGTGATCCTGGAAAAGGGCCTGATCGTGCTGGAAGTGATCGTCGGTATCGCGCCGTTGTTGGGTCTGATCGGCGCCGTTTCGGGCCTGGTGCACGTTTTCTCGCATTTGGGATTGAGCTCGGGCGCGTCGGACACGCGGCAAATTGCGCTCGGCATCGCAGAAGCGTTGAACGCGACGGTCTTCGGTCTGTCCATTGCGGTGCCAACGCTAATTGCCTTTAGTTACTTTTCGAAAAAGGTCGAGGTAATGTCGGTGGAAATGGAAACGCTCGTGGTGGAGCTGATTGCGAAATGTTATTTCGGCCGGGGCGCGCAGGACATCCCGCCGCCGGTCCGGATGACCACGCGAACCCAGGTGTTAACGCCCTCGCCGGGATGAGATGAATTTCGCGGTTCGGAAGCGGCGCGCGCCCTCGATCATTATTGTTTCGCTGGTCGATATCCTCACCATCCTTCTTATCTTTTTCGTGGTCTCGACCACCTTCAAAAAGGACCAGCCGGAAGTGCAGATCAACTTACCGGAATCGAAAACGGCAACGAAAGCGCCGGCGGAGTTGGAGCATGCAATCGTAACGGTAGATGAAACCGACGACATCAAACTGGATGGTCGACCTATCGGCGTCGACGAGCTAGAGCGTGCGGTCCGAGACCTTTCACCTACCCGAAAAGCATCGCTCGCCCTGCAAGCAGACAAGAAGGCGTCGTTTGGAACAATCGTCAAAGTAATGGACGCGCTGAAGCTAGCAGGCGTGCGAAATCTTCCGGCGTTCACTCGCGAGTAAAAATGAAACTGGCCATTCGGAGGTACGGCGATCCAGCGTTGCGCGCGAAAGGGAAACGGGTGGCGCAAATCGACGACGCGATCCGGGAACTCGCTGACAATATGCTGGAAACGATGCGCGGAGCCAACGGGATTGGATTGGCGGCGCAACAAGTGGGCCAAGCACTCCAGCTCACCATTGTCGATATTTCAGCGGTGGAAGATCGGCCAAGCTCGATGGCCTGGAACGGCAAAGAAGTAGATCCGAAAGAGCAAATGCCGTTGGTATTGCTGAATCCTCAAATTGAGACCGGGCCGGAAAAAGAAATCGCTTCGGAAGGTTGCCTCAGTTTTCCCGAAATTTCGGCTGAGATCGAACGTGCGGAATGGGTTAAAGTACAAGCCCAGATCCTGACGGGCGAGAGAGTCGAAATCGAGGCGACCGGACTTCTAGCACGCGCGCTCCAGCACGAGATCGATCATCTCAACGGTATCCTCTTCATCGACCGAATGAGCTCGGCGGCGAAGGCGAGTTTGTCGAGCCGGCTAAAACGTTTACAAAAAGAGACGCAACGTGGCCTAACGACAAATAGACAATCGCGGGCGGTCGAACCAGCGCTCTGAATATAGCACCGTAAGAATGCCTTCATCCTAACCTTCTCCCACGGGGAGAAGGGAACACCTCTCCCTTTAGAAAAGTATCTGTTTAGCGTCGACTGACCCTCTCAGTAACACCCTGCTTTAGCTGGGTGTTAACGACCCCTGAGGGGGCCCCAACCGCTTCAGCGGTTTTTTGTTAATGAACGAGTAAACCCCTAAAGCGGTTGCGGTAGTAAGCTCGGCCATGCACCTCGCTGAAGCGAGGTGTTAATGAAATCGCATATAGCACGCTAAACACCTAACTGGGAGAGGGTTAGGTGAGGGTTTCAGACTTTTGCAAACACTTATCAGATCCAATACCTACGACCGAGCATCCTTCTTAATTTCCTCCCAAATCGCGTCGAGCTCCTCCAAACCCGCTTTGCCCAGTTTCCCACCACGGGCGCGCAATCGATCTTCCATTTCGTTAAAACGCGCGACGAATTTGTCGGTGGCGGACTGCAGCAAACTCTCGGCTTCGAGCTGGCATTTGCGGGCTAGATTCACGACCGCAAACAACAAATCGCCAATTTCGTCGGCAATCATTCGCGCTTCAGCCGACGCAACCGCATTTTTCGTTTCCTGCAGCTCTTCCTCCACTTTTGCCATCACGTCGCGCAATTCCCGCCAGTCAAAATTTACGCGGGCCGCTTTCTTCTGCGCTTTCTCTGCACGCATCAACGCGGGTAGTGCCATCGGCAAACTGGCGAGGTAATGCGCATCACCTTTCTTCTCTTCCCGCTTGATCGCTTCCCATTGCCGGACGACTGCCTCGCTTCCCCGCGCCTCGCTTTTGCCGAAAACATGGGGGTGTCGGCGGATTAATTTCTCGCTAATTTCGCGCGCAATTTCGTCGATATCGAAGCGTTTCTCTTCCGAAGCGATCTGTGCGTGCATGATAATTAACAAGAGCAAATCGCCCAGCTCCTCGCGCAGATTGGCGTCATCCTTCGCATAAACGGCCCCGGCGACTTCGTAAGCCTCCTCCAGCAGCGGCGGGACCAGAGAGGCGTTGGTTTGTTCGCGATCCCAGGGACAGCCCTCGGGAGAGCGCAATTTTGCGACTATGTCGCAAAGTTGCGCAAAATGATTCGTGAATCGTGACTGGTGAATCGATTTGGCCGAAGCGGACTGGTTCGAATTACTCACGATTCACTTATCACCATTCACTGAATCAGATCCGCCAGAGCGACCGATGTGCACCGAACTCCGTTATTTCCCCAGACGACTTCTTGCTGACATAAATGGTGATGCTGATCACGCTGACAAAGGTCGCGATAAAAGTGCCCGCCACCAGCCAGGAGGGAATGTGACCGACCCGCAGGGCGTGATAAAGCGCTCGGCCGCTTGTGATCGGTTCCGAAGCATGCAGGAAAATTTTCGTCACCCACGCCACCATGATGAGAATGAAAATGAACACGTAGTTCCGTTTCAACCGGCGTCCGATGGCTTCGAGTTTCGAAATCTTGAAGGACGGCAAAATGAGATCTTCGCAGACCAGTTTTTTCCATTCGCCCTGAAGCATCTGGCGATTTTCCATCACCATTGGCACGAGAAAATGGGCTTCGAGCATCCGCACCCGGGCACGGAAGGCATCGTAAAACCGGTAGCGCCGGCTTTCGATCCAGAGCATTACCCAAACGATGGCGAGATTGAAAAAGAAAATGATGTGCGGGACGTCGCGATTGGAAAAGGCAATGGTGATGATGGCGGTGCTGCTGGTGATGGCCCAGTTGGTCGTAATGTCGAGGCGCTGCCGCCAGACCATGATGCGCCCGAGTTCGCCGCGATAGAAATGTGACATGGCATTGACGTAGCCAGGATCATAAAGGCTGCGTTGCAGCGAAATCGTTGCTTCGTCGGTAGGGGAGGACGCGGTTTTTTCTGTTGCCACGGTTCTTCGATTAACTGGTTAACTGCTTCGCCTCAATAATCCAACTTTTCTCTATGGCCATCGCGCTAGCGGATATTCTCGATGAACGGCAGATTGCATTGAAGTTAAAATCGCGCCGGCAAGCGAATGCGTTACGCGAGATCATTGGTCTTTTTGAAAAAACGGGGAGCCTGCTACAGTCCACAGATTTTCTCGCGCACGTGCTGGCACGTGAAAGGGTAAACGCCACGCTGGCCGAAAACAGTGTCGCTTTTCCTCATGCCCGCACAGAACTGGTCGACCAAATCGCCCTTGCGGTGGCCGCAGCCGCGCTGGAATTCCATGGAACGATAAGGGCGAGCGCGCTCGTTTGATTTTTGTCGTTGCCGTTCCGCAACGATTGGTGAACGACTATCTTCTCCTGGTCGGAAAGTTGGCGCGCATCACCCAGAACGAGCACCAGGCGTTGCTCGTAGCAGCGACCGCGGCGGAATTCATCGAGATCTTGTGCAAGGCGGCCTCATTTTGATTCGTTCAACAAACGATTACGCGCACGATCGAGCGTTCGTCGCTCACTCGGAGTGAGACTGCCAATGCCGGACCTGGCAATTTTGTCGAGAATAGGATCGACCGACTCGGAGATGTCATCTTCTTCGCGACGCGTCGCAACAGGTTTGGGGACAACCTTAAACCTTGGTTTCGGCTGCAACCGGGCCTTGAAATTCTCCCACCAAATCAACTCCGGTCCGACCCCACGGAGGCGAACAAAAACAAAGCCAGCAGCGATACTCGTCCAGACGACGGCCAGATCGGTCCAGGAATGGTAGGCCAGCAATTGCAAGGTGTAGATCGCGCCCAGAATCACTGCCGTCCATTTCGCTGTGATCCGCAAGAGCAGTTCGGCCGATGGATAAATGGTCGCGAAGGCCACAAAAATTCCGAAATGCAATGCGAGCGAGCCGGCCAGTCCAGTCCGTTGGTTGAATCCCCAAACTGTCAGGAGCAGCGAAGGCGTGAAAAGCAAAACGGCATAAAGAACAATGTAAGCACGTTGCCCAATGAATTTTTCTACTTCGCGGCCGAAAACGAAAAGCATGTACATTTCGATTGCGAACCAAAGCAGCTGCGTGGGCGAATGAATGAAGGCATAAGTCGCGAGACGCCAGACTTGGCCGCTTCCCAGGACACGAGCACTGTCGAACATCATGAGATCAAGCAAACCGCCGCCGCCAGCCGCGACGAGGAGACAAGCCACGATCGCGAGGACAACATGGATGCCGACAAGAATCGTCGTGACATCCACCGGAAAACGCCCCATCCACGCGACCGGCCGATAATCGTCGGAAGTGGTCACTCCGAACATGCGTTAAATAAACAGCCGCGCATGCAGCGCGCAAACGCGTTTCTGTGCTGCTGGGGGTCATTGAGCCCGAGGCCGGCGACCGCGGCTACAACTATGGAAAAAATTCTTGGAGAAGCGGCGGAAGCGGGGAAAATTCGTCCTTCGCGCGATCGATGACACCAACATCATCCCGGATCGCTACGTATTTATGAACAATCCCGCGCCTGCCATTTCGCCGCCTGCCGGAATTGGCGATCACAAACCAGCGAATCAGGCCGTGCTTGATTGGGTGCACGAAGTCGAGCTGCTCACCCAGCCGGAAAATATTTTTTGGTGCGACGGATCCGAGCGCGAGAACGACTTTCTGATTGCGGAATCGCTCAAGCAAAACGTGCTAATTAGGCTGAACGAGAAAAAAGCCCCACGCTCGTACTTGCATCGCTCGAATCCGAATGACGTCGCACGGGTCGAGCAATTCACCTTCATTTGTACGCCGACGAAAGCAGAAGCGGGACCGACGAACAATTGGTCCGAGCCGGCAGAGACATATTCGAAGTTACAGGGCTTGCTCAAAGGCGCGATGCGCGGACGCACCATGTTTGTCGTGCCTTATATTATGGGGCCGCCCGATTCGCTGCTAACGAAGATTGGATTCGAGATCACGGATTCCAAATATGTCGTGCTCAGCATGCGAATCATGACTCGCATGGGGGAGATTGCGGTTAAACGGCTCGGTCACGATCCGAAGGCAGAATGGAACCGCGGGGTGCATTCGCTGCTCGATGTCAATCCGGAGCGACGCTTCATTTGTCATTTTCCGCAGGATAACGCGATCATCTCGGTTGGGTCCGGTTACGGCGGAAACGTTCTCCTTTCGAAAAAATGCCTGGCGCTGCGCATCGGTTCTTACCTTGCGCGCAAACAAGGCTGGCTCGCCGAACACATGCTGATTCTCGGCGTCGAATCGCCGACCGGGAAGAAACATTACGTCGCAGCTGCCTTCCCGAGCGCGTGCGGCAAAACGAATTTCGCGATGTTGATTCCGCCGAAACATTTCGCCGGCTGGAAAGTCACGACGGTCGGTGACGACATTGCCTGGATGCAAATTCGCGACGGCCGTTTGTGGGCAGTCAATCCTGAGAACGGTTACTTCGGTGTGGTGCCGGGGACGAGCTGCAAATCAAATCCGAATGCGATGAAATCGATCGAGCGCGACACGCTTTACACCAACGTCGCGCTAACGGACGACAGCGATGTGTGGTGGGAGGGCAAGGATGGCGCACCGCCGAAGCACGCGTTTGATTGGCGAGGCAATGATTGGACGCCGGACTCGAAGGAAAAAGCGGCCCATCCTAACAGCCGCTTCGCCACTCCGATGCGCAATAATCCCGTGCTCGATCCGCATGTCGAGGACGGCAATGGCGTTCCCATCAGTGCGATCATTTTCGGTGGCCGCCGGAGCGATACCATGCCGCTCGTTTTCCAAGCGTTCGATTGGGAACACGGCACCTACATTGGCGCGACCATGGCATCGGAAACTACCGCGGCCGCGACCGGTGCGGTTGGGCAAGTCCGGCGCGATCCAATGGCGATGCTGCCGTTCTGCGGCTACAACATCGGCGATTATTTCCGGCACTGGCTCGAAACCGGGAAACGGCTGACCAAGCCGCCATTGATTTTTCACGTGAATTGGTTCCGCAAATCTGCGGACGGAAAATTTCTGTGGCCCGGCTTCGGCGATAACATGCGGGTGTTGGGGTGGATTATCGATCGCTGCGAAGGGCGCGTCGGCGCCAACGAATCGGCGATTGGTCACATTCCGCGGCTGCAGGATCTGGATCTCGATGAACTCCGCGGCGTCACGCCCAATCAAATGCGCGAGCTCCTGAATGTGAACGCTGAGGAATGGCAAAAAGAGATTTCGGATCACGCGAAATTCTTCGAGTCATTAGGCAGCGTCGTGCCAAAGGAATTGGACAAGCAACGCGAGAACCTTGCCGCGCGATTCAAGTCCTGACACCCTCTGACGATTCCTCTTCCGCTTCCATTCCGTCATCCCGAACCGCACAGACGGTGAGGGACTCCGCGATCTCCTCCACGAGCTTGAGTGAGGTCCCTCGCTTGCGCTCGGGATGACGCCCGCGAACGGGTGGCGATTCCACAGAATTTGCAGACCGCATCGCGTGAAACGATTGTCTCCAGTGGGTTCGAGGAACGGGAAAAAAAACAGCGTCAGAGCTTTGGCTGAGCGCGGGTGCGTTGAAATCCGCGGTGCGCGCCAGAATAACCTCAAAGGCATCGATCTCGATCTTCCGCTTGGAAAGCTGAGCGTGGTCACCGGCCCGAGCGGGAGCGGAAAGTCGTCGCTCGCTTTCGACACCATCTATGCCGAAGGGCAGCGCCGTTACGTCGAAACCTTCAGTCCTTACATGCGCCAATTCCTCGAGCGCATGGACAAACCGCGGGTCGACGACATTCGCGGAATTCCGCCAGCAATCGCGATCGAACAATCAAACCTCGTAAAAACGTCGCGCTCGAGCGTTGGCACGATCACAGAGATCAACGATTTCTTGAAATTGTTTTGGGCTCGCACGGCGCGCGCGTTCTGTCCCAGCTGCGGCCGCGAAATTCGCCCCGAAACGGCGAAGTCGATCGCTGATCAAGTGATCGCTCATTTCGCCGGTCATCCTTCAACCCCCAAAGCATTCGGGGCTCAGAATGACGGGTACGGGACTGGCAAAACCGTCCTCGTCGCTTTTTGGGTGACGGTTCCGTCAAAAACCAAACCGCGCGAGTTTTTCCAATTTCTCCAGCAACAAGGCTACCTGCGTGTTTGGTTGAATGGCGAAGTCGTGCGCGTCGATACCGGCGCAAAAGTCGAGCGACTGGGTGCGCGCGTTCAAGTCATCCAGGACCGCATCGTCGTCAGCGAGGAAAATCGTGCGCGATTAACTGAGGCCATCGAGACAGCGCTTCGTTTCGGTAAGGGCAAAATCAATGTCATTCCGTTTCCTGCGAAGGCAGGCGTGTCGCTTGCAATTTCGAACAGTGCGGCCGACACGGCCGCCGGCACAGGTCACGAATTCCCCTTCTCCACCGGCTGGCATTGCGCGCATTGCGATCTCGACATCCGTCCGCCTACGTCGGGGCTTTTCAGCTTCAACAATCCACTTGGCGCGTGTCCGGAATGCCGTGGCTTCGGTCGCACCATCGCGATCGATCTGAATCGCGCGATCCCGGACCGGTCCCTCTCGATCGCACAAGGGGTGGTGCGCGTTTTTCGCGGGCAGGAAATGGGCGAATCCCAAAAGGATCTGCTGCGTGCCTGTGCCCGCGAGGAGATCGATGTGCATCGGCCTTTCGAGGAACTGCCCAAGGCCGATCAGGATTTCGTCATTAACGGTGAGAAACGTGGGGGCGAATACACCGATGACGATTACGAGAATGATCGCTGGTACGGAGTGCGCGGTTTCTTTCGCTGGCTCGAATCGAAGACTTACAAAATGCACGTCCGCGTCCTTCTCAGTCGCTATCGCGCTTATGTGAAATGTCCGAGCTGTAACGGTGGACGTTACCAACCGGAGACGCTGAATTACAAAATTGTAGCGGCGGTCTATGGCCGCCGGAATCAGACCAACGGCGCTCATAGAGCGCCGCTACAGCTAAACCTTCCCCAATTCGCCGCCCTCCCGATTTCTGACGCGCGCGACTTACTGCGGGACATCGAAATCGCGTCGCATGACAGCACTGCGGAAATGCTGCGCAACGAAATTTGCGCGCGCCTCCGTTACCTTTGCGAAGTCGGCGTCGGTTATCTCACCCTCGATCGTTCTACTCGCACCCTGAGCGGCGGCGAAATGCAGCGGGTCAATCTCACCACCTGTCTCGGCGCATCGCTGGTGAACACACTCTTCGTCATGGACGAACCAAGCGTCGGATTGCATCCGCGCGACGTTGGGCGGCTCGTGCGCGTGATGCACAACCTGCGCGACAAAGGCAATACCCTGCTCGTAGTCGAGCACGACGAACAAATCATCCGCGCAGCGGACAATTTGATCGACATCGGTCCCGGTCGCGGTGAGCGGGGCGGCGAACTGGTATGGAACGGAGGGCTCGAGGAATTTCTGAGGAGCGCACGCGGCCTGCACGAAGGCGTCCCGGATTCGCGCGCTTTAAAAAGATCGTTGCGGCGAGACACGCGCGCTACCCAATCGTTAACCCGTGATTATCTCACACATCGCAAGTCCATCCCTGTTCCAAAATCGCGGAGGAAGTTTTCCTCGGTTATCAAAATCGCCGGCGCGACTGAGCACAACCTGAAGAACGTCGATGTCGAAATTCCACTCGGAGTTTTTACCGCCATTACGGGCGTTTCCGGCTCGGGAAAATCGACCCTGATCCAGGATGTGTTGTATCGAAATCTTCTGCGGGCTAAGGGCCAGGCAAGCGAACACGAGCCGGGCGCATGCCGGACAGTGACCGGCGCACATCGATTCGACGAAATCGTCATGGTCGATCAATCGCCACTGGCGCGCACCCCGCGTTCGACCCCGATCTTGTATCTTGGGCTTTATGATCGCGTACGCGAACTTTTCGCGGCCTTGCCGGAAGCGCAGGCGCAAGGACTAACCGCGAGCGCTTTTTCGTTTAATTCCGGGAGCGGCCGTTGCGAACGTTGCAACGGCACTGGCTTCGAAAAAATCGAGATGCAGTTTTTGAGCGATCTCTATGTCCATTGCGCGGAATGCGAAGGTAAACGCTTCCAGCCGCACGTTCTTAAAATTCAGCTGCACGGAAAATCGATTCACGATGTGCTCGAGCTGACGGTTACGGAAGCGGCCGCCTGGTTCGCCCAGATCGGCGAGTGCGAAAAGCTCTCGGACCCGCTCGAAATTCTGGAGGAGGTGGGGCTCGGTTATCTGCGACTTGGCCAACCGCTCAACACTTTGTCGGGGGGCGAATCACAACGTCTAAAACTCGTTAGTCACCTCGCCGACACTGGAGGGACGCGCTTCTGCGCGTCTACGGACGAGCGGAAGCTCGTCCCTTCACGTGGCAACCTTTTCATTTTTGACGAACCAACCACCGGGCTGCATTTCGATGATGTCGCGATTTTGCTGCAATTGTTCCAACGATTAATCGACGCCGGGCATTCGCTGGTTGTGATCGAGCATAATCTCGAAGTGATTAAATGCGCCGATTGGATCATCGATCTCGGACCCGAAGCTGGCGAGGATGGTGGCGAAGTCGTTGCCGTCGGAACACCGGAGCAAGTGGCGAAGGTCGAGAGATCACATACGGGAAAATTTTTACAGCGTGTTATCCCGAGCGAAAACACCACTCCGGCTCGGAGCGAGGGATCCCGCCGCGATGGCTTTAAGGTAACGCCACGGGATCCTTCGACTCCGCTTCGCTACGCTCAGGATCACGGGGAGGAAGTCTCGTTACGCGCGGCGGAAGAGCCGTCCGACAGGATGCCGAACGGAGCGGGCAAGACGCCCGCGCTCCTGGCACGAAACGCGAACGGCGCCATCCAAATTTATGGTGCGCGCGAGCATAATTTGAAAAACATCGACGTCGCAATCCCGCGCGACCAGATGGTCGTGATTACCGGCCTGAGTGGGTCAGGAAAATCGACGCTCGCTTTCGACATTTTGTTCGCGGAGGGCCAGCGCCGCTTTCTCGACAGTATGTCGCCTTACGCCCGACAGTTCGTCGAGCAACTGGAAAAGCCCGACGTTGATCTGGTCGAAGGGTTGCCGCCGAGCGTCGCGATTGAGCAGCGTGTCACACGCGGGGGCGGGAAATCAACCGTCGCGACGGTGACGGAAGTTTATCATTTCCTACGGTTGCTCTTCGCGAAAACCGGCACGCAATTCTGTCCGGATTGCAATCTGCCAGTGGAAAAACAGACTCTGGCAGCAATCGTGAAACAAGTGGAGACGGCGGCCCGCCGTGGTCCACTCAAGGTGCTGGCGCCGCTGGTAAAAGCGCGCAAGGGGTTCCACACCGATGTCGCGCGTTGGGCGGAGCGCAACGGATTCGACACCCTTTTCGTCGACGGGCAGTTCGTTTCGGTGGAGCGGTTTCGCAGGCTTGAGCGATTCAAGGAACACACCATCGATGTCGTTGTCGGTGTGATTGACAAGAAGCGGATCGCTAAGGCGCGAAATCTCAGCCAGCGCGCGCTCGAGATTGGTCGCGGCACCGCCCGTCTCATCAATGCGAAAAATCGAATCACGGTCATGAGCACGGAAATGAGTTGTCCGAGTTGCGGGCGCGCCTTCGAAGAACTCGATCCACGATTATTCTCATTCAATTCGCCGCACGGTGCTTGCGAAGAATGCGGCGGCTTCGGCGAAATCTGGAACCAATCGCTGCAAGTCGGTGAAAGCGAGGATGGCGAGTCCGTCCTTGAAAATGAGCTTGCTGCCGAACGTGAATCGGAATGGATCGAAGAAAGTGAAGCGCAGATCTGCCCGGCTTGCCATGGCTCGCGTCTGAACGCGATCGCGCGTCACGTGCGCGTGCAAAACATGACGATCGACAATTTTACGGCCCTTCCGGCCGCTACCGCTGCCAAACAAATCGGGCGGCTAAAATTTCGCGGAAAACAAAAAACCATCGCGAGCGAATTGATTCCGGAAATCGTGCAGCGGCTTCGATTCATGGACAACGTCGGTCTCGGCTATTTGTCGTTAGGTCGATCGGCCAAGACTTTAAGTGGAGGAGAATCGCAGCGGATTCGCCTGGCGGCGCAGCTCGGCTCGAATTTGCGCGGTGTTCTCTACGTGCTGGATGAGCCAACCATTGGTTTGCATCCGCGCGATAATGTGCGGCTGCTCGAGACTCTGACTGCGTTGCGCGCAAAAGGGAACTCGCTCGTCATTGTCGAACATGACGAAGCAACGATGCGGCGCGCTGATCACATCATCGATCTCGGCCCGCGCGCTGGGACACACGGCGGCGAAGTGGTTGTCAGTGGATCGCTGCGCGAGATTGAGGGCGCGAAAGATTCCGAGACCGGACGTTGTCTAAAAACGCCGCTCTGCCATCCCATTCGCAAATCGCGGCGAAGCTTGCACAATGTTGCGGGTTGGGTCGAGATCAGGAATGCGCGGGCGAACAATCTGAAAAACATCGAGGTGAAATTTCCCGTCGCTCGCTTGTCGGTTATCACGGGAATTTCCGGCAGCGGCAAATCCACCTTGATGGGCGATGTCCTTTTACCGGCGGTACGTGAGCAATTAACTCGAAAACGTCAACGTCCCGGCGAGCTGTTCGAGCGAGTTGGAGGGATGGAGGCGATCGATGCGGTTTACGAAGTCGACCAATCACCCATCGGGAAAACCTCGCGATCGACCCCGGCAACCTACATCAAGGTCTTCGATGAGATTCGCAATCTTTATGCACAAGTCCCGGTTGCGCGTATGCGCGGTTACAGCCCGAGCCGGTTCTCCTTCAACGCCGAGGGCGGCCGTTGTGAGTCGTGCAAAGGCCAAGGCATGATCAAGTTGGAGATGAATTTTCTGCCGAGCACCTATGTGCCCTGTGAAGATTGCGGCGGGAAACGTTACAACGCCCAGACGCTCGAAGTTCTTTATCATGAAAAATCGATCGGGGACGTGATGGAAATGACGATCGAAGAAGCGGCCGAATTTTTCAAAGCCAACCCCAAGATCGCCCGATCGCTTTCACTGCTGGTCGATACCGGACTCGGTTATCTGAAGCTGGGACAGCCAAGCCCAACTTTGAGCGGTGGCGAAGCGCAACGACTGAAGCTCGCGACCGAGCTGACCCGCGGGATTGGCCGCGCGCAAAACGAGCGGATCCGTAAAATGCGCCGACCGAAATCGACGCTCTATCTATTGGAGGAACCGACGATTGGCTTGCATATGGCCGATGTGGAATTGCTGCTGAACTTGCTGCACCGGCTGGTGGATGACGGTCACACCGTCATCGTAATTGAGCACAACCTCAGCGTAATCGCGGAAGCGGATTACATTGTCGACATCGGTCCGGAAGCGGGCGACGCCGGCGGTGAGATCGTTGCCGCCGGAACGCCGGAGCAGGTCGCAAAAAACCGGGTGAGCCGAACCGCACCATTTTTGCGGGAAGTCCTTTCGCACACCGACAAAAGCGCATTCGAGCGGCCGCTTCACGCGCGGTGCGCCGAGTTATAGCGGCAACCTACTCCTTTTTGTTTGCGCGGCGTGGAGGCGGCGACACACTGAATTCGTGACCGAATTCTTCGCCAGCTACGATACCGGCGAGTTTTACGACGAGATGTTTGCCGCGCCGGGCCGGGCCCGGCCCCATTACCAGCGGCTGCTGCAACGTTTCACCGAGCTGACGGAAGGAGAATTCGATCGCAAACGTGACCTGGCCGCGCTCACTCTCTTGCGCCAGGGCGTCACCTTCACTGTTTACAGCGACGCTCAGGGGACCGAGCGGATTTTTCCATTCGATCTCATCCCACGAATCATTTCCGGAAAGGAATGGAAGAAGATCGAGCGCGGTCTGGAGCAGCGAATTACCGCGCTCAATCTTTTTCTGCATGACATCTATCACGGTCAATCCATTCTGCGTGATGGCGTGATTCCAAAAGATTACGTCTGCCAGGCCGCGCACTTCCGCCCGGAGTTCATGCATTTCAATGTCCCGCAAAATATCTATGTCCACATTTGCGGCACCGATCTGGTCCGCGATCGCGACGGTAATTTTCTCGTGCTGGAGGACAATGCGCGTTGCCCATCCGGCGTTTCCTATGTCGTCCAAAATCGGCAGGTTATGCGCCGGGTTTTCCCAAATCTGTTCGCGCAACACCGTGTCCGGCCAGTGGAAGATTATAGCCAGGAGCTCCTCAATGTTCTGCGTTACATCGCGCCCGCGGGGAAAGCGAACCCCACCGTCGTGCTCCTTACGCCCGGCATTCACAACTCCGCTTATTACGAGCATTCGTTTCTCGCGCGCTCAATGGGAATCGAAATTGTCGAGGGCCGGGATCTTACTGCGCGCGATGGGAAAATTTTCATGCGCACGACCAAAGGCTTGCAGCCGGTCGACGTTATTTATCGCCGGATTAATGACGATTTTCTCGATCCCAAGGTTTTTCGGAAAGATTCCGGACTTGGCGTTCCCGGATTGGTCGATGCCTATCGCAAGGGAAACGTCAGTCTGGCCAATTCCATCGGCACCGGCATCGCGGACGACAAAGTCATCTATCACTTCGTGCCGAAAATGATCCGCTACTACCTCGATCAGGACGCGATTCTGCCGAACGTCCATACCTATCTGGCGGCGAACGAAACCGATCGCGCATTCATTTTGGACAACCTCGAGAAGCTTGTCGTCAAAGCAGCCAACGAAAGCGGCGGCTATGGCATGCTGGTCGGCTCACATTCCACCGAAGTGGATCGCGAAAAATTTCGGGAGTGCATTCGAAAGGAACCGCGCAATTACATTGCCCAGCCCATTATCCCTCTCTCGCGTTCGCCCGCCTTCGATGAGGGCGTCATCCGTGGGCGGCACGTTGATTTGCGGCCCTACATTTTATCCGGAGAGAAAATCAAAATCATACCCGGCGCGCTCACCCGAGTGGCGTTGTGCGAAGGTTCATTGGTGGTGAATTCATCGCAAGGCGGCGGGAGTAAAGATACCTGGGTGCTCGAGGAAGAGTCGGAGTAATGGAGTATTGGAGTGATGGATTAATGCCAATGCCGGGAATCGTCTCTTCCATTACTCCACCTTGGTATGCTTAGTCGCGTCGCTGATTCCCTTTTCTGGATGAGCCGCTACATCGAGCGCGCGGAAAATAATGCCCGCATCGCCGACGTAAATTTGCAATTGCTTCTCGATCTCGAGAACACGCGCGATCCCGACACTCAGCAGCAATGGAACCCGATCATCAGTTCGCTGGAAGAGAACGAACTTTTCACGTCGCTCTATCAAAACCCCGACGGCCAGGCTGCGGTCGATTTCGTCTGTCTGCAACGCCAGAACCCAAACTCAGTTTACGCCTGTCTCGCCGCCGCCCGCGAAAATGCGCGCACCGTGCGCGAACAAATCTCAAGCGAGATGTGGGAGCACATCAATCGTCTCTACCTTTTCATCAAGGGCGAGACCGGGAAAAAGATGCTGCGTTTGAGTCCCTACGAATTCTTTCGCCGCATCATTACCGGCTCACATCTCGTGCAGGGAGTTGTCGACGCGACCATGACGCACAGCGAAGGTTGGGATTTCATTCGCATTGGAAGATTTCTCGAACGCGCCGACAACACTTCGCGCATTCTCGACGTCAAATATCATCTCCTTTTGCCATCGGGAGAAAAAGTCGGCGGCAACATCGATACCGTCCAATGGATGTCGGTCTTGAAGTCGTGCAGCGCCCTTGAGGCTTACCGTAAGATTTACGTTGGGCAGGTCGCGCCTTGGAAGGTCGCGGAATTTTTGATCACCCATCCCGAATTTCCCCGATCCATCCGCTTCAGCGTCGAGTCTCTTGATGCTGCTCTCCATCGCATCTCTGGCGCGCCGGAAACGAATTACGCCAATGAAGCAGAACGTCTTTCCGGCCGCTTACGTTACGATCTCGATTTCGCTACCATCAGCGACATTTTTGAATACGGCCTGCATGAATACCTGACGCTCACCCAGAAACGCCTGGCCGAAATCAGCAGTGCCCTTTTCGAAACTTACTGTGCGAGCAACGAAACGATTCCCGTGCCTCCAATTTTAGAGGGGCGAACTCCGTGAGCCGGACGTCGCAGAACTTTGCAATCCGTCTCTGACGCACAACGCCGGGAGAATTGTCGATCTGCCGCGGCCGGCGACCGCGGCTACAGTTTTTATCTCCGCTGGAAATCGAGAACGCGCCGGTTATTTATCTCGCCGTGAAAAGCTGGTGTCTCGTTTTCCTCGCTTGTGGAATCGTTGCCTTTGGCGGTTGCGCTACGGATGAACAATTCAACGCCGATGAGGCAGCAAAAACGCGCGAGACCGTTCCTGGCGAAGTAAACCCCAATGCGCCTGGTGCGTCGCAGCAGCAAGTGCGGACCCAGCCCGGCTTTAATTTTTAGCCAGACCACTTTCGGACCGTGGCTTAGCCCCCGGCTCCCGGAGAGAGGTCGCCGCTCCAGTCATTGCGCAGGTGGGCGAGTCCTTTTGCCGTTACGCCGCGGTTCCTAGTCAATTCGCCGCTCGGCGCGAAGCCGATGATAAGCGAGAAGCTTTCAGGGTTCGTTTTCCTTTTTCGCATCATCGCCATTGGTGTAACCAACTCCTGTGAATGAAACTCCGCTTTCCTGGCGCTCGCCCAAAACCGAAGTGCGGCAAAGTCCCATTCATGGCAAAGGGCTATTTGCTGTCGCCGATATTGCTAAAGGCGAGATAGTGATGGTCAAGGGCGGTCACATCGTCAGTCGCGATTTTCTGGAACGCGAAGTCACGCCCAGGCTTGGGCCAGTCGAGATCCAAATTGGCGATGATTTATTCATCGCGCCGGTTACCCAGGCACAACGGGAGGGTTCCATGCTCTACAGTAATCATTCCTGCGACGCCAACCTCGGCCTGCGCGGTAACATTACGTTCGTCAGCATTCGCGATATTCGTGCTGGGGAAGAATTGACCCATGATTGGTGCGTGTCTGACGACGACAGCTACGAAATGGGATGCAAATGCGGCTCGCCCAATTGCCGTCGCATTCTTACCGGCAAAGATTGGCAGCGGCCCGAACTGCAGGCACGCTATCACGGTTATTTCGCCACTTACCTTGCCGATAAGATCGCAGCACGCGCTCGCTGAAAACGCCAGCTTGGCTGGTTCGGACACTGCGAAAAACAACGCAACATTGGCGTCACCAGAAGAATGGCCGCCGCTTTGGGATCTCTCATGCTGTGTATCAAAAGAGCGGAGAAGTGGTGGGCAAATTTACCTGGAACGCCAAAAAGTTTGTGAAGGAGAACTAACGAAGGGCCACATTCCGCAAGCCTGCAGGGGTGCTAGAATTTACAAAATTCGCCAGCGTGGTTTTCCTGTTTTGCGATCGGTTTCCCACAAACGACAACCGCCAAGAAATGCATTGCGGTTATCGCCTCGCTTCACTCCGCGCGGCAATTGCTTCATCCTTTTCACGTTGCCGCCACCGAGGACAACGGTATCGGCGACAAAAGAGAGCTTTAGCCGGGTCACGCAGTAAAGCACTTCCCGGCGCCACGCTTTTTCGCCGAGGTGCTCCAGCCCCTCTATGCCGAGCCAGTCTTCAATTTTGCGATGATCACGGTAGGGCAGATCACCGAGCTCGAGCGGTAAAAGGTTATTCTTCCAAACCAGCGCCGCGCCCAACCCTGTGCCCAACCCGAGGAAAAGCATGCGGCCGCGAATATGACTGCCGAGTGCCTGCATGGCGGCGTCGTTAATGACGCGGGTTGGCCTTTTCAGCGCCCGGCTAAAATTGAACCCGATCCAACCTTTGCCGAGATGTTTGGGATCTTTCACAATCTTACCTTCGCGGACTACTGAAGGAAACCCGATTGAGACGCTGACGAACTTTAACTCCGCAGTGGTCTCGTGAAATTTCCTTGCGAAATCGCGCGGCGTCATGTCCGGTCCGGAATCGAATTTCAATTTGTCCTTCGCCGACATCAGCAGTTTGACGTGCGTGCCACCGATGTCGACGACGAGCACGTTGCGTTTCATCGCGCGGCCTTGGACAGGTAAGAATTTACTCCCCGATCCCTATCGATCGGCCCAGACGTTTGAAAACGCCGCCGCGCGTCGCCTTTTCGGAACCAGCCGAGGGCCAGCATTCGACAATCTCGAGCTCAACGAAACGGAAGAGGGTTAAGCGGGCGAATTTCAGATCCAGCCGAAGATTGCGCGCGATCTGGGCGATGGAACGCGTGCCATTGAATTGCGAGGCGAATTGCGCTTCGGCCACCGTAAGCCGCAGCTTTTGGATACGCTCAAAACCATCGCGCGTATAAGCGGGAATCCAGGCCGGGTCGTAATTGGCTTTGTCGGCAAGATCCTGCACCTGGACAAAGCGCAGCGTGGCCAGCATCCAGTGCTCGATGTCCTCGTCCGCAGGCACGTTGTCGGTGAAATCGGGCAGCTCGTTCGTTTGCTCAAATGCGAACCGGACGCGTGGTGTGCTCCAAAGCTGCGCGAAAAGTTTTTGCCCATAATGCTGGATCAATTGCAGGGCCGGATCGCGCGAGATCAGGTCCTCGCGCATGAGAGAGACGAACAATGGGCAACCGGTCTGCGATTGGGTCGCCCGTGCTTGTGATACACGTTCGGCGTCGATGTTGACCAACGTAATGGGGGCTTCCGAGCAGTAAAGCTCGGCATCGCGCGTCGTCACCAGCAGAACTCTTCCGTCCCGCGCATACAGCTCAACGTTCTCCTTCGTCCAGTAACCATGAAGCACCCCGGTGAGTTTTTCCCTGCCGATCACTCGCAGCGCGCAACTGAAGGAAAAAAAATCGGTGTTGCCGGAAAAGTAAATATTCGCCGCCCATCCCGAATCGATCGGGGCCACGGCAAAGTAAGTAGTCGGTTGAGCGGGAAAATTCGGATCACCGAAACCAGCGTGCGTCGGCTCTGATGGCGGCTGAGCAAAGGCCCCTTCGTTCCAAAGCGGCGACGAAGAAACAGGCGATTCCACTTCCCCACCAATTACATTGGTGAACTCAGAGCTCATTGCCGACTCGAGGGCAGGCTCCGGCTCCGCGCCTTCTTCGGTGGCAATTTTAGGCAGAGGTTGCTCGACCGCTTTCAAGAGTAAATCGGAGGTGAATGGTTTATTGAGAACCCCAACAACGTTGGCAAAATTCGACGGCGCATTTTGTAAGTCGGCGCCGAAACCGGACATAAAAAGCACGGGGATGTCAGCGGTCGATTCATCTTCGCTGAGGAGGCGACTAACTTCATCACCGCGCAAATCGGGGAGCAAATAATCAAGCAGGATCAAATCGGGCTTTTGCTCCCGGATAGCGTGTAAACCCTCCTGCGCTGTCCCGGCCGTTACTACATCGTAGTTGGCCTCGGCCAGAATTTCCTCGACGAAACCTAAAAGCATCAAACTGTCGTCGATTACCAAAATCCGGTGTCGCTGTGAGGGGCGAATATTCTTCCGGCGCTCCCGCAGTGCGCTGGTTTCATCAACTTTGCGCACCGCTTCCATCAAAAGAAACTGCCAATCGGTATCGATCGTGCGCGGGGGCGTTTCCTCGCCGAAGACTTCCGAAATCCTTCCCCCCTTCCAGCTTACAACTTCATTGAAAGCTTCAATCCCTTCGCGCCCCGGGGTAACTGCATGACAGACCTGACCTTCATCGAAATAAACCCGCGCCTTCTCGCCCGCCGGACCGGTAAATTCGAGCGCTGATGTCGCGCCGCTCATGCATTTTAGCTGGATGATATCGGAAAGATGCAGATCACTTAGCGTACCTTGGAACTTTGCGCCTTCTTCTTCGTCAGCCGGTCGCAGGAGCGCGTGCACCAAATCTACGAAGTCAGAATGCGAAAATGGTTTTTCCAAAAAATGAATGGCGCCGATCCCGGCAGCTTGTTCGCGCTGCGACGGCAGGTGCACCGCCGTTAAGATGATTGCGCGCGCATTCGGATGGCTGGTGCGCAAATCGAGCAGGAAATCCTGACCCAAATCCTCGGCCGCATCCATGTCGAGGACGAACAGATCTGGCCGATCATCCAGGACAATGCGATGCGCCTCGTCCAGATCGTGGGCTACATCGACCACCGCTTCCGGCGCAACCTCGTGCAACGCGCTCAAAATTGACGAGAGCAATGCTTCGTCTGGCTCTAGAACCAGAATGCGCTCTTCGCGTTTAGTAGTCCGAGCAGAAGATTTTTTCACTGGGAAAAAGGCGCGCCGCCGCAAGAAATGTCCCACTGCCAACGCGCTGCCTCTAACAATTTATGCTTCTCGGCAAATGAAAAGCATTTTCTCTCTCTCAACTTGCGCTAGCGAACGACCGGATAGCGCCGGGCCAGCTCGCGTCGGCTGCTTTTGCCGCGTTCATTTACCGGGATCGCCTCCACGAAATAAATGCGGCGCGGCACCTGCCAACTACTCAGCCGCGCCCGACAATGCGCGAGCAATTTTCTCTCGGTCAAGCCCTTCGCTACCACACAGGCCGCAATTTCTTCATTCCGACGCTCCGATTCGCGACCGAAAACAATCGCCGCTCGCACTCCATGGCAGCGCAAGATTTCAGCTTCCACTTCCGCTGGATGCACTTTTTTGCCGGCAACGTTGATCAAGTCTGAGCTGCGTCCGACGATCCGGTAACCGCCCTGCGTTTTTTCCAACAAGTCATCCGGGATAAAAATGCCGTGGCCCAGTTTGGCTTCATCCGGCTCGGGGAAATAACCGGCAGCCACCGCTCGACTTCGCACCCGAATGAGCGAGGCCCCCTTGTCGGGATCGACCTGTTCAATCTCAACTCCGGACAGCGTCTCGCCAACAAAGCCCGGAACCGGCTGCGCTTTACGGACGTAACAAATCCCGCCACACTCCGATGCGCCATAAAAGGAGTGGATCTCGCGTCCGAATTTTCCGCAAAAACCTTGCGCTGTTTCCGGCGGCAAGGGGGCTCCGGCCGAAATGCAAAGCCGCAAATCCGGCAACGATGGCGCCTCGCTCATTTCGCAAAACGACTGGTAGAAAACCGGCATTCCCGGAAAAACGGTCGCGCGAGTTGCGGCGAGGCCGTCGATGATTGCTCGCGGCATCCGATCGTTGCTGAGCGCAAGCGAAACGCCGCGCACGATGAGCGGCGTCAGCAAATTGCTGAAGCCATACGAATGCGAAATTGGGATGACGCCAAAGTTCAAGTCGCGCGGGCTGATGCCCATCGTCTCGCAAATGTTCTCGCAATCGGCCAGCAATTGTTCGCTGCGAAAACGGACCGCGCGCGGCGCGGCGGTCGTCCCAGACGTGAGCTTCAACAGCGAGGGTCGATCGTTGCCCCAATCGTTCGCCCTAATCTCCGTTGTAGCTGCCGCCGTCGCCGGCGGCAGAATTTGGACGTCTCTGCCGCCGGCGACGGCGGCAGCTACAACGCGGCCGATTTCGAACGCGCTTTGCTTTTGTTCATCGCTGATCGTTTGTTCTAGCGGAAGAACGACCAGTTGCCTTCGCAGGCACGCTAGAAATAATGATGGCCAATCCGGATGATTGCCGATTTGGATGGCGCAGACCCGGCCGGGCCCAATTGTCTCAAGTTGGCGCGCATAATGATCTGCGCGTTCCTCAATTTCAGAAAATGTGCGCGCAATTTTCTCCTGCGCGTCAAGAATGGCGGCGCGTTGGCGATTTTTTTGGCGCGTCTCTTCCCACGCCTCGAGAATCGGATCGCCTAATGTCGTCCTCACTTGCGAATTTGCCCTTTCGCGGCTAAGCTCTCTGCTCGTTTTTCAACATGAAGGCGGACATTCATCCCGATTATCAGGAGACCGATATCGTTTGCGCGTGCGGCGCGGTTTATCACACCCGCTCGACCAAACGAGACATTAAAATCGGCATCTGCGCTGCCTGCCATCCGTTTTTTACCGGCGAACAAAAATTCGTCGACACCGCCGGGCGCGTGGAAAAATTCGCGCGTCGTTACGGCAGCACCAAGGCCGCCCGCGCCGGCAAGGCTTAGCTGAATGTAGAGGCGCTTGTGCCAAGCGCCTACGCCAACGGCTGACACAGCCACCGCTACAACAATCATGGACTTTGATCTTCTCATTCAACGTAAACGCGAGCGTTTCGAACAACTCGAGTGCGAAATCGCCGACCCGTCCCTTTTCGAAAATCGCAATCGTGCTGGCGAAATCATGCGGGAACACGCGAACGTAAAGGCGTTACTGGCGAAATGGAACGAATTGTCGAGCGCGCGAATGCAACTGGCAGACAATCGCGAACTCGCCAACTCGACCGACGTCGACCTGGCCCAAATGGCGCAGGAAGAAATTCCAGCGCTCGAAAAACGGGTCGCCGACCTCGAACGCGAGATGCAGGTGGCTTTGCTTCCGCCGGACGAAAATGAAAATCGCGATGCCATCATTGAGATCCGTGCGGGCACGGGCGGGAGCGAGGCGGCCATTTTCGCCGCCGATTTATATCGAATGTACAATCGCTATGCCGAGTCAGCCGGATTGAAAATCGAGAGTATGGACTCGAGTCCATCGGAGCTTGGTGGATTAAAGGAAGTGATTTTCAAGGTGAGTGGCGAATCGGTTTTTCGAAAATTGCGTTACGAAAGTGGGGTGCACCGGGTCCAACGTGTGCCCGCAACCGAGGCGCAGGGGCGCATTCATACCAGCACCGCCACGGTCGCGGTTTTGCCGGAAGCGGAGGAAATCGATCTGGAATTAAAACCCGAAGAACTTCGTATCGAAGTTTGCCGCTCCGGCGGACCAGGCGGCCAGGGCGTAAACACGACTGACTCCGCAGTGCAGATTTTGCATATTCCCACGGGTACAATCGTCCGCTGCCAGGACGGGCGGAGCCAGCAAAAGAACAAGGAGAAAGCGCTCAATGTTTTGCGCTCGCGATTGCTCGAAACCAAACAACGTGAAGAAGCGGAGAAATATGCCGCCCATCGCCGGAGTCAGATCGGATCGGGCGGCCGCGAAGAAAAAATCCGCACTTACAATTTTCCGCAGAACCGCGTCACTGACCACCGCATCGGGCTCACTCTTTACAATCTGGACCGGTTTATGGAAGGCGAGCTCGAGGAAATGATTTCAGCGCTGCAAGCTGCCGATTTGGCCGAACGATTGAAAGACAGCGCGCTGACGAACTGATGTCATCCCGAGCGGAGCGAAGCGCAGTCGAGGGATTCTGCGGCGTTAACGTTAGGGTCTCGCAGGGGATTCCTCGCTCCAAGCCGGGGTGGCGTTTTCGCTCAGAATGACAAAATGACAGTCCTAGAAGTCCTGCAGTCGACCGCCGCCTACTTCAAAAAACGCGGGATCGAAAATCCGCGCTTGAACGCCGAGCATTTGTTGGCGCATTCACTCGGGCGGAAAAGGCTCGACGTTTATCTCGAGTTCGAGCGCGATCTCGCCGAGCCCGAACTGGCACCTTTACGCGAGCTTGTCCGGCGGCGAGGGCAAAACGAGCCGCTCCAACACTTGCTCGGCACGGTCGAATTTTGCGGAAACATCTTTCTCTGCGACAAACGTGCGCTCGTCCCACGACCGGAAACGGAGGAATTTGTTGGACTGGTTGAATCGAGAATCGTGAATCGTGAATCGAGAATCGTCGATCTCGGGACTGGTTCCGGGGTAATTGCACTGTCGCTGGCGAAAAAAATTCCTGAAGCGGAAATTGTCGCAACAGATATCGCTGATGAGGCCCTCTTGCTAGCGCGTGAAAACGCCGTCCAACTTGGAATCGCTCGTGTTCAATTTATCAAAAGCGACTTGTTAGAGAATGTCGATGGGAAATTCGACTTAATCGTTGCGAACCTGCCCTACATTTCCCGCCACGATCGCGACCAGCTCGCGCCCGAAGTTTTGCGCGATCCGGAAGTCGCCCTTTTTGCCGGCGAGAAGGGCGATGAAATTATTCGCCGATTGATTGAGACGGCGCCATCGCACCTGAGCCGCAAGGGGTTGCTCGCGCTGGAGATCGGGCTCGGCCAGGAACCCGCCCTAATTGACCTTTTGCGCGATAAAAATTACGGCGACATCGAGGCGAAAAACGATTATTCAGGTAGAACGCGTTTTCTCTTCGCCCGGTATGGATAAGATACTTGTGCATGGCGGGAATTCCCTCGCCGGTTCCATCAAGATCAGCGGTTCTAAGAACTCCGCCCTTCCCATTCTTGCCGCGACCCTGCTGACGCGTGAGCCGTGCACGATCCATCGCGTGCCCGACCTGAGCGATACGCATTACATGTTGCAAATTCTCATCCATCTCGGCGCACAAGTGGAACGGGCCAGCGGGATTGTCACCGTCACCGCCGACAAAGTGCAATCGGTCGCCCCGTATGACGTTGTGCGAAAAATGCGAGCGTCGGTTGGCGTACTCGGCCCGCTCCTCGGGCGTTGCAAGGAAGCGACCGTTTCCCTGCCGGGAGGTTGCGTCATCGGCGATCGGCCAATCGATTTGCATTTGAAGGGCTTCGAAGCCCTCGGCGCCGCGGTGCGAGTGGAGGGCGGTAACGTGAAAGTTTTTGCCCCGAAACTAGCCGGCGCCGTGATTAATTTGCGCGGCAAATTCGGACCGACTGTTCTCGGCACCGATAATGTGATGATGGCGGCGGTTCTCGCCGAAGGCACAACCGTAATCGAAGGCGCGGCGCAAGAGCCCGAAGTTTGCGACCTGGCTGATTTTCTCAATAAGATGGGCGCGAAAATCGAGGGCGCCGGGACACGAAGAATAATCGTCGAGGGCGTTAGCGAATTACACGGAGCCGAGCACGACATCATTCCCGACAGGATCGAAGCTGGCACTTTTCTGGTGGCTGGCGCAATAGCTGGCAGCGGAGTGACCGTTAATCGAGTTGAGCCAAAACATCTCACGGCAATTACCGATGCACTGAGCGGTTGCGGATTTAAAATCGAAGCGAAGAACCAAGCCATAACCGTTTCACCAAACGGTGCGCCGAAGCCGTTGGAAATCACGACGGAGCCCTACCCCGGATTTCCGACCGACATGCAGGCGCAAATGTGCGCGTTGCTTTCCACCACTGAGGGAATCAGCGTGATCACGGAGAATATTTTCCCGCAACGTTACATGCACGTGGCCGAGCTAAAACGGATGGGCGCCCAGGTGCAAATGGAAGGCTCAACCGCGGTGATTCAGGGCGTGGAGCGCTTGACCGGCGCGCCGGTGATGGCGAGCGATCTGCGCGCCTCAGCCGCGCTGGTGCTCGCGGGACTGAAGGCCGACGGAATCACCGAAGTGAGCCGCGTTTATCATATCGATCGCGGCTACGAACATCTCGATGAAAAGCTGAGCGAACTGGGTGCACACATCGAGCGAGTGAAAGCCTGAACCGTTGTAGCACAGCCATCTTGGCTGTGGGGCCAGCGGGCATCTTGCCCGCTGATCGTGGCGTTCGAAGAAAAGCAAGAAGCGGGGGTGCCTTGCACCGAGGGTGTCGGCGAAGCGTGAGCCTACTCCTGCTTGCGTTCTTTGGAAAGAAGCGAGACGCTTATTCTACTTATGGAAACGACCCCGCCTTCTCCTACGTCTTCTTCGTCAGCTGATGTCCGGACCTGGAACGTTCTTTGCCACGCTAGCGCGCTCCTCGGATTCTTCGTTCCCTGGGCTGGTCACATCCTGGCGCCTTTAATCGTGTGGCTGGTAAAACGTGGCGATTCTCCCGAAATCGATGCGCACGGAAAAGAATCGATCAATTTCCAGCTTTCGATGCTCATTTACTCGGTGATCTCTGGCATTCTGTGCCTGGTGCTGATCGGATTCGCTTTGCTCGCGATCCTGCACGTTCTCAACGTCGTCTTTGTCATCATCGCCTCCATCCGCGCGAGCGAAGGAAATTTTTATCGTTATCCGCTCACGATCCGTTTTCTGAATTAGAAAATTGCGTGCTCGTCGCTGCCCGAATCAACGCGTTCGAATCGTGCCCTGCCCATAGGCGACGCCTACCTCGTCGTGAACTTTTGAATCTTCGCGTTGCAACATTGGATCGGACGCTTCCTGCTGGGCGGCGCAGCCGGTTTCGAAAATCGCAACTGCGAGAAGCAAACAGTATAGGAGTCGCACAAAGTATTTCGCGTTAGTTTAATAAGAAGTGAATCCAGCGTCCGCGGACAAAGCAACCGAGCCTTCGACCACCGGGATTGTCATTTCGTTCATTGTGCCGGCCTATAATGAAGAAGCGGAACTGCCGGGAACGCTTCGCGCCATTCGTTCTGCCGCTACCAGTTATGAGCACGAGATTGTGCTGGTGAATGATGGATCGACCGACGCAACGGGCCCAATAGGGGAAGGATTCGGGGCGCTCTTGATTTCGATCGAGCGTCGACAAATCGCCGCCGCGCGTAACGCGGGAGCCGCCGCTGCGCGCGGCAACATTTTTATTTTCGTCGATGCTGATACCCGGATCGGACCAGAACACGTGCGCGGCGCAGTGGAAGCGCTCGAGAGCGGTTGTGCCGGGGGAGGTGCGCGGCTGGCGACTGATCGTGAAATTCCGCTCTGGGGCAGAATCTTTTTCCGCGTTTTTACTACTCTGTATTTTGGACTCAACCTCGGCGCCGGCGCGTTCCTCTTCACCACGCGAGAGAACTTTCTGGCGGTCGGCGGCTTCGATGAGATCTATTTTGCGAGCGAAGAAATCTTTTTTACCATCGCCCTGAAACGTCTGGGACGATTCAGGCTATTGCGCGAACCAGCCATGACCTCGGGCCGAAAACTGCGGATGTATTCAGGCTGGAAAATTTTTACCCGCTCTCTTTCTTTGATTTTCGGCGGTCCGCGCGGAGTGATGTCGCGGAAAAGGCTCGACATGTGGTACGGTGGCGAGCGCGAGAAACGCATCGGCTAAGGCACGGAAAAATGATGGTCACGCGCGACTCGGCCATGTACTGTCGCGGCATCTAACCGCAAAAAACCTATGCTACACATCATCTGGCACATCATTGTTGGTTTCGTTGTCGGTCTGGTCGCGCGCGCTGTCATGCCGGGCGCACAAGCCATGGGACTGATCAAAACGACCCTGCTCGGGATCGTAGGCGGCGTTGTCGGTGGATTAATTGCGAGGCTCTTTTCCAAACCGGAACCGGGCTCGGCCTTTCATCCCGCCGGGTTCATCATGTCAGTCATCGGCGCCGTTATTGTCCTCTTTCTCTGGACGCGATTGGCGCCCGCCGGGTAGTGTTGCAAACGAAGATTCGCGATTTCACAAACGACGAGGAAGTGCGCGTGCTGGTGCGCGCCTTCGAGGAAGCGACCATTCTGCCTTCGCAATTCCACCACTGCGCCCACATCGCGGTGGCTTTGACTTATCTGGCTGAAGCCCCCCTCGATGACGCGACCGTGCGCATGCGGCAGATGCTGCAAAAATTCACGCAGCGTCACGGCGTTAATGTTTATCACGAAACCGTGACGCGTTTTTGGATGAAGCTGCTCGATCATCTCGCGACCACTCATTACCGCGACATGCCGTTGTGGCGCCGAATCAATTTGATCGTGGAGCGCTGGATCGCAGCGGATCCGATTGCTGCGCATTATTCGCGCAGCGTTATCAGTTCACATGCCGCGCGCGAATCGTGGATCGCGCCCGACCGTTTGCCGCTACCGTTTTAACTTGGGGGCGCGTTGCAGGTAATGGAGGGCGGCGCTCTGCGACGCCGGAACCGCCAGTCCCGGACCGGGCTCGCGGGAGCTCGCCCCTCCATGTATTAATGACGCGACCTCGTCCGTCGCCAGGTGCGATAGGTTCTTGTGAGCGAACAGGGATCGCCGGGCCGTGAGCGTCTCCACACTTATCTCAACGATCATCTGGCTGGTTCGGTCGCGGCGATCGAATTACTCGACGATCTGATCGAGCATCATTCGGAAGACCGGTTCGGAAAAATCTTTCGCGATCTATGCGATGAGATTGAGGCCGATCAAGAAACGCTGCGCAATTTGATTCGGAAACTCGGAGCCAAGGAAAGCGCCGTGCGCAAGGCCGGTGCGTGGCTGGCCGAGAAATTTAGTCGGGTAAAAATCGGGGATGCGGACGACAGTGCAGAGCTGCTTCAAGCGCTGGAAGGACTGGCGCTCGGAATTTCCGGCAAGCAGCTTTTGTGGCGATCGCTGGCCGCGATCGAGGCGAATTTTCCGGCATTGCAAGGAAGTGATTTCAGTGAGCTGGAAAAGCGCGCGCACGATCAGTTTGAGCGCGTCGAAAGGTTGCGCATGCAAATGGTTCGCGAAGCGTTTCGCGCGTAGATCGAGCGAATAATTAACTCCCTGCGGCTCGCGCGCTGAACTCTGGGGAGCATAGGCTGCCAGCCTGTTCATCTCGGCAGCTTGCCGAGATGCCGCGTACGCTATTTGGTAGAGTTTCGCGCGCCTGTTGCCGGCAAGGCTGCCGGCAACTACAGGCTGGCCGCCTGTGCTCCCCCCAGAAAGGAGACGCGTTACGCTACCCTTTGCATGTCCGCGAATTCGGCGAGACCGTTTCCGCTAATGAAAGTTTTTGTCGCAGTCAGTCTCGTGCTCACAAGTTCGCTCCTCGCGCAAACACCAGCGCCTGGTCTCTCCAGCGGCAAACATCCATTCACCTTCGAAGACATGATGAAGCTCAAACGCGTCGGCGCGCCGGTGCCGTCGCCGGATGGAAAATGGGTCGTATTCGATTGCGAAGATGTCGATCTCGAGCCGAACAGGAAAATCTCGCATTTGTGGATCGTGCCAGCGCGAGGGGGCGACTCACGCCGGCTCAACCCGACCCCAAACCATGAGGAACGGCCACGTTTTTCGCCTGACGGGAAACAGCTCATATGGACATCGAAACCGACCGATCTGACGCAGATTTGGATTTGCGATTTTGATACAGGCGCAGGTATGCTCGTTGGTCAGCCGCATCAGGTGACCAACATTTCGACCGGCGCGGATGGCGCGATTTGGTCGCCAGACGGGAAGAACATCGTGTTCGTCTCGGCGGTGTATCCGGAGTGCGCTGATGATGCGTGCAACAAGCACCGCGATGACGAGCTGAAGAAAAGCAAAGTGAAAGCGAAGGTTTTCACGCGTTTGTTCCATCGGCACTGGAACACCTACACCGAGTTCAAGCGCAGCCATCTGTTTGTCGTCGGCGCTGATGTTAGTAGCACAGACACCTTGTCTGTGGGGACAGCGGGCGTCTCGCCTGCTGAATCTTCCAGCGAAGGCGTTTCGACCACCGCGTCTCAAACACCGGACAAGATGTCCGGTGGCCCCACAGGCAAGATGCCTATGCTACGTAAGAGCGAGCCGCGCGATCTAACGCCGGGCGATCACGATGTCCCGCCATTCCATCTCGGCGGACAGGACATGTATGCGATTTCGCCGGACGGCCAGGAAGTGGCTTACACCAGCAACATCGACGAAGTGGAGGCCACCAGCACGAACAACGAAATTTTCATCGTGCCGATGGCCGGCGGCACGCCCAAGAAAATTTCCACAAGCCCCGGCAGCGATTCGACGCCGCTCTATTCGCCGGATGGAAAATACATCGCCTGGCGCTCACAAGCGCGCGGGGGCTTCGAAGCCGATAAATGGCGGCTCTTCGTGCACGATCGACAATCTGGGACAATACAAGATTTGACGGAGAAACTTGATCGGTCGGTTGGCAGCTTCACGTGGCTCGATTCAAACTCGATTCTCTTTAGCTCTGAAGATCACGGAGCCTCACTCGTTTCTCTAGCCGCTGTTGGCGCTGCAGAAGGTGTCCGCATCACCCAGATAAACCAGAAGGATTTAATTCATGCTGATGACCTAGTTTGGGTCAATGGAACGTTATTCTTTTCGCAAATGTCGGCACAGGCTCCGAACGAAATTTGGAAACACGACTTCGAAGGCGCACGCGACGCTGCTGATCCTGATGTTCGCTATGAAGCCGTTACCCACATGAACGACGCGCTGTTGTCGCAGATCGACATGCAGCCGTTGGAATCCTTCACGTTCAAAGGCGCGAATGACGAGGAGGTTCAGGGATTCATGGTAAAGCCGCCGGGATTTGATCCCAACAAGAAGTATCCGCTGAAATTTTTGATCCATGGCGGACCACAAGGGGCGTGGGGAAATTCGTGGACGTATCGCTGGAATGCAGAGGTGTTCGCGGCCAACGGGTACGTCGTGGTGATGATCAATTTCCACGGCTCGACCGGTTACGGGCAGAAGTTTACCGACTCGATCAGCGGCGATTGGGGCGGCAAACCGTATGTCGATCTGATGAAGGGACTCGATTATGTGGAGAAGACGTATCCGTTCATCGACAAGAATCGCGAGGCCGCGCTCGGCGCGAGTTACGGCGGTTACATGGCCAATTGGTTGTTAGGCCACACCGATCGTTTCAAGTGCATCGTGTCGCATGACGGCACTTTTAATACCGAATCCGCTTACGGAACGACGGAGGAGCTTTGGTTCCCGGAATGGGAATTCAAAGGGCTGCCGTGGAAACAGCGCGAGCTGTATCGGAAATTTTCGCCACATCTCTTCGCCGACAAATTCAAAACGCCGACGCTGGTGGTACACGGTCAGAATGATTATCGACTCGATGTCAGTGAAGGTTTCCAGCTTTTCACCACGCTTCAGCGGCTGAAAGTGCCGTCAAAAATGTTGTATTTCCCCGATGAAGGTCACTGGGTGCTGAAGCCGCAGAACTCGCGGTTGTGGTACAAAACGGTGAACGACTGGGTGGATCAGTGGTGCAAGTGACTCTTGTCATCTCGAGCGAAGTCGAGAGATCTCTGCCTCCTCATCTCCCTGTTCCTCTTAATCGCAGTCCCTAACGGAGAAAATAGCTAGAGCTTCCTCGACTACGCTCGGAATGACAAAATCGAGAAACACGTGCTGTCATGTCTCCGTCGATTAATGATGCAAAGATTAGTGGGCCGAAGGTGGATCGAGCGCTCCGCGCTCGATGTTATTTAGGCGGCGTAGCCGCATCTGTTTAGCATCGCCCGCGAAGCGGCCGATCCACCTTATCGATGTTTTGATTACGTGCCGAATGAAATCACCTGCGTCTTCGCCCAAACGAGTACCCGCGATGGGTGCGACCGCCACCAATGGCGCGTTTGCCGCCAGTGATGACCTCCGGTTCAAACAGCACGGTGTAAATGTAAGGAAAGTTCTCCAGCTTCAGCCGCGGAATTTTTTGTCCAATGAAATGCTCAATCGCTTGCAACGAGGGCAACTCCTCTCCGTTCATCAAGGTGAAGGCGTCGCCGACATTTTGTGCGCGACCAGTTCGTCCAATGCGATGGACATAATCTTCCGGGTGTTCGGGAACATCGTAATTAATGACGTGACTGACGCCGGCGATATCGAGCCCACGCGCGGCGATATCGGTCGCGACCATCACTTCGTATTTGCCGCTCTTAAATCCTTCAAGCGCCTCGATCCGTTCGCGTTGCGTGCGATTCGAATGCAAGACCGCGACTGAATGGTTCCCCTGTTTCAATTTGTGCGCGATGCGATCGGCGCCGTGTTTGGTTCGCGAAAAAATGAGCGCGCTGTCAAAATTGGTTCGTTCGAGCAGCACCATGAGCAGATCAAATTTTTGTTCGGCCGCCACCGGATAAACGGCGTGCGTGACGGTTTCGGCCGGGGAACGGCGCACACCGATTTCCACCAGCTCGGGCTCGCGCAGCACCCACGCGGCCAGGCGCTCGATCTCGGGCGGCAAGGTTGCCGAAAAAAGCAGCGTTTGTCGGTCACGTGAAATTTTTTCGACGATCCGCCGGACATCGGGCAGAAATCCCATGTCAAGCATGCGATCGACTTCATCGAGCACCAGAATCGTGACGTCGCGAAAATGGAGCGTGCCCTGCTCGAGATGATCGAGCAGGCGGCCCGGCGTGGCGATGACGACATCGACGCCGCGCTTCAATTCCTCGCGCTGTTTGCCGTAGCCAACGCCGCCGTGGAC
>QHRA01000090.1 GCA_003221295.1 Verrucomicrobiota bacterium | reverse complement strand
TGATATGTGGGAGGTAATGTTCTGGCCGATCGTGGCCTGCGTCCTCTTGCCCTGGTTGCTTGTCTATCTCGGTCTTCATGTCGTCCAACGCGGCATTATTTTCGTCGACATTGCAATGGCGCAAATGGCTTCCCTCGGGATTTGCGTGGCGTTGCTCTTTCGTCTCGATCTTCATGGCTGGACCACATTTGGTATTGCGCTCGGTTTCACCCTTCTGGGCGGCACGATTTTTTCCCTAACTGGAAAACGCGCCAGCCAAATTCCACAGGAGGCGATCATCGGCATCGCATATGTCGTAGCGGCGGCCGCGGCCGTGCTGTTGTTGAGTCGCGCTGCGGAAGGCGACGAAGAAATCAAACAAATGCTGGTGGGAAATATCCTGTTGGTGACGCCGCTTGAAGTTTGGAAATGTTTCGCCCTTTTTGTCGCAGTTGGAATTTTCCATTTCACCCTGCGGCGAAATTTTTTGCTCGTCTCTTTCGATCGTGATCGCGCCTACGAAAAAGGACTGCGAGTCCGGTGGTGGGATTTTTTCTTTTACGCCAGCTTCGGCTTGGTCGTGACCATCTTTGTTCGGATTGCGGGAGTGCTGCTGGTATTCAGTTACCTGATCGTGCCGGCCGTTTGCGGAATTAATTTGGCGCGCGGGACGCGTGCTCGGCTGCTGCTGGGCTGGATCATCGCCACCGCTGGAGGAATTGGTGGGTTGTTTTGGTCATTCTATGGTGACCTGCCAAGTGGCGCGGCGATCGTTTGCACGTTTGGCGTTTTGCTCGTGATCGTGTCGGGAGTCGGATTCATGCGACGAATCGCAGTGAGACAGGTTTAACGTTGATTTCACCTCGATTGTCGCGCACGAGCCGAAAACATGTGAAGCCTATCGCGACCTGTTGCGGGAGCACGAGGAGTTGGTTCACGTCACCATCGAGACGCAGCATTGCCGGGAAGATCACGAATCGCTCGCCACCTCTTGAGCGTTGGCTCGGCCAGCGCTGATCAACGTTTACTTCGACTCAGCGTCCATCTCTAATTGCGCAACGATTTTCGGCAGAAACAGCAATAACGTGAGTGGACAAATTATCCTTTGGCAGATCGTATCGGCTTATGCCTTCGCCGTTATCGGCGGCATCGTCAGCGCGCTGCTGCGATTGGCGCACAAACCGCTTTGCGCATTGATCAGTTTTGCCGCGGGAACACTTCTTGGCGTGACGCTCTTCGCCATTATTCCCGAGAGCTTGGAAAACAGCACTTGGTGGGCGACGACGCTGGCGGCAGCAACCGGTTACGCGCTGTTCTTTCTTATCAGTAAGTATGTTCATCACGTCTGTCCCGCGTGCGCGGCCAGCCATTTCGATGAGGATGCAACGCGCCATTTCAGTCAGATCGCGACCGCGCTGATTGTCGCGCTGGCAATTCATAGTACGACCGATGGGGTGGCATTGGGGATCGGGCGGGAAATTCACGCGGCGACGGCAGCGAAGTGGTCGTTATTCCTGGCCTTGTGCATTCATAAATTTCCGGAAGGATTCGCTCTCGGCAGTCTTTTGATCGGCGCTGGTTTCCTTCGCCTTACAACTGCCGGCTGGGTGGCGGCAGTTGAAGCAGCCACCCTTCTCGGCGGCGTAATTGGATTTTTCTTTCTAGCGAATGCTTCGCCCTTTTGGCTTGGCCTGATCATGGCCCATGTCGGCGGCGGATTTTTCTATCTGGCCGCGCACGCCGTCCTGGGAGAGATGATGAAGCACGGAAAAAAATTGGTGCTAACAAGCTTTTCTGCGGGCGTGGCGCTGATCGGGATTCTGAATCTCGTGTTGAGAATCTTTTCCGGGTAGCGCACAGCCCGCCAGTCCGGCTCGGACCTCCCAGGAAATCCCGTTCGTGCTCGTATTCGTAATCCTATTCCTATTCGTTGGTAATCTCCCGAAGGAATAAGATTATGAGTAGGAATAGGAATACGATTAGATTCTAATCGTGCATTCATTCCATTATCGCGACGGCCGCCTTTTTTGCGAAGAAGTCGATGTCGCGGTCACAGCGGAGAAATTTGGCACCCCGCTCTATTTATATAGCGCCGGCACCGTTCTCGATCATTACCGGCGCCTGGATGAAGCCCTTGGCAATCTCGACCATTTGATCTGCTATGCGGTCAAAGCGAACTCGAATCGAGCTATCTTGCGCTTGTTGCGCAATGCCGGCGCCGGCTTCGACATCGTTTCGGGTGGCGAGCTGTTTCGTGCGCTGAAGGCCGGCGCTAACCCAGCGAAATGCACTTTCGCCGGGGTGGGAAAATCGCGCGAGGAAATCGAGTACGCCCTCGAACAAGGCGTTTATTCCTTCAACGTCGAGAGCGAAGCCGAACTCGATTACATCAATGAGATCGCATCGGCCAAAAACCAACGCGCGCCGATTGCCCTTCGAGTGAATCCGGATGTCGAGGCGCAGACGCATCAGTACATCTCCACTGGCAGGAGCGAGAACAAGTTCGGCATTGCGCTCGAACGGGGCGCGAAAGTTTACGAGCGGGCGAGCAAAATGCCGGCCGTGACCATTCGTGGCGTGCAGATGCACATCGGGTCGCAAATCACCGAAGCAGCGCCGTTCGTGGCTGCGATCGAAAAAATTGCGCCGCTGGTTTCGGAATTGAAATCGAAATACGGCATCCAATTTTTCAGCATCGGCGGCGGACTGGGAATTGTTTACGAATCATCGATCGCGAGCGGCGAGGAAGCGTGGTGGACAAAACGGACGATGCCCTCACCTCAATCCTCTCTCTCAGGGAGAGGAGGAAGCGCAGCGCCAGGTGGGGGTGGGATGTCGAGCAAGAACGAGAGCAAGAGGGCGTTGTCGATCCAAGAATATGCCAACGCAATTTTACTGCCTCTAACGAGACTTGGGCTGCGGATTTTGCTCGAGCCTGGCCGATTGCTGGTGGGGAACGCGGGGATTTTGCTGACCCGTGTTCGATACATCAAAGAAACGGCGGAGAAAAAATTCGCCATCATCGACGCAGGCATGAACGATCTCATCCGTCCGGCGCTTTACGGGAGCTATCATGAAATCGTCCCGGTGGAGAAGATTACCGAGCCCTCACCTCAATCCTCTCCCTCAGGGAGAGGAGGAAGTGAGGGTAAAACAAACAAGATCGATGTCGTTGGACCGGTTTGTGAAAGCGGTGATTTTTTTGCCCAGGATAGGGAAATGCCAGAGTTGCGCGCGGGCGATTTGCTCGCGGTCATGAGCGCTGGCGCCTACGGGTTTGTCATGGCCTCCAATTACAATTCGCGCCCCTTGCCGGCGGAGGCGCTGGTGCGAGGGAATAAAGTTGCGCTCATTCGCAAACGCCAGACGATAGAAGACCTCATCCGCGACGAGGTCGATCCGATTTGGTAAATTGGAGGGACTCGCCGCGGCGAGTCCTCCGGTCGGTAGATCGGCTACGGGCGGTTTGGATTCGGCAGGTCAAGATTAAGCAGCTGGGCCGTTGGCAAAAGAGTCGGGCATTTCGTCAAATACTCAGCAAGCCGGTGCTCGCGGCACTCGGTCCAATCGAGAAAGGAGTCATGTTCATTCTCCGGAAGATGAAGTTCATCATGAAGAAGCGGCTCGAGAAACTTGAAGTCAACAAAGGAAAAACCAGAGAGCGATTGCAACGGAATATTTGGAATAGGTAGATTGGCAGCACGCGCTTCGTGCGCGATTTGCACCAGGTTCCGCCAAATCTGGATGTGCGAGGCACCATGCAGTGGCGCTGTCCGCGCCAGAACATGAGACTCGTAGCTGCGGTGGCCAACAATTGCGCCAACAGCGAACAGACTCGAAACGACGGCCACGAAAACAAGACGCTGCGGAGATAAAAGCATCAGGGCTGCAAGAACGATCCCGAGCCAGGAAACTGTAAGCGGCAAGACATATCGCGCTCGAATCAGATATCCAAAAAGGCCAACGCCAGTCGGTTCCCGTATCTCCCGCATCGAAATCATGGCGACGAGTGTGACAAGCATGACCCCGGAAAACGATGCAAGACATAAGGCGGCAAGGCGGGGTCGCGTGCAGATTTGTCGGCTTCTCTTCGCCAGCACAACGACAAACAATCCAATGGTTAGCACGACTGCAGCGCCAATCGGCCACGCGCTGTGTAGCACGCTGTCAATTACTCCTTTGTCTAAGCTCGCACCAAAAAGGCCGGCCACGATCGAGATTGGCAATAAGGCGTACAAACCGACCAATTGATGCCAATCGGGAAGGCGACCGGCATTCAGTCCGGCGTTAGCTGGCGCGTTGTTCAACGCGATCATCGCGAGCGTGTGAAGGGAGCCAGCGACGGCCAAAAAAATCAGGGTCGCTACCAGAGTCGGCAGATGTGATTTGAATTCCGTGAAGGAGCCAGTCAGTGCTCCTATCAGAATAAGAGAGAGCACAGCCACTGTTCCGGTAACAACTGCCAGACCCAGGCCAAGGACATGCATCGAGCCGTAGGCGGTCAGCACGATCAGCCAAAGGAGACGATCCTTGTTGGGCGAACCCGGCAGCCGCACCAACGCCCAGCCAGTGGCTGCCGCAAAAATCATCCACCCGATTTGCAAACTGTGAAAGGGCCATTCCAGAAGGTTCCGCATCAGGGGTTGCGCCACGAAAATTAAAGTCATGGCCGCCGCCAGGAGTGCGGTGGCGAAAGGAGGCGCGCCGGTCTGTTCGGCGGCGGCTCGAATGAGACCAAAAAAAACGAAGATAAGCAAAGCGCCCAGAAAAAGCTGCCTGTTTCGCCACCAATTCGGGCGGAGTCCAACGTGTTTGGCAAATAAAAATTCCGCGGTAAATGCCAGAGGCGTGTAGTGCCCATGCGAACTCGTTGTCCAAAACCCCCGCAGCAATGTGCGTTCGTGCCGGGGCGAGGTATGAGCGATTACCTGATAATATCCGGTCTCGGCCCCGAGCACTGTGGGTTGCATCTTCCCGTGCAGTGCGATAGTCGCGACAAACGAGAGCGCCAGAATAATGGCCGCTTCAATCCCACGACGATGCGGTTTTAGGGCAGGTTCAAGCGACGTCACCATCGTCACTGATTCTCCATAGTTGAGAACGTTCGAGACAAGTGAATTTCTCGCCTGCACCCAGCGAGTTGCGCGACCTATGCGGCAGCATAAATAGTGCTGCTCGGCAGTTATGACGAAACGGTTCCTCCCATTGGCTGCAATTTTTGCGCTCGCCCTCGCGCAGCCAATCCCGGCGGCCAATGTGCCGCAAGGCGAATGGATTATCCTGGTCGGTGGCGTCTCCCTCAACCAGTGGGAGAAATACAAGGCCCAGCCGCATGATCATTGGTGGGCAAATTTCGTGCATGCGGCCCGCATTCGGACCGAGCAATTGCGCGAGCAGTTTGGACCGGACCTGATGATAACGTGGCTGGTTTACAAGCCCGCCTACATTGAGCGGGCTAAGCAGGACGGAGTCGATTTGATCGGGGACATCAATTCCGTGCGCGACAAATTTAATCTGCGTCTTGTTTACTTCAACAAGGGCGGAGACGTGATCGATTACCTTAATAACGGTCAACCGCGCACTTCGCTGAAGGTTGCTGCCTTCGAATACTTCGGCCATTCCAATAAGGCGTGCTTCATGTTCGATTATAGCAACGTGATCGACAGTTCCGCCAAAGCGTGGTTACACGAGACCGAGCTTTCGAAAATCGACCGACGCATTTTTGCCAAAGGCGCATTTGTGAAAAGCTGGGGCTGTCACACCGGCGAAGAAATGAGCAAGTATTGGCACGCTGCGACCGGCACGCGCATGTGGGGCGCGCTCGGCAAGACACAATTCATGGATGACGAATTGCCCATCCTCACCTCCGAAGGCGGCAAATGGGTCAATTGATGTTGGAGGTTTGATTGTTGATTTGAGCAACGCTGCTCTTGTCATTCCGAGCGAAGTCGAGGAATCTCTGATCTTGAATCTGAATGCACTTCGCTGAATTACGGGTCCTCTATCACCGGCTTCTCTTTGATTTGATTTCGCGAGCGCGCGCGGTTCATCTGGAACATTGGCGCGGCGAATCGGTGCAGCGTTGTTCGCTGCTTAGCATCAAGACCGGTGGATGCAGCGAGGATTGCGCTTATTGCGCGCAGAGTGCCCATTACACTACCGGCATCGAACGCGAAGATTTGCTTCCGCTGGAGCGGATTCGATCGGCTGCCAAACAAGCGCGGGCACAGGGAGCGACACGTTTTTGCATGGGGGCAGCCTGGCGCGGAGTACACGACGGCACTGAGAAATTCGAGCGCGTGCTCGAAATCGTGCGCGAAGTCAGCCAACTCGGCATGGAAGTCTGCGTTACCCTCGGTGAAATCGGCGACAACGAAGCGGCGAAACTCAAGGCCGCCGGCGTCACCGCTTACAATCACAACATCGATACCTCGCCCGATTTTTATCCAAGAATCGTTAGCACACACACCTTCCAGGACCGGGTCGATACTATCCGGGCAGTGCAACGCAGCGGCATGTCGGTGTGCAGCGGCGGGATAATCGGCATGGGCGAAAGCGCGGATGATCGGTTGCGCATGCTCGAAGTCTTGAGCGAATTCGATCCGCAACCCGAGAGTGTTCCGCTTAATTGCCTGATGGCGATGCCGGGAACGCCGCTGGCCGACGCCCCGCCGGTAGATATTTTCGATCTGGTCCGGTTGGTTGCTGTTGCCCGCATCGCAATTCCCCGGGCCCGGGTCCGTCTTGCCGCTGGTCGAACGCGCATCACGCGCGAAGGCCAGGCGCTCTGTTTTTTCGCAGGCGCAAACTCGATCTTCTTCGGAGACAAACTACTGACCGCGGAAAATCCCGCTGCCACCGCCGATGTGAAGCTGCTGCGTGAACTTGGGTTAAATCTCGAGTTATTGAACGAGAAACAAATGAGCTCCGTCGCGGCTGAGCCAGTTCGCGCCTGACGTAGCACAGCCATCTTGGCTGTGGGGCCAGCGGGCATCTTGCCCGCTGATTGCAGCTGGGAGGAGACACGCTAGAAGCTGGAGCCTCATTTGGAAGTCAGGCTTCCAGCTTGCCGCCGTGATCATCGGCGCGCTTCCCCGCCATTTTTAACAAAATTAAATGTCTCTAGAATCTTTTCGCCACGCTCATTCCGGCGATAAAGAGCACCAGGCAGACAACCAGGAACAGGAAAAAGAGAAATTTCGCAATTCCCGCCGCAGCCGAGGCAATCCCGGTAAATCCAAAGAGCGCAGCTACCAGCGCAATCACCAGAAAAATAACAGCCCAACGCAACATAATGATCCACCTCCTTTTCCTGATTCGCCGTTCGTCCTGACTTCGCGCGCATGTCGTGCAGGAGCGAACTCCCGCGAGCGCGGTCCGAGCCGGACTGGCGGTTCCGGCGTCGCAGGAGCTCCGCCCTTCAGCCCTTGAAATAACGCCTACAACTTCGCGATTTCGTGAATCAGTTTCGGCCCGCGAAAAATGAAGCCGGTATAAACCTGTAATAACTTCGCGCCGGCTTCGATTTTTTCCCGGGCCGAGCTGGCATCAAGAATTCCGCCGCATCCGATGATTGGAATTTTTGTTTTCGTCGCGATTTGCCGGATGATCGCCGTCGATTTTTGCTGCAACGGCGCGCCACTCAACCCGCCTTCTTCGTCGTGAGCAATAGCCGAATGATCGAGCGTGGTATTGGTCGCGATAATCCCTGAAATGTTGTTGGCCTCACAGACGCTGACAATCTCATCCACCGCGGCCGGCTCCAGATCGGGTGCGATTTTTACCAGCAGCGGCATATTTCCGCGCTCGGCATTGATCGCACGCAACAATTCATCCAATCGCTGACCTCCCTGCAATTCGCGCAATCCCGGCGTATTCGGTGAACTGACATTAAGCGTGATGTAATCGGCCTGGGCCCGCAGTTTACGAAAAGAAAATAGATAATCCTCGACCGCACGTTCTCTCGGCGTGACGCGCGATTTTCCGATGTTAATCCCGACTGGAATGCCGGGCCAACCGCCGTGCTCCCGTAAATGTGCAAGGCGATTGGCAATCACTTCCGCGCCGTCATTGTTGAATCCGAGCCGATTGATCAGCGCGCGTTCTTTTGGATAACGAAAAATGCGCGGGCGCGGATTGCCCGGCTGCGCCTGCGCAGTCACAGTTCCAATTTCAACAAACGAAAATCCGAGCGCTTCCCACGCCGGGAGCGCGACGCCATTTTTATCCAGACCAGCGGCGAGCCCGACGCGATGATGAAAATTCAGCCCGAATACCGACACCGGCGAGGTCTTTTCAGTCGCTTTTGGAAGCAACGGTGCGGCGACGCGGCAAATCGCGAGCGCGAAGTGATGGGCGGTTTCGGGGTCGAGCGCAAAGAGAAGCGGGCGGAGAAGGCGCTCGTAAATCATTTGTGGCAGCGAATCATTCGTTGGCGCGAATCATTCGCATCATTTGCCGATGCAAAACTGGCTGAAAATGGCATCGCGCACTGCTTCCTCGTCTCCACCACCCAGTAGTTCATCAATCGCGCGCTGCGCTTCCTGCAAATCGATCGCAAACATTTCCGGGGTAGCTCCGGCGTCGATCGCAGTCAACGCCCGTGCGATCGCGTTCGACGCCAAACGCAACTGTTCGCGATGGCGCGCATTAATCGCGAGCGGACTCTCCGCATTTAGTTTCGCGCCTCCGATACACCGATAAATTTTATCCGCCAACTCCGGCAAACCGCCGCCGGTCTTACATGAAATCCGGATCGCGTCAGTGGACGACCAGTCAGCATGTTCCGGCAGATCGTTCTTATTTAATATGAGCAACTCATCGGGGTTAGTCGCGAAATCGGCCGGACGCGGTGCGCTGGCATCGACGATGTGCAAACGCAGGTCGGCTGTTTCGAGTGTGCGTTGCGTGCGTTCGATCCCCTCGCGTTCCACCAGATTCTCCGGGGGGCGCAAGCCGGCGGTGTCGAACAAACGCAGGGCGACGCCGCGCAGATTGATTCGTTCTTCGATGGAATCACGGGTGGTGCCGTGGATCTCGCTCACAATCGCGCGATCAAATCCGAGCATGCAATTGAGCAGACTCGATTTGCCGGCGTTGGTCGCGCCGAAAATCACCACTCGCAGACCCTCCCGCAAAATGCGCCCTGTCTCAGCGGTGGCAATTAATTTATCGACCTCGTTCCGTAATGACTCGAGGCGGTTATGAATCGTCATGACATCATCCGGCGAAATTCCTTCCTCGGGAAAATCCATCGACGCTTCGACATGGGCG
>QHRA01000156.1 GCA_003221295.1 Verrucomicrobiota bacterium | reverse complement strand
TTAGCCGAGGGATGATTTGTGCAGGGCGGCGCTCCAGGATCGCTTGGTAAACTTGTATTTCCAAGGCGGTGGTGTCGTCGGCGTTCGGATGCAGCGGAGCGAGTAGTGCAGCAGCTCGCGGAAGGTCGCCCTCCGCTTGTGCAATAGCCGCCTTGTTCGCGAGCGTATCCAGGTCGTCCGGTGTAATATCGAGCACCTGATCAAACTTTCGCAGCGCTTCGGGGAAACGACGAAGTATCATGTAGGATTGTGCGTGCGAGGTGAGTAGGAAAACGTTGCGCGGGTCGAGCCGCTCGGCTTCGTTGAAGTACGACTCGCTCCGGTCCCACTGGCCTCGCCTCCGCGCGACATAGGCCAGCGATTCAGGAATCCGGCTGCTATTCGGCAGGAGCTGACGTGCCTGCTCAAAGTAACGCACCGCGGTGTCGTAATCTTTCAGACAGGCGTAGTGGTAAAATCCCTTGGCATGCAGCGCCTCGCCGAGATTGGGTTGAAGAGTGAGCGCGGTTTCGGCTGCCTGCCGCGCCTCTTCACGGAGGGCGACTGTCGGTTGAAGATATAGTGAGTTGTAGCCGCGCGCATCAACATATGACAGCAGCGCCCAACTAAGGGCAAACTTCGGGTCCAACTTCACCGCTTCTCTGAGATATTTCTGTGCGCCAAGGGCGTTGGCGGGTGTGTTTGCTGTTTTCAGACTATAAGCCAGCCCACGCAGGTAGGCATCGTAAGCCTCAGGATTGTCTGTCGGTCTGGCGGCGATGACTTGCTCTTCCTGACCGGTGAGATGCGCCCGCAACTGGTCGGCGATGGCTTTGGCTACCTCAGTCTCGACCGAAAAAATGTCGGTCAGTTTGCGATCAAAGGTCTCTGCCCACAGATGTGAATCATTCGCGGCTCTGATCAATTGCACGTTGATGCGCACCTGATCATTTGTTTTCTGGACGCTGCCTTCCAGGAGATTGGCGACGCCGAGTTCGTTCGCAATCTCAGAGAGTTTTTGAGATCTGTTCTTATAACGCTGCGTGGACGTGCGCGAGATCACTTTGAGATCCCTAATCTTGGAAAGGCGAGTAAGAATCTCATCCTGGACGCCGTCAGTGAAATAAGCGTTCGATTTGTCTTCACTGCGATTCTCAAATGGCAGAACGGCGATGGATTTTTCATTTGGTGATGGCGCCGGAGCGACGAAGTAAAAAGAGTAGGCAAACGCCGCGGCCGCCAGGAGCGCCGCCGCCAGGGTGAGTAACACGCCCCGCTTGTGACGTTTGATTTTGCTGACGATAGATTCGGCACGCGCTTTGGTCTGCGGCGAGGAGCCTTCCGCTTCCAGTTCCCCCTTGAGATTGCGAAGATCGGCCAGCATCTCCTTGATCGTCTGGTAACGCTCATCACTGTTCTTGCGCAAAGCCTTTTGCAGAATGGATTCGAGGTTGAGTGGGACCTCTGGCAGCACGCCGGACAAAGGTGGTGGTTGCGTCGTCAGGATCGACGCGATACAGTCACTCGGCGTCTTGCCATGGAATGGCGGGATTCCTGCGATCATCTCGTAGATTACTACGCCAAGACTCCAAATGTCCGATCGCGCGTCCACTGTTTGACCGCGCGTCTGTTCGGGGGACATATAGCGCGCCGTGCCTAACACTAACCCTGCTCGCGTTTGCAACACTGCTGTTGTTCCAATCTCATCTAAGTCTGGTACCGGCCGTTGCTCGGTGAGTTTGGCGATCCCGAAGTCGAGCACCTTCACGTAGCCGTCCGGTCGCAGCATGATGTTTTCCGGTTTCATGTCGCGGTGCACGACGCCGGTCTCGTGCGCCGCAGCCAGCGCGGAGGCCACTTGCACGGCAATTTCCAGGGCGTCCTGCAGATTCATTCGCTCACGCGTCAGCGAGGCGCGCAAAGTTATACCCTCGATGAACTCTGTCGCGATGAAGTGGCGGTTTCCCTCCGCGCCGATCTCGTAGACCGTCAGAATGTTCGGATGATTCAAAGCCGAGGCACTCCGCGCCTCGGCTTTGAACCGGCTCAACTGCGTCTCATCCGCCGTCAAGTGCTCTGGAAGAAGCTTAAGCGCGACTTTGCGCCCGAGCCGCTCGTCTCGGGCGAGGTAGACCTCGCCCATCCCGCCCGCACCGAGCAATGATTCAATCTGGTAGTGCCCAATCGATTGACCGATCAAATCGATCGTCTGTACCTCAATTAGAAGTTCGGGGGCAATGGCGAAGGCCGGCGTCTCAATAAAATCACCCGATCGCTCGTGAGACTTGACCATCGCTTCAACTTGTCTGCGCAAGGTCTCGTCGCCGTGGCATTCTTGGCCGACAAACGAGACGCGCTCTTCCGGTGGACGGGCGATGGTGGCATGATAGATGTCAGTGATTCGAGCCCAGCGCCCAGGTTCCATCAACGTTCTTCTCCGCTGAGCGCGGCGTAAAGCCATGCTTTCGCTGCGCTCCAGTCTCGCATAACTGTGTTGGGGTGTATCTTCAGCACCTCCGCGATCTCCTCGTTAGTCAGCCCGCCGAAATAGCGCATCTCGACGATCTTACTCATGCGCGGATCGAAGACGGCGAGGTTTTCCAGCGCTTCATCCAGCGCGAGCAATTCCGCTGCCCGCGTTTCCGTTACTAACGCTGCCTCGTCCAGAGTCACCCTCTGCGCTGCGCCACCGCGTTTAAGCGCGTGGCGCCGGCGCGCGTGATCAACCATGATGCGTCGCATTAGTTGCGCGGCGACAGCGAAAAAGTGTGGCCGGTTTTGCCAGCGCGGATGTGTCTTGTCGACAAACTCAAGATACGCCTCGTTGACGAGCGCGGTGGTTTGCAACGTGTGCCCCTCTCCTTCGCGGCTCATATAATAGTGCGCCAGCCGATGCAGTTCGGGCTGCACCAACGGAATCAGCCTATCGAGCGCGCCCGTGTCTCCGCGGCTCCAGGCCACTAGAAGCTGAGTGACCTGTTGCTGCACTGACGAGGCCGCCGCCATACGGAGATCATTTTAATGCGATGGATCGGGCGGGTCGAGAACGCATTATTTGACGCTTTCGGCGGCTCCTTGCTCTTCGTTGCACTGCATGCAGAGGAAATTTTTCGGCCGAATGGTGGGTTTGGCCAGCTGCTTCCGCTTTATGGGATAGAAGCACATTTATGTCGGCACGAAACAGACGCGCCGAACAGATGTCACAACCTCAAAGAAAGAAAATTGAACTATGCAACCTATAAATATCATGAAAAAACATTACCTCTCGCTGGCGATCGCCGCTTTTGGTTTAACACTCATCTTCAACC